>DASTMQ010000036.1:0-8088 GCA_035714005.1 Hyphomicrobiaceae bacterium
CAGTTCATGTCAAACCTCCTGTTCTCTTGTTAAGTCATGTATTGCCATGTTCACTGAGGGGTTGCCTCCAGATGCTGCGAAGCGCCGCCGGCCGTGAACTTTTTGCCTTGGCTGTTCGCGAGGGTGAGGGCCGCGGTCGTGTTCAGCGCACCTTCGCAACCCTTGCGGCCGTCCTGGCGCAAACGCCTGGCCGCGCCTCCCAGTATTCGACGGCTGCTGAGCCGCGTACGGCTCGCACGAGCCGACCGCTCCTCTCAATGGAGATAGCCGAGGAAGTACAGAACGAGGATGACGGGTAGAGGAATTCCTACCAACCATAGGATCAGCCCACGGCCCATCAAACGCTCTCCTCATTGGCAACCTCAGCCTGCAGAACGTGGGGGCCTGGCTCTGGTTCCGCATTGCGCTTTAGGAACGCGGCGCACGCGGCCCGCTTTGCTGGAGCGCCTTTCACCGGCCAGTCGCGAGCCCAGTCGCAGCGGGCCACAACATGGTTGTCAAGTGGCGCGCTGGCGCGTGCCCGCCGCCCGCGGTCGACGCACGTCAACTCCTTCCCAATTGAACGCGTGACGGCCGTCCGGGCGCCTGAACCGCCCGACTGGACGCGGGCGCCTGGGCAAGCAACGGCCAGAGCATCTGATCACGGATGAAACGCCGGCCGCGCACAGGCAACAGACGTCGGCGCCCGCGGCTCACGTCGCCGCCGCGCCCCGCCTCAGGCCGCCTGCTCCCGATTGAGGCCGTTGCCTTTCGCCCGATAAGCGCCATTGGCCTCCGGGACCGGCGCCGCTGGCTGCTCCTCGTCCTGATCTTGCTCGCCTTCCTCCGTTGCGGGCTGCATCGGCCAAAACAGCAAGGCAATGAGAGCCAACAGGACGACCAGGGGAAGGTTGCGAACAATGAGTTTGGCGCCATTGGCAAGGGCCTTGGGACCGAGCGGTGTCGAGGCTAGCGCTCCCGCCAGGGCCAGCGGCGCCTGCATCAGGGCCTGCACCGCGGCCTCATTGGCGGCAGCGCCGGTGCCTGCCGCTTCGGCTTGCTGTTCGGCGATCTCCTCTTCGTGCTCTTTGACCTTGACGAGCAGCGTCGCCACCACGCCGATCAACGTGAAACCCGCGGCGAGCAGCCAGCACCCCAGCACGGCACCGAAGCGCTGGATCAGCATGTGCGTGATGGCGGCGATGGCAAACCCGGCGGCAATGACAAAGGGCACCGCCACGGAAGCCCGCGCCAGATATTTGACAACCACGGAGGCCGCCGCCGCCTTGGCGTCATTGATCAGAGCTCGAAACATGGCAAGTGCCCTTGGCCGTTGGGGCGCCGCGGGGCGGCCGATTCACCGATCCGCCACTGCCCGCTATAACGTCATCGAGCGCCGCTTAGGATTTCCACAGGGCGCCGAGCACAAAGCCCACCACCGCCGCCATCGCCAAGGTCGCCATCGGCTGATCCTTGACGGAGCGGTCGACGGCGCCTTTGAAGTTGCCGGCCACCTCCTGCATCCTCTCGCCAGCCTCGCGGCCGTGTTCGGCCACCCGATTGGCAACGTCCTCGGCCTGGTTGGCCATGTTCTTAAAATTGTCGGTCGCCTTTTCCGCCATCTTTTCGAATTGGCCCGTGGCCTTCTCCTTCATATCGTGGGTCGTCGAACCCGAATAATTGCTGCTCTGCGCCATCTCACTCTCCTTGCTTAGCTGAAGCCATTATCTTGAGTAAACGCAACTGGCTAGATTTGGTTCAATCCGGCAGGTCGGGGGGCTCTGCCGCGACCACGTTGCTTAGCGTCACGGTCAACGCCATCAGCAGCGGCACCGCTAGAAAAGCGCCGATCGGACCCCAGAACCAGGTACAAAAAGCGATGGCGAGAAACACCGCAAAGGGATTGAGCTCAAGTCGGCGACCCATGAAGGCCGGGGTAATGAACTGGCCCTCGATGGTAACCATGGCGACATAGATGAGGGGCGCGATGGCGACCTCGCCCAGGGTCGGGTAGGTGACCAAGCCAACCACGGCAAGGGTGGCAACCACGATCGCCGGCCCGATATAAGGAATATAGTTGAGCAGGGCCGCCAGCACTCCCCACAGGAGCGGATTGGGCAGCCCGACGAGCCAGGTCAAAGCCACCGTAACCAGGCCGAGGCAGATGTTGACGATCGTGAAGGTGCCGAAATAGGTGGTCATATTCTCATCGATATCACTCAGTGTACGCAGCGTAGCCAAGCGCATGTGGCGGTCCCGCAGCAGATAGACCACCGTGCTGCGCAGCCGTTTCTGGTAGATGAGATAGAACACGAGCGCACCGAGAAAGAGCACGAATTGGCTGACCGCGGGGGTCAGGATCGAAAAGATCGTCGCGACCAGGGTCGACTGCTGCGCCTCGACCCGCAACGTGCTCTCGCCCGTCCCGATCGCATTCAGCGCCTTCTGCAACTCCTCAAGCAGCGCCAGCGGCTGACCCATGCTTTGCAGCTTCTGCTTGATCAGCGTACCAATTTCCGTGGCTCTTCCGAGCCAGTAGGCGACGGGCGTCGAGAGCAGCCCGAGCAGGCTAACGATGACGAGAAACAGCAACAGGGTAACCAGGATGGCGGCCAGCACGCGCGGTACGCCACGGGCCTGTATCCAGGTCACGAGCGGCAAGACAATGGTGGCGATGGCCCAGGCCAAAAAGACGGGAACAATCACCGGTTGCGCAACATAGCAACACCACAGCAGGGCGATGACGAACAAGCCAACCACGGCTATCTGACTGGCACGCGCCCAGCCATCGACCACCACCGCGGCGGCGCCAGCATTTTGCTCGGCGCGGGCACTGGCGTTGCTGGCGCGCGTCGCTGCTTCCGGTTCAGCCTTCTTGGGTTTTGCCGGCGACGCGCCCTCTGTGCTGGCCGCCGGTTTGCTCATGTGCGACATCTTCAGTACTCCGCGTTAAAAAGGTCTCCCCTATGACGCGACCGGCGTTCACCGCCTGCGACCAGATCGAACGCCAATTTGATGCGCTCTGGATATCTTTCAAGGTGCGTAGCAAGCGCGCGCGCTGCGCCTCGGACATGAGCTCGATAATCCTTACCCAGACCGCATCGATGTTGTAGGGCGCCACCGCAATATCAACGCGTACGGGCACGATCTCACCGACGGCGAAGCCGAGCTCCGCGCCGGCCGCCTCCAGCGCACCGCGGATCGACTGCGATTTGGTGCGCGTGGTCGACGCCAGATCGTAGGGCGGCTCCCATTCATTGAACGGGCGTAGCTGGTCGATGTGGGTGAGGATCAGCAGCATCGGTGGCCGGCGGCGATTGGGCTCGGCATTGAAGTGTTGGCGAATGGCATTGAGTGCCGCCGCATCGAGTTCGCGTGCCGCGCGGGTGGCGGACGTCACCCACAAGATCATGTCGCAGGTGTGGGCCGCTTCGATCAGGCCGGCCATGCTCCGCGCATCATCAAGACCCGGACTGTCGATGATCAGCGCCGTCGGCAGCCCTTCCTTGCTTAGCCGGTAGGCGGTATATCGCGCGGTCGCCGGCAGGGTGTCGACCACGGCCTCCACTGCATTGGCGAGCGCATTCACCAGGCTCGATTTGCCGACGCCGATTTGCCCCGCCACCAGGATGCGGACCGGTTCCAGCGCCCGCGCCTCGGCGGCGCTCAAATCCGCGCGCGAGGGGGCAGTCAGGTGCGCATTAAGCCGCTCCGGCGCAAAACGCAGGTTGCCGCCATAAAGATCAATGGCCGCACGCCCGACTTCCTTGACGAAGGCGCGCGCGAGGCGCCGCGCCAGGTGTTCGCGGCCCATCTCGTAGATCTGACGTGTGAAGCGCTCGCGCAATTCCTGGGTTACCGCGGCCACGGGATTGAGGAGCCGCACCACACGCCACAGGTCGTAGCCCTTTTCGGCCAACTCAAGGGCGCCGCGCCAACGATAAAGCCACATGAATTGCGCAACCGTGATGCGGTCGCCGAGGGGGAACGACGTCACCACGAAGGAACGCAGATTGGCGCTGGCACGCTCGAGCACGGCCAGTGCCTCCGGCAGCGTGAACTGCAACAGCGGATCGGTGCGCTCCGGATGTAAACGCTTGGCCACCAGTTCAATAGTTTCCAGACCGAGCCCCAGCACGGCATCCCGGCTCGTCATGCGCGCGGGGCTCACTTGCGAGGCGAGCTTCAACACATCATCCCAGGCATGCGCCTGACGCGGCGTCCAGTTGCCATCGCCTGGATCGGGTGGCCCCTCCTCCGGCGTCACATTAGGGTCAATCAATTTCTGCTCAAAATAATAGACCCCGAGCACAAGAATGCAGATGACGATCGCCCAAGGCAGGATGTAGCCGTGTTGCCAAAGCCAGAGACTGCCGAAAGGTAACAGGCTCGCCGCCGGCAACAGCAGGGCAACGATTAGCATGGCCCAACGCGGATAGCGCGGACGCGGCGCGGGCGACGGCTTGTCCGGCGTCATGGTTTGGCTCCCCTCGCACTTGTCCCGATCGCCCTCGCCTTAGCGAGCTGGAATGCCTCACTCAGCGCGTTGCGGTAGACGGCGGTGACTGCCTCCGCCTCAGCGCCCTGGCGCCGCCGTGTGAGGAAATAGTTGGCGGCCTTTCCCATGGCGTAGGTGGCAGCGAAGCTTGCCACCGCTGCGGCCGCGGCCCCGGCCGTCTGCCCATAGACGGGAATGAGCTTGATCAACTGGCGCACGCCAAAGGAGGAGGCCGTGCGCACGAGCGTGCCAGCGCCTAGAGCGGTGGCGAATTCGGCATAGGCCCGCTTGTCCCAGTGGACCCCGTGCAACTTGGCGAGCTGCCGCAGCATCGCCGCCTGCACCATCGGTACGGCGACAACGCCGGCGACCGGTACGGCATCGCTGGCGCCCGCCGCCAGCGCGAAGCCGAGGATGTGGGCGTTGAACTGTTCGGCGGAACGCTCGGCGCTGGAGCCCGGCAATTCCGCCAAGGCGACGGCGACCGCCGTGGGCGCGGCGGCGATCAGGGTCTCGAGCAGCGCCTCGCGACCGTAGGCATGAGGCTCAAGGCCGTCTTCCGGACGGGTGAAGTCGATCGGGACGAAGTGGGGCTCCCCGCGACCGAGCAAGCCGCGAAACAGCGAACGCTGATAGTCGAGCGCCCGCAAAAGATTGGGCGGCACCGCGCTCGCATCCTTGGCCTGAAACGGGTAGGGCAGGACATGGTGAGCGCCCACCGGATAGGCCTCGTGCAAGGTCGTTTGCGCTACGACGATCGGCCATTCCGGATGGCGCTGCCGCACCGCGCGCACAATTGCGAGCACCGCGCTCTGTTCGAGATCCAGCGCCTTCATCACCGCGAGGATCAGGTGGGATCGCTCCTCGCAAAAGCTGATGTCGGCAGCCGGATCGTAGTTCACCTCACCAAGTCCACGCGTGTCGAGAAAGCGGATGATGGGCGCTTGCGCGGGGAAGTCGAATACCCGCGCCGTCTTGGTGCAGGCGCGAAAGCCGCTGCCGATCTCCGCATCGCTGGCTTGCGTCAACTCACGGATAATGGAGGTTTTGCCGCTCTGCACCTTGCCTAGCAACCAGACGACGGGCGCAAAACTACGGGCCCGCTCGGCAATGGGCTGTTGCAAATCGGCAGACGTGCTCATGACAAATGCTGATGATCGTGCGCCACGCGTCGACACCAAGTTTGCCGGCCCATGCTCGCGCTCACACGCATGTCCGTGGGCCCGCAACGAGGCCCCAGAAAAGCAAGGGCGGCGTCCTTTGACAACGCCGCCCCGCGGTTTTTTTTTAGGGTGCTTCGCCAAGCTCATTGGCGGCGACGCGAGCGGCTATCGCCTCAAGCGCGCCGCACCAATCCGGCAATCAGCGAAACCACGAACAGCACAATGAACACCCAAAACAGCAGCCGGGCGGCCTCCATCGCAAAGCCGGCGACGCCACCGAAGCCCACGGCCGCGGCGATCAGGGCCACCACCAGGAATACCAGTGCATAGTGAAGCAGGTTGCCCATGCTCAAATCTCCAGGTTTGTGCCGCTCCGCAAGGCGGCCAACTTGATCGTCGCCTTAGGAACGCCCCGGCCATGTCTCGGTTCCGCCGTCCCACCCCCCCGCGCTCGCCGCGCGCTTCGCGTTCGGCACCCGCTCCCCGCCCGCGTTTTCGCGCGCGGGCTCTCAACCACGGATGCGCTTAACCACGCACGCGGGCGTCTTGCAGCTCGCGCAAAGTGACATACATTTCCCGCAGGAGATCATCATCGGACTGAGCGATGGTGCCCTGAGCGATCATGCGCTGCAAGCGGAGCTTTTGCTCATTGATGCGCCGCTGTGCGTCGGCAATTTGCTTGTCGATGGTGAGCAGGGGCCGGGACTGAGACATCGAAACCTCCTGTGCACCCCGTCACCACAACGGCAGCGCCAGCCCGTTTGTTCCGGCGAACCTGGGGGGCTGCCATTTTGCGGGGCAACTTCCCATGCTGGCTCGGCGTTTAAGCCAAAGCCCGCGTCGTGGTGGCTGCGGCGCAGGGGACGTTCGAGATGGTGGACATCACCCAGATACCCGAAGCCTATCGACCCAGGACCAGCCACGCGACGGCCCGCACCTTGAGCATTTTGGCGGCACTTTGCGCCGATGCCGGCTTGGTCTGGCTCCTTTACCTGCGGGCCAAGTTCAATCCGCCGTTCGGCGATGCCGAGATGTTTTGGGTGCGTATTGTCGCCGGATTTGGCGCCTATGCCGTGCTGCAGCAGTGGACACTCGCCAACCAGAGCGGGCGGGGCGATGATGTCGCGGCATGGCTGGACAAGGCCGCCGCCAGCAGTCCGCTGCTGGTAGCGGTCGCGCTCGAAGCCTACTGGATCGCCGTGGGCACCTGGGCCGAGCTGTCCTGGCGGCATCACGCGGCGGCCGTTTTGTGGGGCAGCTTTGCGATGACAGACTTCTTTGCCACCGACACCACCAACCAGCGACTCAGGGCGCAGCAGTCCGCCGGATGATGAGGCAAGCTGACAACGGCGGTCGGGCCGGCCTGGCGGCGCCCGACGCGGCGCTGCCCGGGGTGATCGAAACCGACATTCCCGCCCGTCTCGATCGCCTGCCGTGGGGGCGCTTCCAGACGCTGGTCGTCGTCGCCCTCGGCATTACCTGGATCCTCGACGGTCTCGAAGTCACGTTGGTCGGGGCGCTCGCCGGGGCTTTGAAGCAGAGCCCGGTCTTGAACTTTTCTAACACCGAAATCGGTCTGGCGAGCAGCGCCTACTTGGCCGGCGCGGTGACGGGTGCCCTCTTCTTCGGCTGGCTGACGGACCGTCTCGGGCGCAAGAAGCTGTTCTTCATCACGCTCGCCGTCTATCTGCTGGCGACCGCCGCCACCGCCTTTTCCTGGAATCTGTGGAGTTTTGCGCTGTTTCGCTTCCTGACCGGGGCCGGCATCGGCGGCGAATACACCGCCATCAATTCGACCATTCAGGAACTCGTGCCCGCGCGCGTACGCGGCTGGACGGATCTCGCCATCAACGGCAGCTTCTGGTTGGGCGCCGCCATTGGCGCCGCCGGCTCCATCGTCCTGCTCGACCCCGCGCTCCTCGCCCCCGACCTCGGCTGGCGGCTGGCCTTTGCCATCGGCGCGGCCCTGAGCCTCGTCATTCTGTTTATGCGCCTGTGGCTGCCCGAGAGCCCGCGCTGGCTCGCCACCCACGGACGCCTGCCCGAGGCGGAGGCGATTGTGGCGGGCATCGAAGCGGACTTTCGCCGACGCGGCCATGTCTTGGCACCGGGGCCATTTGCGACCATCAAGCTCAAATCGCGTACCCACACCCCGCTCGGCCAGGTGATCGCGACCCTTATCGGCAGCCAGCGCCAGCGCACCTACGTCGGCCTGACGCTGATGGCCTCGCAAGCCTTCTTCTACAACGCCATCTTTTTTACTTATGCCCTGGTCTTGACCGATTTTTACGGCATTCCCGCCGATCAAGTCGGTTGGTACATCCTACCCTTCGCCGCCGGCAATTTTCTGGGCCCCGTCCTGCTCGGACGCCTGTTCGACACGCTTGGGCGTCGCGTCATGATCACGCTGACCTACGCCGCCTCCGGCCTGCTCTTGGCCATCACGGG
>DASTMQ010000037.1:0-5354 GCA_035714005.1 Hyphomicrobiaceae bacterium
AGCGCAACCACGCCGCCTTGATTTCATCATGGCCGCGATTTTGGCGATAGTACATGCATCTTTGCGCTCTCCACACATTTGATTTTCTGCGCATTTTCTGCGCGTTTTTCCCGTGCGCAACGCTTGGGCTATTGGCCCGCCCGCACGGCAAAGGCTTTAAAGCAGATTTACTGGTGCCCGAATGTCGCGGGCGTGACACTTGGGTGACGTTTCTGTGGGTGACGATCTTGCGCGTTGACAAAACATCGCCCACCCCCGTGACTGCCTCGACACGTCGCCCCTAAGCCCACCCAACCCCGGCGAGCCCCCGTGAGCACGCGCGCCAACTGCCGCAAGGTTGCCCTCCTGATCACCGAGGACTGGTTCGCCCTGTCACATTTTCGGCCGCTGATTTCGCTGCTGGCCGACATTGCCGGGTCGGTGGTGGTCGTCACCCGCTCTTCGGGCCGGCTCGCCGAGATCGAGGCCCTGGGGGCGCGCACGGTGGACTTCGATTTTCGCCGCGGCTCCAACAATCAGGCCCTGGCGGCGCAGGTGGCCTTGCGGCTGGCGCGCCTCATCAATCGCGAGCGGCCGGACGTCGTGCACCTGATCGCCATGAAGCCGATTGTCCTCGGCGGCTTGGCCCTGCGCCTCACCGCCGTGCCGCAGGTGGTCGTGCACATCACGGGGCAGGGGCTCGCCGGAATTACCAGCGATCCGCTTGTGCGCCTCTACCGCTTCGGCATGCTGCGGGTGCTGGCCTCCCTGGTGCGCAAGCCGAACGCTTTTCTTTTGGTGGAAAACCCCGACGACCTTGCCATGGTGCGCAAACTTGCGCCCAAGCTCGGCGCACGCTTTGCCATTCTCGGCGGCGCTGGTGTCAATCCCGACGCCTTCCCGGCGCTGCCGCCGCCCCAGCACGCCGTGCCCGTCGCCGCTCACGTTGGCCGCATGATCCGGTCGAAGGGCATCGATCTTCTCATGCAAGCCTACGAACGGCTGCTGGCCGACGGTGTCCGCCTGCGGCTTGAGCTTTATGGCAGCAGCGATGCCGACAACCCCGAGGCCGTCCCGCCGCGGGACATCCAGGCCTGGTGTCAAAAGACCGGAGCCCGCTGGCACGGGGCGGTCGCGGATGTCGCCGCCGTGTGGAAGAGCGCGGACATGTTCGTGCTGGCCTCACGCGGTGGCGAAGGCCTGCCGCGGGCACTGCTCGAGGCGGCGTCCTCCGCTCGCCCCCTGATCGTCACCGACGTCCCCGGCAATCGCCACTTCGTCCGCCACGGCGTCGAGGGCCTGCTCGTGCCACCGGCTGACGCCGCCGCGCTCAGCGCCGCGCTCGCAAGCTTGGCGGGCGATTCGGACCGGCGCTGCCAGATGGGGCAGGCGGCGCGACGACGCCTGCTCGAGGGCTTTACCGAAGAGCACGTGCGGCGCACCTTGCGCGCGAGCTACGCGGCCATGCTGGCGGGCGACAACGGGGGTTGACGCTTGAGGCCACCGACGCCGCAAACCGTCTATAGTCGCAAAGCGCGGCCCTCCGCTTCTCGACTGGGGCCAGAGAGAGGCCAGAGAGAGGCCAGAGAGAGGGTAGGCCAGAGAGAGGGTAGAGGGCGGGTAGAGACCACGAACATGGGACCTGACAGACATGCCATGCGGCGGGTGGCTGCCGCCCCGAGCGCGGTCGGGCGAGGCTGACCGTGGCAATGGCAATAATGCGAGCCTTCGACCTGGTCGCGGCGGCCTTCGGGCTGCTGCTGCTGGCGCCCGTCGTGGCCGTCTGCGCCCTCCTCATTCGCCTCACCTCCAAAGGCCCCGTCATCTTTCGCCAGACCCGCGTGGGCAAAGACGAACGCCCCTTCACCTGCTACAAGCTGCGAACGATGCTGACGGAAACCGCCCACGTCCCCACGCATCAAATGGCGGCCGCCGCCGTCACGCCGATCGGCCGGCACCTCAGGCGCCTCAAGCTCGACGAGCTGCCCCAACTTTGGAACGTGCTCAAAGGTGAGATGAGCTTTGTTGGGCCACGTCCCTGCCTGCCCACGCAAGTGGAGCTGATTTTGGCGCGACGCCGGCTGGGGTTGGCGGGACTGCTGCCCGGCATTACCGGCATCTCGCAAGTCGCCGGCATCGACATGTCCGACCCGGAACGCTTGGCTTTAAGCGACGCGCGCTATCTCGAGGCCATGTCCTTTGCCACCGACGTGTCGCTGATCTGGCAGGCCGTCGCCGGTGCGGGCCGCGGCGATCGCGTGCGGGCCTGATTGAGCTTGCCGCCGCCGCTTGGGCGCTTTGACGCGCGCGATGGCTCGGCGTTGTCGCTGCCAGCGGGAAATGGCCACCGTCAGGCCGCAATGGCACCGCTGTCGGCGACCTCCGCGTCGCCCACGTCGTATTGCGTCGGGCGATAGTTCTCCACCACCCGGCCCAGGGTCGCCTTGATCGCGTCCACGCAATCCTGCTCCATGGCGGTGGCGAGTTCGGCCAGCATCGGGTCGAGTTTGGCCTTGGGCACGAACGGTTCCTGGCTGCGCAGAATGCGGGAATGCTCGGTTGGAATGACGTTTTCGCCGATCAGCAGCTCCTCGTACAGCTTTTCGCCGTCGCGCGGGCCAACGTACTCGATGGGGATGTCACCGTCCGGGTTCGCCTCGTCGCGCACCTCGCGCCCCATCAGGCGGATCATGACCCGCGCCAGGTCGTCGATCTTGACCGGCTCTCCCATGTCGAGCACGAACACATCCCCACCGGCGGCCAGGGCACCGGCCTGGATCACCAGCGCCGCCGCCTCGGGGATCGACATGAAATAGCGGATCATGCCGGGGTGCGTGACGGTGACGGGACCGCCGGCTTCCACCTGCCGCCGAAAGCGCTGCACCACCGAACCGGAGCTATCGAGCACGTTGCCGAAGCGCACCATGGTGAAAACGGTGCGGCCGCGGCCCTCGGCGGCGCGCGCCTGTAGGATCATTTCGGCCAGCCGTTTGCTGGCCCCCATAATGCTGGTCGGCCGCACCGCCTTGTCGGTCGACACCAAAACGAAGCGCTCAACCCCACAAGCGGCCGCGGCGTCGGCCAGCGTGGCGGTGCCGAAGGTATTGTTGCGCAGGCCCGCGACCGGATTGTGCTCGACCAGCGGCACGTGTTTGAAGGCGGCCGCGTGATAGATGGTCTCGACCGCATTCTCGGTGATGACGCGGCGCACGGTGGCCGCATCGAGCACCGAGGCAAGCACGGCCACGATCTTGGGCGGCTCCTCACCGCGCGAGCGGGCGGCCTCAAGGAGCGTTTCGGCTTGCTGATCGATCTGGTAGAGCTGGCTTTCACCGTTTTCCAACAGCACGAGCCGCTTCGGCTTGAGCTCGATGATCTGCCGCACCAGCTCCGATCCGATCGAGCCACCGGCGCCCGTGACCATCACCGATTTGCCGGTGATGTTGCGGGCTAACAGCGTCGGATCGGGACGCACGGGGTCCCGGCCCAATAGATCGTCGGCCTCCACGGGCCTTAGATCGCTGACCGCCACGCGCCCGGTCGCCAAATCTTCGATGGCCGGCAGCGTGCGGACCCGAACCTTCAGCTGCTCCAGCTGCTGCAGGGCGGCGCGCCGTTCGCGCCGCTGCGCCCGCGGCATCGCCAGCAGCACTTCTTCGACGCCGTGTTCACGGACGATGGCGGCCATGCGCTCGGGCGATGACACTCTGAGACCGGCCACGTATTGGCGTGCGAGCGTGCGACGCTGGTCAATGAAACCAACGGCGCGGTAGCCACCGGTGCTCTTGAGCGCCTCGAGCAGCTGCACGCCGGTGGTGCCGGCGCCGTAAATCAAGACCGCGCATTCCTTGCCGGCGGCCTGGGAGGGGATTTCCACGCCGCCGCGCCGCAGCAGCGAGGTTGCCGCCTGGCGGCTCAACCAGATCAGCACCGTCGCCAGCACCGGATAAAGAATGATCACCGAGCGCGGGATGCTGTAGATGCCGGACAGATAAAGGAGCAGGCTCCAATAGAGCGCCGATAGCCCCACGGCGCCCGCCGCCAGCGTAAAGCCGCGCGGGCCGATAAAGCGGGTAACCATGCGGTAGACGCCCAACTGGAAGCAGGTCGCCACGCCGATCAAGGGCGCCGCCGTCAGAACCGCAAACACGCCCGCGCTCGTGGGCACGAACACCTCGCCGAGCCGCAGCGACATGGCCAGCCAAAGCGCCAGGTTGAAGAGAATGAGGTCGGTGGCGGCGAGAATGGCGCGCTTGGGATAGCGATCGAGTTCCACCAACCGGAAGGCAAGCCAACGCACCCACTTCTGGGCGGCCGCGTCCGGTTTGAGCCTGGTCAGTCCAGGCGTCACCTGTGACACGCCTGCCATGGACCCCCGTTGCATTTCTGTTCCCTCACCCCCGAACCGACCGCCGCGGCGTTAGCCACGGGCCTGGTCGCGTGCCGGAAGCGCTAAGGCAATGTGATGCTCATCCAAATCAACGCACGCTGTCGGCACAGATGCGAAAACGCATGGGGTGTAAAGCACCCGTCGCCAATACTTGGCGCCCAAGCAAAGCTTAGCACATCGCCCGGGTGACACCAGAACCCGAAGATGTGAATGCACTTTCTTGGTTCCGGCGTGTCCGTCCCGCCGCTGGCCAGACCAAGGCGCTAACGGCGTTATCCCCTGTTTTTTGTAGGCCCTCTGCCTTTCCATACTCCGGGCGCGCGAGGCCCCAGGAGCCGAGAGGGGCCGCGGCGAGCGAGGGGATCGCGAGCCGATAAAAAAGGCACCGCCCTCGCGGAGCGGTGCTTAAAAGATATAGGCCCGCAGAAGGGTTAGGGAAGCGCTGCGGGTCGCCCGCGCTTAGCACGAGTCGCGCATCCCGAGGGTGTTACCCGGCCGCAACGCTTGCAGCGCCGCCGGGTTGGCCCACCCTTGCCGAGCGGCATTGCCGCCGCCGGGCGCAGCCGGATCGGTCAGTGGCAGGAGGTCGCGATCTCTGGGGCGGCCTCAGAGGTGGCAGCCGTCCCGAGGCGGCGAGCAAACTTGGTCGGGCGCGGGGCTACTTGAGGCCGTAAAAGGCAATGGCGACCGAAACGCTGACCAACAAAAAGATCGAGGCAGCGCGCAGGGTACTGCGCCAGGTCGGCTGCGGTTTGCCATGGCCCAAATCCGCATCCTCGCCGCTCGGCATGGCGTTCCTTTCGGCCGCCATCGCCCCAGCAACGTGGCGGCTCCCCTCTAGCCCCGGTGGCGGACCCGCGTGACGGTGTGGGGTTACCTTTCCGCCGGTGCCATCCACGCTAAACCAGAACCGTGGACCGCGCCAACGCACATTTTGGCTTTTCCTCGCCCCGGACCGTGCCTATGATCAGCACGCGTTGCATTG
>DASTMQ010000038.1:0-4131 GCA_035714005.1 Hyphomicrobiaceae bacterium
GCCCCGAGGTCTGTCACGGCCACCAGGGCCAAGGCGGCCAAGGCGGCCAAGGCGCTCATCATCGTCTTCATGGCGGGCTCAATTTTCCGGGGGTGATTTTCCACTTACTTCGCGAGCTTGCGCTTGACCCAATCGGAAAGCTTGATTTCGCCAAGCTGCGCCGCTCCCGTGGGTACCAGCGACAGTTGCTCGACCCTTGCGCCGTAGTAAGGCGCCCCCGGATCGCCGCGCACCGGCCGATCGTCACTCATCATTCGCAAGTAACTTTTGATGATTTCGTGGAAGGGTGCCCTGTCCGGCCCGGCGATTTCGATGGTGCCGTTGCGAGGTACCGCTTGCGCGGTCGCCGCCACGATGGCTGCAACGTCATCTGCGGCGATCGGCTGAAACAGACCGGTGGCGATGTCGACCGTTCCGTCCTTCTGGCCCGCGTCGGCAATGCTTCCGAGGAACTCCATGAACTGCGTCGAGCGAACGACCGTGTAGGGGATGCCAGACCCCTTAACCAGTTCCTCCTGCGCAACCTTGGCCCGAAAGTACCCGTTGTCCGGCGAACGATCGGCGCCAACGACGGAAAGTACGACATGATGCCGGACGCCGGCGCGCGCTTCCGCGGCCAGCAGGTTTTTCTCGTGCGCCGTAAAAAAGTCCAGCGCAGCCCGCGGCTCGAACGATCGAGAGTTGGCAAGATCAACGACCACCGCGGCGCCAGCCAATACCGCCTCGAGGCCCTCGCCCGTCACCGTGTTGACACCGGTATCCGGCGCCGCCGCCACCGCCTCATGGCCGGCGCGGCGCAGCAGTGCGATCGTCTTCGAACCGATAAGGCCGGTGCCTCCGATCACGACAATCTTCATGTTTTCCTTCCGCTCAAATCTGACGGTGGTGAATAGCGCTGCCCGGCGTCCGGCGACGGACGGACAAGGTCGGGTGCGGTGGCTGGTCCATAGCTAGTGGCGGCATGCGGCGACCCGCGCCCCTGCCAGGCGCGACTTGTACCGCTTGTGACGCCAGCTCGGCCAAGATCATTACGGCCTTGTTTACAAGGCACTGTTGGTGCTGGCGATGAGGCTTTCAGTTCTCATTTTCGCGCGCAATCGGGGCAAACCCGGACCCATATCAGAACGCATCCCATTCAGAACAGCTCGCCGATCGGCGGCATCGATTGCTGTCGGCAGCCGCGTGGAGAGCAGACGCTCTCAAGCCGCCCCCCTGCCTCTCGTGGCCCCCGAACGCGACGCCTCGGGCGTCAGCGCCGGCGCGTCGACTTGACGCTGCCCATAATGTCCTCCTCGCCTGAGCGTTCGCGGGTCCGGCCGCTGCCGCGCAAGAAACCAACTCGCTTGCGTCGCCAACCGTATCTCCATCTGCAGCTGCTGCTTGGCATGCAGAGGAGCGCGCGTTTGCGCGTGGTGGGGCACGAGGAGATAAGAGTTTGCTTGCCGACAGCTGCAAAGCTTGATCGCGGCCGCCACGGCAGTGTTTCACGCCCCGCCTTCTCGGCAAAAACCTGCATGTCAGGGCCCGTCGTTCCACGCCAATCTCCGCCTTGCCAAGGCGGGTCTTAAGCGCGGCGGCGCAGGGCGCGAAGACGAACTGGCGGAATGGGAAGATGCAGTGCAGCAGTGGCGCTCGGTTTGCGCCATCACGATCATGACAACGGGTAGCCTCGGAGCCGACCAGGAGGTCCAGATGCAGCCAGTGCCACGAAACCAACCGACGCAAGATACCCGCCAAAGCCGATCGGCGCTGGAAGCTGCGATCAACCCGTCGAGACAAGGCCTGCCGGTCGCGCGTGGCCCTCTACCTTTGGCAGCTCAACCCTTGACAGCTCAACCCTGGTCAGCTGACCGAGGTTGCCGCGCCGCCAAGCTTTGGTGTGACGCCGCCCGAGCGGAGATTGCGGCTCGAGCAGAAAACGTTTTTCCTATGCTAGCCACGGCTATCTGATCTTCTGGGTGAACAAGATGGCGCGCATCCTCGTGCTCGGCGGCGGATTTGCAGGTCTGTGGGCCGCGATCGGCGCTGCCCGCAAATTCGATGAAATCGGGGCCACCGGCGAACTTGAAATATTGGTCGTTGACCGCAATCCCTATCACAACATTCGTGTTCGCAATTACGAGAGCGACCTCGGCGACGTCGCCATCCCGCTCGGCGAGGTGCTCGATCCGATAGGTGTAAGCCATCTGACCGCCGAGGTTGAGACGATCGACGTCGCAAACCAAGAAGTCGCCGTCGCAACGGCCGGTGGACGGGAGACCTTGGCCTACGATCGTCTCGTGCTGGCGCTTGGCAGCGAATTGGTCCGACCAGATATTCCTGGACTCGCGGCCAATACCTTTGACGTGGACACCTATGCTGCGGCGGTCCGACTTAACGCGCATATTGCAGGGCTAAGCACGAGCCCGATCTCGCCGGGGCGCTCAACTGTGGTGGTCGTAGGCGCGGGCTTCACCGGCATCGAGGTTGCAACCGAGATGCCAAGCAAGCTTGGGCGCGCGCTTCCGGACGGCGAGAATCGGGTAATCCTCGTCGATCACAATCCCGTCGCGGGAGCCACAATGGGGGCGCACGCACGCCCTGTCGTTTGCGAGGCGCTCGCTAGCCTTGGCGTGGAGACGCGACTGGGGACTAGGGTAACCGCGGTCGATGCTTCGGGCATAGCCCTCGCTTCCGGCGAGATCATCCCCACGCAAACGGTCGTTTGGTGCATAGGCATGCGCGCAAGTCCGCTCGCAGCAATGCTACCAGGGATATTGGATCGGTACGGCCGTGTTGAGGTCGATCCATTCATGCGCGTCGCTGGCCTGGCAAACGTCTTCGCTGCGGGCGACGTGGCTTGCAGCCTGGTCGATGGCGTTCATGCCACGGTCATGTCGTGTCAGTTTGCGCGCCCAATGGGGCGGTTTGCCGGCCACAATGTCGTGGCCGACCTGTTCGAGCGGCCGATGCTGCCGCTGAGGATTGACTGGTATGTGACGGTGCTCGACCTCGGCACCTGGGGTGCCCTGTACACGGTGGGGTGGGACCGCCAGCTGCTTTCGAGTGGCCAGAACACGAAAGCGATCAAGCTGACGATCAATCACAAGCGCATCTATCCGCCGCGACGGGGCACACGCGAGGATATCTTCGCCGCGGCAGCGCCCATTGTGCAGGCTCCACCGCGCTATCCCGCGGGCAAGGACGTGACCGCCAGGTCGGCTACATAGTGTGTTCAGGCCCCGGCCCGGCGCCTCGCCAAGCCTGCTCGTTGGAGTTCAGGTGACAGCGGCCCTGAACGTGATGCCGACCGAGCTGTTCTCTTTGACGGATCCCGGCGACCTATTTGAAGCGCTGCTCCCGCCAGCGGATCGCCGCCTTCAGCCCCTGCTCGCGCGCGATCTTGCGAAACTCCTGACCCTCCGGTGAGTGCGCCATCGCCGTCATGCAGAACATTTCCTGGCCATACTCGATGTTGGCCATCAGCCCTCGCATGTCGTAGGCGCGATTGATCGCCTCCTTGTTCTGTTTCACGGCAATCGCTGGCAGGCGCGCCATGCGCAGGGCCACTTTCTTCGCCTCCTCCATGAGCCCATCCGCCGGGACGACGCGGTTAACCAGCCCCATGCGCAACGCCTGCGCGGCGTCGACGCGCCCGCCGAGGAGCAGCAGCTCCTTGGCATGCTTCATGCCGAGCACCCAAGGCATGATGAGGAAGGGAGGCGCCGAGCAGAACTCGATCTCCGGCTCTCCGAATTGGGCCGTGTCCGCCGCCACCGTGTAGTCGCAGGTCATGGAGAGGTCGCAACCGCCGCCGAGACAGTAGCCGTTCACGGCAGCCACCACCGGCAAACGCGAGCGCCACACCCGCAGCCACGTCTCATTTCCGTCCTTGGCGTGGTCGCGCCAGTCCTGCACGGTCGTACGCGGCCGCTCGCGCGGCGAAATGTCAAAGCCGGCACTGAACGCCTTGCCTGCGCCGGTGATGATCATGGCGCGCACGTTGTCGTTACGCTCACACGTGTCCATCGCCGCCCGAAAGTCGGCAAGCAGCTGGTCGGAGAGGGAGTTCATCTTCTCCGGTCGGTTCAAGGTGAGGGTCGCGAGCGCGCCGTCGTGCTCCAGTTTTATGGTCTCGTAGGTCATGACCCC
>DASTMQ010000039.1:0-8212 GCA_035714005.1 Hyphomicrobiaceae bacterium
CAGGCGTTCCTGATCGGCGTGCGCGTGCTGACCGGCAGCATTGGTGCCAACCAGGCCGGCGGGGCCTATGCCCAGCTCGCCGAGTGCATGATCCAAGCCATGCAGGCGCTGGTGGAGCGCGAGCTGGCGCGCGCGCACGGCCAGGTGCCCGGGGGTGCGGCCGTGGTCGTCGCCATGGGCAAGCTGGGCGGCTCCGAGATGACCGCCGCCTCCGATCTTGACCTGATCGTGATCTACGATTTCGATGCCGCTGCCGTGCAGTCCGACGGTGGCCGGCCGCTGCCGCCCACGCAGTACTTCAGCCGCCTCACCCAACGCCTGATCAGCGCCTTTACGGCCCAGACCGCCGAAGGGCAGCTCTATGAGGTCGACATGCGGTTGCGGCCTTCGGGCCAGAAGGGGCCCGTTGCCACCCAGCTTTCGAGCTTCGTTCACTACCAGGCCGGCGAGGCCTGGACCTGGGAGCACCTGGCCTTGACGCGGGCGCGCGTGGTTGCCGGCGCACCCCAGCTCAAGGTTGTGGTGGAGGCCGCCATCGCCGAAATCCTGCAGCGGCGGCGCGATCGCGGCAAGATTGCCGCCGACGTGCGCAGCATGCGCGCGCGCATCGAGCGCGAGAAAGGCAGCACGGACATCTGGGATTTAAAGCAGGTCCGCGGCGGCCTGGTCGATCTGGAATTCATCGCCCAGTACCTGCAACTCGTGCATGCCGCTGAGCGGCCCGAGGTGCTGAGCCAAAACACCTTGCAAGCGCTGCGCAACCTCGAGGCCGCCGGTTGCCTGCCGCCGGCGGCCGCCGAGGCGCTGCTGCCGGCGGCCCGCCTCCTCAACAATCTGACGCAGGTGTTGCGCCTTTGCCAGGACGGGCCGTTCATGCCGAGAACGGCCCCCGAAGGGCTAAAGCTGCTGCTCGCCCGGGCCGGCGATGCCCCGGATTTTCCGAGGCTTGAGGCCGAATTGGCGGCCCGCGAGCAGGCCGTTGCGGCCCTGTTTGACCAGTTGGTGGCCTGAGGCCTGGGCGCGGCCAAAGGCGGCGTTCGGGCCCCGCCGCGGGGCTCCCCCGTTTTGGGCCGCCGCCGCCGGCATGGGCTTGCCGCTCAAGGGCTTGGGGCCGCGACGGAAGCTCTCACCTTCACGCGTTTAAAGCACTCGAAAGGTGAGCCCAAAGCCCCCTCGCTTGGCCCCTGCAACACGAGGTAGGCTGCCGGTGGGGAGGGGAGAGGTTCAATCCTCTCACGCAGCGTCGCGTTCGAGGTGGCAGCTGGCGAGGCATGAGCGTGCTAGCGCGCAAGAGCGAACAGGGCCCGGTCCTGCGGTCCGAGCCGGAAGAGGCTGAGGCAGAATCGTCCCTGCTGGCGCGGGTGGCGGCCGGCGATGCGCAGGCCTTTCGCGGTCTGGTCGACCGGCATTTGCCGACCGTTCTTGCCATTGCCAGGCGCATGTTGAAGGACGACGCAGAGGCCGAAGACGTGGCACAGGAAGCGATGCTGAGGCTTTGGCGCAATGCCGCGGGCCTGGAATTGGGCCCGGGGGGTGTGCGGCCTTGGCTGCGGCGGGTTGCCTCCAACCTTTGTATCGACCGGGTCCGCGCCGGCCGCAGCACCTCGGTGGTCGACGAACTGCCCGAGCAGGCGGAACCTGCCGGTCAGCTGCGACACCTGAGCGAACGCGAGTTGAAGGGGCGCGTGGATCTGGCGCTCAAGGCGTTGCCCGAACGCCAACGCCTGGCGCTGACGCTGTTTCACTACGAGGGCATGAGCCAGATCGAGGTCGGCCAGGTGCTGGGAATTTCGGACGAGGCCGTCGAATCGCTGTTAGCTCGCGCGCGCCGCTCGCTCAAGGTGTCGCTAAAGGACGAGTGGCAAAGCCTCATGCCAGAGAACGAGATCTAGAACGGATGCAAAAAAACAGGTGTTGAGATGACAGGCCTGGGCAACAGCATGACACTTCCAGAGTTCGAGCGGCTGCTCGAGATCTACGGCAGTGACCGCACGCGCTGGCCGGTGGAAGCGCGGACAAGCGCGGGACAGTTGACGGCACGCGATCCGGCGGCCTGCCGGCTGTTGCTGGAGGCCGAAGCGCTCGACCGCATCCTGGAACGCGCGCCGCTTCCCTCCCTTGCCAGCGAGGCCGCGCTCGCCGAGCGCATCGTGGCCGCGGCCCAGCGCTCCCCGCGCATGGTGCCGACCGGCGATGCCGTCGCCAGCGCTGCGAGTGAGGCCCTGCCGCGGCCGACGGTGGGCGCGACCGCGCGTTCGGTGATCCGGCTCGCCGATCGGCGGCGTTGGTTTAACGGCGGTCCGGCGGGCCGCGCCGCCGGTTTGTTGGCCGCCTGCCTGATGCTGGGGATTTTCCTCGGCGCCTCGGCCGTGCCGCAGCCGGTCATTCCGGCCTTGGAGGAGTTCACCGGCATTGCGATCGCTAACAGCAACTCGACGCAGGCGCTCGACCCGTTTGATGAGGACTTGCTATGACCGACACTGGCATCAGGGCAGGGAAGGCGTGGCAGTTGCGGCGTTGGAGCACGCTGCTGCTGATCGCCTCGTTGGCGCTCAATTTCGCCATCGTTGGCTTGGTGGCGGGCTCGATCTGGAGGGTGCGCGCGCACCAGCCGCCGATCCGGGGTGTGACCCCCAATCTATTGGGCTACGCCGCCTCCCTGCCGCAGGAGCGGCGCGATCTGATCTGGACCGCGACGGCCGAGCAGCGTCAACACATTCGCCCCTTCCGTCGCGATATTCGCGCCGCCCGCGAGGAGGTGATGCATGCGATTGCCACCGACCCCTTCGACGGCGACAAGTTCGCGGCCGCCCAAGGCAGGCTGGCCGAAGCCTACAACCGCGCCCGCACCGCCGTGCAGGAGCTCGATCTCAAAATCATCGTTGAGTTGACGGCGCAGGAGCGCCGCGCTTTTCCCGCCTGGCGCGAGCAACGCCGGCCATCGGGCCAGAACCTGCTCGACGAGCCCGATCGGCAGGTGAACGACCACAACCAGCAGACCAAATAAATGGCCCCCCAGCACCGCCGGCGGCCTCGCCACGGCCCTTAAAGGGGGCGGCGCTCGCCCGCCCAGCCCTCGCCGGCGAAGCCAACACGCGCCGACCAGGCGCCCTCGCCGCTTGAGCACTCAAGCGTCGCGTCCTGCGTCTTGAGCAGCAGGCGAGCCAGGATGATGTGCAACGGGGCGCTGCCCGAAGCCGTGTCGGCGCCGCCTGCCCCCGGGGCGCAAAGTTCGAGGCCGCCGCTCGGGTGCGGCCGGGCAAGGATTTCGAAGCTATCGATCCCCGACAGGGCCTGGGCGTGGCGAAGCAGATGCTGCAAGGCCTGCGTGGTCGCGCGACGCTCGCAGGTGACGGCGAAGCCGTCGCAGCCGCTGAGCGTGAGCCCGGCGGCGGCGTCGAGGCCTGCTGAGGCCTCGTTGAGCAGCGCGCCAACCAGCACCCGCTCCCGGCGCCCACGCGTGCGATCGGTCATCAAGGCCGTCATGGCTTCGGTAACCGCCAGTGCATCTTCCGAGGACTTGAGCAGCCGCTCGCCGCTTTCGCAGATGTGGTGGGCGTATTCCTGATAGCGGCGGTTGCCGAGCGGGCCATGCAACTCGCGCGCCATGACCTCGGAAAAGCCGATCACTGCATTGAGGGGCGTGCGCAAGGCATGGCTCATGTGCGCCATCAGCTCGCCCAGGCCATCGCCGGCGGCCTCCCTCGTCGCCGCCGCGCAGGCCTCAAGGCGCAGCCGCTCGCTGCGGGCAAGCGTTGTGAGCGCCATGACGCTGCCGATACCCAACAGCAGCAGCAGGTGCAGGGCGCCGACGGAGGAGGCCACATCGCTCAAGCCGGCGGCCGGTGCCTGCCAAGCCGTCAGTGACACCATGGCCATCCCGGCCAAATAAAGGCTGGCGGCGAGCCGCGGCAGCTGCGCCTGGCGCAAAACCCGCTGGCGCCGCAGCCAGGCCCCTGTGCTTGCAATGACCATGCCTGCCACGGCCGTCCATGCGATGGACGTCGCCCTCCGTGGCTGAGGCGACGTGCCCCGCGCCATCCCTAGCCCCTCGACCGGATTGTGAATGAATGCTGCCCAGAACCGACCCGGCACCGAACACGCGCCGAATCATTCGCTCATTGTGGGCTACAGGCGAATCGCTTGTCGAGGCCTCCTTCCGCATAAAGACGAAAATAAGGCGGCCTGTGACCGTTGCGGCTCTACTCCAGCATCTTGCCGACGATCTCCGTCACATCGGGCGAGAGGGGTTTGGTCTTGGCGATCTGGCCCAGCGTCTTCTTCGCCAGGCGGCGCCGCTGCGGCTCCAGCATTTTCCAGCTGCGAAAGGCCGACAACAGCCGCGCGGCAATCTGCGGGTTGAAGCGATCGAGCTCCAGCACACGCTGCGCGACGAAGGCGTATCCCTTGCCATCGGGGCGGTTGAAGGTGACGGGGTTGGCGACGGCGAAGGTGCCGATCAGGGCGCGCACCTTGTTGGGGTTCTTGAGGGAAAAGAGCGGGTGGCGCGCCAACTTTTCGACCTGAGCCAGGGCCGAGGGCAGCGGCGAGACGGCCTGGTAGGCGAACCAGTTGTCGATCACCAGATGATCGTCTTTCCAGCGCTCATAGTAGCGCGCGAACGCCCGCGTCCGCTCGGGCGAGCGCAGCTCGGCCAGCATCGCCAGTGCGTTGAGCTCATCGGTGGCGTTGCGCGCGTCCTGGAAGTGCGCCGCGACGCGGGCAATGTCCTCGCGCCGGCCGCGGCTCGTCAGGTAGCCGAGCGCGGCGTTGCGCAAGGCCCGGCGACTGGCGAATTCGGCGGCCGGCGAATAGCGACCTTTGACCTCGTAGCGTTGGTAGATATCGCGCAGGTCGGCATTGAGCGAGGTGCCGATGGCCTTGCGCAAGCCGTTGCGCGCAAGGTGGACCGCGAGCGGGTCGACGTCGCGGCCAAGCACCCTGGCAATGTCGTTTTCGCCCGGCAGGAACATGAATTGCGCCCGGTAACCGGGGTCGAGGTCGTGGTTGGCGACCGTGACCCCGAGCGCGCCGATGAAGGCATCCGGCCGGTCCGGGGTCTTTTCTGCCCGCACGGCTTTGACGCCGGCGATGAGGACGCGGGTTGCATACTCCTGGGCCGCCTGCCAACGGTTGTAAAGATCGCTATCGTTGGCCATCAGGAACTGCAGGTCGGCTTCCGAGTGGTCGATGCTCAGGTTGACGGGGGCTGAAAACCCGCGCAGCAGCGATGGCACCGGGCGCGAGGGGACGTCCTTGAAGCGGAAGGTCTCGCTGCGCTTGCCGAGCTCGATGAGACCGCCCGCGAGCGGATCGCCGGAGGCCAACACCAGGTCGAGGTCGTGGCCATTGTGGCCGATCAGCCCGAGCCGCACCGGGATCTGCAGCGGTCGTTTTCGCGCCTCGCCCGGCGTGGACGGCAGCAATTGGGTAATGGTCAGCTCCGCCGTCTTGGCGCGCCGATCCCATTTGAGCTTGCACACGAGCTCCGGCGTGCCCGCCTGGGCGTACCAGGTCATGAACTGGTGAAGGCTTTTGCCGGAGCTGTCCTCAAAGCAGGTCACGAATTGCTCCACCGTCGCGGCCTGCCCATCGTGGCGCTCGAAGTAGAGATCGAGACCTTTGCGAAATTGCTCGTGCCCGAGCAGGGTTTGGATCATGCGCACCAGCTCGGCGCCCTTCTCATAGACGGTCGCCGTATAGAAGTTGTTGATCTCGATGTAGCGGTCGGGGCGCACCGGATGCGCCAGCGGTCCGCTGTCTTCGGGAAATTGTCGCGCCTTCAGATTTCGTACGTCGCGGATGCGCTGCACGGTGGCGGAGCGCTGGTCGGCGCAGAACTCCTGATCGCGGAAGACCGTGAGCCCCTCCTTGAGACAGAGCTGGAACCAGTCGCGACAGGTAATGCGATTGCCGGTCCAGTTGTGAAAGTACTCGTGCGCGATTACGCGCTCGATATCGGCAAAACTCTGGTCGCTCGCGGTCTCCGGTGAGGCCAACACCAAGGCGTCGTTGAAGATGTTGAGACCCTTGTTCTCCATGGCCCCCATATTGAAGTCGGACACGGCCACGATATTGAAGACGTCGAGATCGTATTCGCGCCCGAACCGTTCCTCATCCCAGCGCATGGCGCGCTTGAGCGCGTCCATGGCCCAGGCGCAGCGGCCCTCCTTGCCCGGCTCGACGTAGATTTTGAGTGCAACTTTGCGCCCCGAGGCGGTCACGAACTCGGAGGCCAAATGCGCCAGGTCGCCACCGACCAGGGCGAACAGGTAGCTCGGCTTGGGATGCGGATCGCGCCAGACGGCAAAATGCCGCTTGCCCCTGTCGAGCACGCCCTCTTCGACCGGATTGCCGTTCGATAGCAGGACCGGTGCCTCATCGCGCTCGGCCTCCAGGCGCGTCGTGTAGGTGGCCAGCACGTCCGGTCGATCGAGAAAATAGGTGATGCGACGGAAGCCCTGGGCTTCGCACTGGGTGCAGTAGATGCCGCGCGAGCGGTACAGGCCCGACAAGGCCTTGTTGGCCTCCGGATTGCAGAAGTTGACGAGCTCCAAGGCAAAGGCGCGACTGGGCGGCTTGCCGATCACGAGCTCCTTGTCGTTGCTGGTAAAGTCGGCGGGCGAGAGCGGGCGGCCATCGAGCCGCACGCCCTCCAACTCCAACAGTTCGCCGTCGAGGCGCAAGGCCCCGGGTTCCCCGTCGAAGGCGGGATTGGGCCGCATTTTGAGCCGGGCGCTGACCCGGGTGCGCTCCGGTCGGAGCGAGACATCAAGATCAACGTGATCGATGAGATAGTTGGGCGGGCGATAGTCTTTGAGGAGGATGGGCCGCGGCGTCTCGGTTTTCATGCGTGTCCTGGGCTAAAAATGGCGCGAAGCCCGTTGAAAATCGGCTGGGCATTGGTTCCTTCTTAGTGCAATGGGGCGGGGGCGCAAGTTGTGACGGTGGCGCGGGCACAACCTTAGGGTATTTGGGCCGTCTCAGTCCGGCGACCCCGTCGGCCTGGGGGTGAGGCCCGAGGCGGCAATGGCTGAACCGATCAGCAGGGTGGCAACGCCGCCCGTGTGGGAACGGACCGTAAAGACCGCCGTTCCCGGCCGACGACCGCTGCGGACGTCCGATAGCTCGACGGCCGCCGCGCGGAGACGCGTATGCGCGCCCGAGAGGTCGGGAACGCGCCAAGACAGGCCCCACAAGCGGTCCTCTCCCTCGCCAACCCCGGCTTTGAGATCGTGAACGAGTTCGATTATGAGGTCGCCGCAGCGAAAAAACAGGAGCCGCACGCCCCAATCGGCATGGCTGCGGTCGAGGCGCAAGCTGAGCCCCAAGCGTCCGGCGTAAAGGGCAACGGCGCGCTCGGGATTGGGCGTGCGGATCACCAAGTGATCGAGCCCCGAAACGGCGGTCGCCTCGGCGCCGGGTGCAGCCGGCGCCGGCGGCGCCTCGAGGCCTTGCGGGCGCGTGCAAAATGCGATCGGCACACCGTAGCTTGCGTGCCGATCGGCGAGCAGTGCGGCGGAGCATCCAGAACCGGCCTGCCGTTGCACGGGCAATCGGCGCCGGCTCAAGAGGCGTTCGCAGCCATCGAGGTCGTCAACCGAAAAGCCAACGGCGGCCAATCCCGGCCTCTGTCGCAGATCCGCAACAAGGTCAAGGCGCACGTTCGAGAGCTGAATGAAGGCGCCGCCGTCACCGTTGCTTGCGCTGCGGCCAAGCAAGGTCGCGTAGGCTCGAGCCCCGTCGGGCACCGAGGGGAGGGCGATGGTCACATGGTCAAGGGCATGGATCACGTCGGGCTGCCTCGCCGGGGTCCTGGGGCAGGGCTCGCCGGCCGGGCGGCGCCTTGGCCCCTAACGTCACCCACCGCACGCCCCGCCCTAGCCGGCGTCGGGCGATCGGCCCTTCTTGCGCGTCCTTGGCGCGCTGCGATCGACATCCAGGCTTTCGACTTGCAGGTTTTCAAGCCTGTTCTCGATCCTGCGGCAGGTCCGCGACCAGTCCCGCTTGCTCATGTGGGTGCCGGCGTCCCACAGTCCAACGCAGTCGGCATACCGGTCCTGTCCCGCCGCTTTCGGCGCCCCGACCGTCGGCGCCGGGCGGGCGCGATCTTTCCCAGTTTGCGGGACGACGCGCTTGGCCGCCCTATTTTCCGCGAGCCTTGGACCGGCCCGCCACGCCGGTGCCGTGGGCGACAGCACGGACGGGTCGG
>DASTMQ010000040.1:0-5115 GCA_035714005.1 Hyphomicrobiaceae bacterium
CTATCCCGGCATCGCCATCTCGCTCGCGGTGTTCGGCTTCAATTTGTTCGGCGATGCCCTGCGCGACTGGCTCGACCCGAAGTTGAAGGTCTAGCCGCCGTGCGGCTGGCCGGCGGGCAATGAACGTGCTCGAATGCCCCCCGCGCCGGCAAACGCCAAAGCAATGAACCGCAGGGGAGAGCGCTATGGGTGAGGCCAATCGCCAGAGCTGGCAGGAAATTCGCTACGCCGTTCAAGACCGCGTCGCCACCGTCACGCTCAACCGGCCGGACCGTCTCAATGCCTACACGCAATCGATGGGAGAGGACCTGCGCGCGGCGCTCAGCCAAGCCGAGGCCGACGACAACGTGCGCGCGATCGTCCTGACCGGCGCCGGCCGCGGCTTCTGCGCCGGCGCCGACATGGCGCGCCTCTCCGCCGCCGCGGCCGGCAAAATGACGCTGAAGGTGGACGAGGCCGCGCCGAGCGAAGGCTTGGCCGCCAATTTTGCCCAGCGCAACAGCTATCTGATCGGCTTGCGCAAGCCGCTGATCGCCGGCATCAACGGCGCCGTGGCCGGCATCGGCCTGGTGCTCACGCTCTACTGCGACATCCGCTACATGGCCGCCGGGGCCAAGCTCACCACCGCCTTTGCGCGGCGCGGGCTGATCGCCGAGCACGGCATCGCCTGGATGCTGCCGCGGCTGATCGGCCCCATGCACGCGCTCGACCTCTTGCTGTCGGCCCGCGTGCTCGAAGCGGAAGAGGCCGGTCGCATGGGGCTCGTCAATGTGTTGCCGGTCGAGGGCTTCGCCGCCGCCGTGCAGCAGCGCGCCGCCGAGATCGCCAATCTGTCCTCGCCGCGCTCGGTCCGCATCATCAAGCGGCAGGTCTACGAAGGCCTGTTCCAGTCCCTTGCCGAGGCCACCGCCATCGCCAACCGCGAACAGGAGGTGTGCCGCGAAACCGAGGACTTTCGCGAGGGCGTGACGCACTATCTGGAAAAGCGCCCGCCCAACTTCAGCGGCCGCTGAGGCGCCGGGAAAAACCGCAATCAACGAGAGGGCAAGGGTCGACAGATGCTACCTTTGAGGGGTGTGAAGGTCGTCGAGATCGCCAACAACATCGCCGGGCCCTACGCCGGCTACATCTTGGCGATGCTCGGCGCCGACGTGCTGAAAGTCGAGCGTCCCGAAGGCGACGACGCCCGCGGCTGGGGTCCGCCCTTCTGGCTCGATACCTCGGCCACCTATCACGCCCTCAACCTCAACAAGCGCGGCATCACGCTCAACCTTAGGGATGCCGAGGCCAGCGCCTGGCTCAAGGGCTATGTGGCGACAAGCGACGTGCTGCTGCACAACCTGCGACCCGGCGTGATGGCGGATCTGGGTTTCAGCAGCGAGGCCATGACCGCGCTCAATCCCCGTCTCGTCTACTGCAATCTGTCGGCCTTCGGCGCCGACGGCCCCATGCAAAAAAACCCCGGCTACGAACCGATGGTGCAGGCCTTCGCCGGACTGTTTTCCATCAACGGCTATCCCGATCGGCCCGGCGTGCGCATCGGCACCTCCGTGCTCGATCTCGGCACCGGGGTGTGGACGGCGCTCGGCTGCATCGGCGGCCTGTTGCAGCGCGAAAAGTCGGGCCAAGGCTGCGTCGTCGACACCTCCCTGTTCGAGACCGCGGTGGGCCTCCTCACCGTGCACTTTGCCCGCTACCAGGCGAGCGGGCGGCTGCCCGAACGGCATCCCACCGGCAGCCTCGGGGTGGTGATCTTCGAGGGCTTTGCGACCGCCGACGGCCAGGTGATCGTTGCCGCGGCCAACGATCGCCTGTTTGCCAAGCTCTGCAACGAGCTCGGCCACCCCGAGTGGATCGGCGATGAGCGATACAAGACCAACGCCGCACGCATCGCCAACAAGGTCACGCTGATCGGGGCCGTTGCCGACATCCTGCGGCAAAGGAGCAGCGCCGAATGGGTCGAGCGTCTCGAGAAGGTGGGCGTTCCCTGCGCGCCGATCAACGACATGAGCGTGCTGAAGGACCACCCGCAAACCCAAGCGCTGGAGATCGTGCAGCCGGTCCCCGAGCTCGATCTGGCGCTGATCAGCCTGCCGCTGGCCTTCGACGGGGCGCGTCCGCGCATCAAGACGCGCGCGCCCAAGCTCGGCCAGCACAACGCCACCCTGCCGGGACTGCCGAGCGATAAGGACTAACGCCGCCCTTGATGGGCGCGCTTAATAGGCCCGCTGGCCGGAGGAGGCGGCATCCCCGCACGGCACCACCGCCATGTTGCGGCGGTCATTGGACCAACACATTCCCGAGCCGCTCGAGCCGCCCTCCTTTTTGCGCCGGGGCGCGGTGGTTTCCACCACCTGCGGCTTCTTGCGCGCCGGGGCCGCCTTGGCCACGCACTTGCCGTCGCGCTCCATCTCGCCGGCCCCGCAGATCAGGGCACAAACTCGGTTTTGCTGGCCGGCCACGGCCTGCAACGCTTCCTGCGAGGCCTCGCGGGAAAGCGTAACCTTGGCCTGACGCGCGAACTCGCCCAGCGCTTCCTCGGCCTTCTGCCCCCAGTTGCCGTCGATGCGGCCGGGGTCGCAGCCGACCCGTTTCAGTTCCGTCTGCAGGGCACGCGCCAGCGCGCGTGGATCCTTGCTGACGGCAACGGGTGCGCTCGCCGTGGCGCTGCCGCTCGCCCCCGGATCCGCCGGGGCGGGGCCGCGGTTGGTCTTCTCCGCCTCTTCCACCAACACCCGCGCCAGACCGGCAAAGGTTCCCTTGGGGAAGCGATCGAGATAGGTGCGCAAGACGACCGGGGATTTGCTGTCTTTGACGGCATTCCAGAAGGCGATTTCCATCTCCTTGTCATAGTTGCGCCCGGACGGGGAGGCCGGGGCGCCGAGCACGGGCTCGGACGGCGGCGCCGGCGCGTCGCGAAAATACACTTGGCCCGTGAGCGAGGTGTGCTCCCAGGGCACTTGCGTGCCGTTGGTGGCCCGCAAGACATCGTTGCGCACCTCGACCAGGATGCCGCTCACGTCCTTGTTGGAGCTCTCGATGTGATTGAGGAGCGCGCCGGCATAGGGCGAGTTGCGGCCAACCCCGTCGGCGGCGACGTTACCGGGCTGGGTCGAGAAGCCGATCAGGGTGCCGATCCCGGTCTTGACCTCGGCGAGGCCCGTGCCAATGGTGATGGCACGCGTGCCCATGGTGCGCGCCAGGTTGCGGGCCAGCGGATTGTCGCGGCAGGCATCGAGCAACACCAGACTGGTCTTGGCTTCGCGCTCCATCTGCTTGAGCACGAGCGACAACGGCAAGGTCTCGAAATCGACATCGCCTTCGCTCGCCAGGCGCGCATCGATGGGAACGAGGTAGTTCTGGCCGCCGACCTGGATGCCGTGCCCGGCGTAGAAAAACAGGGCCACGTCCGCGCCCTCGAGCGACAGGCCGAACTGGCGGATGCTGCGCTCCATGGCCCGCTTGTCGAGATCGCGCCCATCGGTCACCTGGAAGCCCAGCCGCCGTAGCGCCGCCGTGACGTCGGTGGCATCGTTGCTGGGGTTGCGCAATTCGCTGGTGTTTTGATAGCCCGAGTTGCCGATCACCAGCGCCACGCGCTTTTCCGCGTGCGCCGCGTTCGACGGCCAAAGCGCCAGCAGGGCGCCAACGACGACGATGATCCGCACCATAATAGATCCCCGCAATTGATCCCCGCTCACAGCTGTGACACCCCACTGTAGACGGTCACGGTGACCAAACTACGTCGGCGCTCAAAACCAGCAAAGAGTGCGCGATTGCCAGCGCGGTTGCGGTCCTGACCCGAGCGCCTCCAAGCTCACGCCTGGACCTTGGTACTGCTGTGGTACCAGTGATAGATCTCTGCGCCATTCCAATGCAGTACGCCAGCGAACTGGGTCATGTACTCATAAACTTGCTCTAGGTATTTGATACGGAAAGGTTGTCCCGAAATATAAGGATGGATGGCGATCGCCATCACGCGTGGTCGCGTGGCGCCTTCCTGGTAGAGCCGGTCGAAGGCGTCGCTGCATTTCTTGAGCCAATAGGCGCCCTCGTGGTGCTGCAGCACCATCACCGGAATGTCGTTGAGTTCCGCCGTATAAGGCAGCGTCACCAGCGGGCCCTTCGCCGTGCGGATCACGGTCGGCTCGTCGTCATAGACCCAGTCGCCGATGTACTTGATGCCGGCCTCGGCCAACAGTTCGGGGGTCTCCAGCGTCTGCGTCAGCCCCGGCCCGAGCCAGCCGATCGGGCGCTCGCCCCAGAAGGCTGAGAGCGTATCGAGCGAGCGCGCGATCATGCCCCGCTGGTCCTCAATCCTGTGGATGGGCATCTGCTCAAAGGCGTGGCCCATGGGCTCCCAACCGCTATCGCGCGCCTCCCGAGCCACCCGTTCATAGTCGTGGCACACCCGGGCGTTGATCGACAGGGTCGGCCGCAGCCCCAGGCGTTTGAAGAGCTCAAAAAAGCGCCAGACCCCGACGCGCATGCCGTATTCGTGCCAGCTCCAGTTGGGGATGTCGGGCAATAGCACCTGCCCCGTCGGCGGCGGCAGCACCTGGCGCGCCATCGGCCGGGCGATGTCCCACACCTCCAGGTTGACGATGGTCCACACAATGATGCGCGCAGCCCCCGGCAAGGCCAGCGGCGGGCGGTCGACGATGGCCGAATAGGGTGCCCGCTCGCGCGGGGTCATTGGCTCACTCATGGGACGTCCACCTTCTTGGGTTCCGGCGGCCTTCTGGGGTTCCGGAGGGTGCCGCACCCACCCGAGCCTCCTTGATAGCAGATGCCGCATCCTGGTGGCCACGCTGGCTCTTGGCCACGCCGGCGGCAACGGTTGGCAGGAGCCCTTGGGCCACGGCCCAGGACCCGGCGCATTACAAATCAAGATGCCCGCGACCAGAACATATGATTGTTGCCGGCGCGCGTAAGCGCTTAAGAGTTTCCCCACAATCGCGCCACGGGTACCGCCCCATGAACCTTGGTTTTTTCACCATGCCCATCCACGCCTTGGGCAAGGATTGGCGCCAGTCGCTGCGCGAGGATCGCGAAGCCTTCGTGCTCGCCGACGAGCTCGGGTTTGTCGAGGCCTATGCCGGCGAGCACGCCACC
>DASTMQ010000041.1:0-10579 GCA_035714005.1 Hyphomicrobiaceae bacterium
AATATGGTCCGGCTTGGGGATAGGCAAATCGGGAAACTGCCGCCAGCAGCCCTTTTTTGGGCCGGCCGCTCGGGGCCCGCGAAACGCGGGCAACCCCTTTGCCTCCCCCAATCAGCGCAGGCGAACTCAGCCCTTGGTCGCGGTCAACGCAAAACCCCATCCACGGCCCGGGGCAGCGGTGCTAGCATGGGCAAACCCGACCGTCGGCGCCTCGCAGACAAAGGACACGCAGACAAAGGACACGCACACAAAGGACACCGCCCCATGCCCAAGTTCATCATCGAGCCGCACTTCCGGTTGCAGGAATGGGTGGCGGAGGAAAAGGGCTATTTTGCCGCCGAGGGGTTAGACTACGAGTTTCGCGAATTCATTCGCGCCAGTGGCGGTGCCCACCACGCCGCGCCCGGCAAGGTCGGCGCCTTTCAGTCGATCGAAAAGGGCCGCGAGGCCAACGTCACCTGCGCCTGCCATTGGACGGTGAACGTCGCCGCCTCGAAGGGACACACCAAGCTTTTCGCCGATGCCTATTCGGTGGCGCCCTGCGGCATCTTCGTGGCCGCCAACTCTGGCGTCAGCTCGCCGGAACAGTTGGCGGGGGTGCCGATTTCGGTGGGCTACCAGTCCGGCAGCCACTACGCCACGCTGCAAGCCATGGAGCAGTACCTACCCAAAGACCAGATCAATTTGTCCTTTGGCGAGGGCATGCTGTTCGGCCGCATGCAGGTCTTTCTCGACGGCGGCGCGGCCGCCTGCACGCTCTTTAGCGGTCCTTACTACTTCGCCGAGCAGCTGGGCTTTCGCAAAATCATCGACGCCACCTTCATGATCGGCGCCATGCTCAACGGCGATCCGGATCCAGAAGACGTGCGGCGCTACTATCGCGCGCTCCGCCGTGCCCAGCACGACATCGACGCGCGCCCCGAACGCTACACGCACTACTACCGCAACGAATTTCCCGAGCGCTTCCATGCCAGCATGGACACGCGACGCTGGGGCCCGGGCGAGCGCATCGTGTTTGAGACCTACGGCAAAGACACCTTCGATCAATCCTTCGCCTGGATTGCCGCGCACGAAATCTTCCCCGCCGGCGACTTGGGGAGGGGCCGCTACGAAGATGCCGTGGTCTCGCTCGAGGACACGGTGGCGCCGACGGTGGCGCGCTAGAGATCCGGGTCCTGTGAGCCACCCTGCTCGGCATCGCGCTTGGCAGCCGCAAACGCCGCCAGCTCATCATAGGCTTTGGCGATATCGAGCAAGGTCTTTTTCGACACAGGATCGGCCATCTCATCGGCCGTGCGCCGCGCTTCCGCAGCGCGCCGCAGCCAATAATCGGGTCCATCCATGATCGACGGGGTCGTCTTCATGACTGGGCAAACATCCCACGCCACGGTCAAGTTCCCTTCGAGGATGTCGCGGTCACGGTTGCCGCAGCGGTCATTTTTTCGCGAAGGCACGGAACTCGGCGCGCTCGCGCAGGAGCTTATAGCCCTCGGCGATGAACAACATGATGCGTTGGGGCTCGGGGTCGGTCATCGCGCTGGCGAGGCTGCGCGCTTCGAGTTCCAGCTTGCGCCAGCGCGCGGCATCCTGTTCGGCCTCGTTCGAGCCTGATGGCACGCCAAATCCCTCCCAGCCCAGCGCGTAACGCGCCTTGGCGCGTTTGGGTTCCAAACCCCTCCGTGCAAAGCCGCCGGCGAAGCCGGATCCCTTAAAAAATGCGGTGAGGCGCAGGGCTGACGCGCTACTTGTCGAGCCAGATATGCTCAAAACGCCAATTATTATAAATGCTGTTTTCCTGGTGCACGTAGCCCTTGAGGTGGGCGTGCCAGCAGGTCGAGGCACGGTTGTGGTAGATGATGGGCCGGGCCACGTCCTCGGCGAGAATGCGCTCGATTTGCCAAACCAGCGCCTTGCGCTTTTCGATATCGGCTTCCTGCGACTGCTGATCGAGAAGCGTGTCGACCTCTGGCGTGCAGTACTGAGTGTAGTTGGCCTCCGAGTTGCAGGCATAGGCGCCCTTGAGCACGGCGTCAGGATCATCGATGCCGACGCCGGAGGTGTTGAGCGCGACGGTGTAGTCCTTTTTGGTGAGACGATTGTGCCAGATCGAGGACTCGATCACCTCGAGCTCGGCATCGAAATGCACCTTGTTGAGCTGGTCGACAAAAATCACGGCCGGATCGCGATAGGTGGCAAAGTCGCGGGTTGAGACCTTCACCTTCAGCCGGTGTCCCGGCCCGTAGCCCAGGCCTTCCATGATTTTGCGTGCCTCGGCCTGCTGTGCCGCAACGTCGCTGCTGTAGCCCGGCAGCTTGGCGAGGCTCTCTGAGGGCATGCCCCAGAGGCCCTCCGGCGGCGGCATCATATTGCCGGCGATGCTGGCCTTGCCGCCGGTGATGATGTCGATATAGGCCTGGCGATCGAGCGCCAGCGACATGGCACGGCGCAGCGCAACATTGTCGAACGGCGCCCGGTCGCGGTTGACCAATATATTGATCGGCACGTTGGTCGGCACCAAACTGCAGGTGGCGCTCGGCGCCTGCGCCAGCACGTCCTTCATGAGGGGGACGGTGATGTCGCCGACAAAGGTCATGTCGAACTCGCCGGCGACAAAGGCCAAAACGCGCGTGGAGCGGCTGGTGACAATGCGCCACTCGATGGCATCGAGATAGGGCAGCCCCTTTTTCCAGTAGTCCGGGTTGCGGGTCAGCTTGATGGAGGCGTGGCTCTTGAACTCGGCAAACTTGAAGGGACCGGTGCCCACGGGCTTGGTGCGCATATCGCGGTCGGAGACGTGACAGGGAAAGACCGGCGAGAGGCCCGAGGCCAACATCGGCAGCAGCGATGGCTGCGGCTTTATCAGCTGAAAGGTGACCTCATAGTCGCCGTTGAGCGTCACCTCTTTTAAGTTCTCGTACCAGATCTTGCGCGGATTGCGCCGGAAATACTCGGGCTCGATGCCGTTGAGGCGATGCCAGGTGCACTGCACGTCCTTGCCGGTAAAGGGCTTGCCGTCGTGCCAGCTGACGCCGGAGCGCAGCCAGAAGGTGAGCTTGGTGCCCGTCGCATCCCAGGCCCAGCGCTCCGCCAGCTCGGGCACGATGCTGTCAAAACCGTTGCGCGGTTTTTGCGGATCGAAACGGACGAGATTGTTGAAGACCGCCATGAACGGCATGTTGGTGGCGATGGTCGATTCTTCGTGCATCGACGCGCTGGGCGGTTGCGTCGTGTTGTAGATGCGCAAAGTGCCGCCAGTCTTCTGGGCGACGGCGGGAAGCGTGCCCGCCAATAAGACTGCCCCCGCTAGCGCACTGGTTTTGCTGGTGACGCCACGCCCAAGCCACGCCATCATCCGCCTCCCGGTTCGGCAATCCTTGTCTCAGCTTGGGCCTTGCCGTGCTATGTGCCCGCAGCTCTATCCCCGTGATCCCCTTCGGCGCTGGGGCAACCAGCTAGGGTGTGTGCGCGAGGCTGGCCCGGTAGGGGCGCGCGAGGCCCGAGGTCCTAAGTCTCAAGGGGGGAGCGGCGCGACACTCAAGGTCGCGGCCCGCGGCAACGCTGGCAGTACCCGGGCAGGCCCGGGCGTGAAGGGCGCCTTCGCCCCTCACATCCCAGGTCAAAGTTCAGGTCTTGCGCCCGGTCACACTGATCTGCGGCACGGGTTTCGGCTTTTCTTTTTTGGGTTTGCGCTTTTCGCGGTTCGATCGCTGTTCCTTGTTAGCCATAGCGGCTCTCCTCCTGAGTCAGCCAGCAGAGCTTAGCAGGTTCGCGCGCGGCTTGGCAGCGCGATCGCCCAGGAATTTGGATCAAGACTTGTGGATCAAGACTTGTGGATCGAGGCCGATGCGGGCCTGGCGCGCGGGCGCAGCAGAGGAACCGGAACGGCTCAGCGCGGGTGCCGCCCGCCTTAGTGCACCAGCGGCCGCGTGACGTCCAAATAGCGCGCGTAGGCCAGCGCCGACAGGGTGCACAGGGAACCCAGCACCCACCCGTACTCCCGGGTGATGATCACCAGGGCACAGGCGATCGAAGGCCCAATCCATGTCATCCAGTGCTTCATGCCGCCAGCCTAACGCCACACCGGTAAACAACCCCTCAATGATTCGGGCTCACGGCGGCTTTGAGCCCAGCCGCTGTCCTGATGCAGCCATAACAGCCCGCGGGAACCTCGAAAACCGAGTGGGACTTTTTGGGCGCCGCCGAGCGCCACAGGAAAGGCCTCGGCGGCTCCTCACGATCGAGGCCGCGACGACCGCAGGCTGGGATTGGCTAAGGTCAGAAGGCACAGCCGATACGGCAGCCCACCGCGGCCGCGTCAGTACGTCGAGACGGCCTTGACCGTGGCGTCGCGCCGCTAGCGGCGACGCATGCGCTTTGAAAGGCGCCAGATCGCGATCACGAGCCGCGCAATGACCGGCACGCGCATGACCACCTGGGCGATCGTGACCTTGAGGCGCAGCTGCCGGCTGGTCGTGGTCGGGGCCAGAATGCGCAATCCGGCGATGGCGGCGCGCGCGGCGTCGAGGTCTCGGCGTATGGCGGCTTTACCCAAGTCGGCTGCAAACATCGGCAAGAACCGCGGCACGATCAGGTCACGACCAAAGTTGCGACCCATTCTGGTATCGTCCGGGAACATCTCCAGCAATTTTTGCGCATAGACCGCGCGCGACAGACACATGCGGATGGTGCCCGAGCAAGAGTAAGGAAAGATGCGCCACTTGGACAGGGACTGGTCGACAAACCTGTGATCCCAGCCCGCACGGAACAGGCGCAAAAAGAGATCGTCGTCCTCGTAGCCCGATAGGCGCTCGTCGAAGCCGCCGACGGAGAGCACAGCCTCGCGTGAGATCAGGCTGGCTCCCGGCAAGATGAACATATCCTCGCGCACACATTCGCTGACGTTGCGCTTGGGGTGGACGCTAACGCTTCGCAACACGCTTTTGCCGACGAGGTTGCCGTGCTCGTCCATTTCGTCGAGGTCGGAGTAAACCCATCCCACGGGAATCTTGCGGGCAGCCTTGGCCTCCATAAAATGCTCAAGCAGGATTTCGATGTGATCGGGATACCAGACATCGTCCTGGTCGAGCAGGGCGATCAGATTGGAGCGGGCCTGACGAATGCCGCGGTTGCGGGCGGCGCTCTGGCCGGCATTGGCCTGCCGGATGAGCGTAATCTCGGGATGAACCTCGGCCAATTTGGCGACGATCCCAGCACCGTTGTCGGCTGAGCCGTCGTCAACGACGATGATTTCGTCGGCTTTGCGGGTTTGGCTCAAGACGCTCCGCAGGGCCTCCTCGATCCATTTGGCGCCGTTGTAGAGCGGGATGATTGCCGCCACCGAGTGCTTTTCGCTTTTCGCCCGCGAACTAAAGTGTGGCTGGGTCTGGGCGCGCCCGGGCCCGGCAGGTTCGCGTTCGCGTACGCTCATGTCACTCAGTTCCTCTTCTCAGGGTACGGCAACCCTGGCCGGACCTAGCCGAGACCAAATTGCCGCCGGCTCACTCGAGTGCCCCCAAGACCATTGCGACGAAGATGGCAGCGAGGCGCGGGAGGGCTCAGGTCGCCAAGCTCCTCACAATCGCTGGATCCCGCGATGCGGCTTGCCCACCCAGAGCCTCGCGCAGCACGTGCGCCACCTGGTCACTCACCGATGCCGTCGAATAAAAGCGCGCAATCGTCTCCCGCGCCTCCTCGCCGATGCGACGGCGCAGCAAGCTGTCGGCGCGCAACTGCCGCATGATGGCGCCGCACTGGACCGCGTCTTCGGCTAAGAAGCCGTTTTCACCATGCCTGATGATGTCCCTGATGACCCCGATCGGCGAGGCAATGACGGGTAGGCCGGCGGCCATGCCCTGGATCACCTTGAAGCCGCACTTGCCACTCTCGAAGGTTCCACCCGCCAGCGGGGCGACCAGGCAGTCGCAGCGACCGAGCAACGCGATCTCGGTCTCAGCCGACCAGGGATGCGCCTCCTGGGGCACGCCGGCAAACAGTTGCGCCGGGGCGCCAATGGTCAAGAACTTGAAATTCGGCGCCGCTGCCATGTCGGTCAGGGCAAGCTTGAAGATCTCGAGGTGGCGGACATTCGACGGTGTCCCGATCCAGCCGACCACGAACTCGCCGGCGTTGCAGGCCGGGCGCGGCAGATCGTACTTGTTGGTATCGATCACGCTCGGGACGATGACGACCTTGCCGGCGCCAGCGTCCCGCGCATAGGCGGCGAGCGTCTCATTGCCAGTGATGACGACGGCGGCGACCCGGCAGACGGCATCGATCTTGCGGCTTAGAAAGGTCCGCACCAGCCAAATCGGATTGTCGCGATACCAGCAATAAGCGGCATCGTCATAGTCGACCACGAGCTTGATGCCCAGCGCGGCAAGGGCCCACTCGGCCAGGGCGGGGAAGCCGGGAAAGAGCTCTTTCTCGATCCACAACAGTTCATAACGCCCACTCCGCAGCAGCAATCGAGCCCGCTGGGCATAGCGCTTGAGGAGATAGGCGGGATCTCGCGTGCCCGCATCATAGAAACGTTGCAGGCAGTGGTCCTCGAGCAGCGGCGCCACGTCGAAATCGAGCTCCGGATTGCCGGCCTGCTCGAACTGCTCGATGAATTGCAGAAAACGCACCCGGGTCGTCGGACTAAGACGCCCGTAGCGCGTAAGCACCAAAATCCGCCGGACCCTTCGGTCGTCACGCGACGAAGGACCGTAGCTTGCCCCCATCCAACGCATAAGCAACGCACACAAAAAGAAAACGCCAGACATACGTTCGGCGCGCCCACAGCAACAGCGCGGGGCACGCCACCGACAAAGGATTATGGCACCGCTTGGCTCGGCCCCTTGCGGTCAATAGCGACCATGGCGTCGCATTTGAGGGTCGCTGTGTTATCCCTGCACTACCACCGAGTGGCCTCCCCGCATCCCCGCAACAATCGGATTGCCCTTGGCTTTTTTGGTCCCCCTGGGGCGCCCGAGGCGCGACCGCCACACGGGCTGTCGGACCCTTCGAGCTGCGATCGCACGCCCGTGTGCCGGGACGCCGGCTCGGCAGCGGACCTTACCCTTTGCGTCAGGTGTGAGGGCTGGCAACCCCCGGCTTGACACTTTGTAAGTCTCCACTTACGGTAAGTCATGACTTACGGAGATGCCCTGACCGTTCTCGCCGACCCGACGCGCCGCCGGGTCTTCGAGCGGCTGCGCGCCGGCCCCCATGCCGTCAACGCCATCGCCGCCGGCCTGCCGGTGTCGCGGCCGGCGGTGTCGCAACACCTCAAGGCGCTGAAGGCCGCGGGTCTCGTGCAGGAACGCAGCGAGGGGGTGCGCCGCATCTACTCGGTACGCCGCGAAGGCCTCGCCGAACTGCGCGACTGGCTCGACAGCTTCTGGGGCGATGCCCTGCAGGCCTTCAAACAGGAAGCCGAAAAGCCCAGCGCCAAAAAAAGGAGCCGGTGAATGAGCCGATCAGCCCGCATTGAGCCCGTGCGCAAAACCGTGCGTGTCGAGGCACCCATTGCCCACGCCTTCGAGGTCTTCACCAGCGGGCTCAGCCGCTGGTGGCCGCCGAACCACGGCATCGGCAAGAAACCGATCCAGAAGGTCTTGCTGGAACCGCGCCTCGGCGGGCGCTGGCTCGAGATTTCCGAGGACGGAACCGAAACCAGCGTCGCCACCATCATCCATTGGGAGCCGCCGCATCGCCTGGTGATGGTCTGGCAGGTCAACGCCCAGTGGAAACCGGACCTCAGCATGACCTCGGAAGTCGACGTGCGCTTTTCCGCCGAGGGCGCGAACGCCACCCGCGTTGAGCTCGTGCATCACAAGTTCGAAACCATGGGCGCGGACGCCGGCGCCTCGCTGCGCAAGGATGTCGATGGCGGCTGGCCGGGCCTGATCGAACGCTTTGCCCAGGAGGCCGAGCGCAGCAGCCCAGCCCAGGCGCATTAGCTGATTGCAGGGAAAAAAGGAGCCTTAACCCATGTCGTCCTTCGTCGTGCATATGACGCCCGGAAGTCCGTTTGGCCGCGCCGTCCTCATTGCGCTTGAAGAAAAGCGTGCGCCCTGGCGCTTGGCGCCGCTGGCGCCCTCGGCCTACAGGAGCGCTCAACATCTCGATCGCCACCCCTTCGGCCGCGCGCCGGTCCTCGAGCACGACGGCTTTCTGCTCTATGAGACGCAGGCAATCCTGCGCTACCTCGACCGGGTCCTGCCGGCGCCAGCCCTGACGCCCGTCGATGCTAAGGCCGCCGCGCGCATGGATCAGGTCATGAACATCAACGATTGGTACTTGTTTCAGGGGGTCAACACCGTCATTGGCTTCAATCGTGTGGTGAAGCCGCGCCTGCTCGGGCTGCCGCCCGACGAGGAGGCGATCGCCGCCGCCATGCCGAAGGCGCAGGCGGTGTTTGCTGAGCTCGCCCGGCTGATGGGGAGCACACCCTATTTCGTGGGCGATGAACCCTCGCTGGCCGACGTGCTGGTCGCCCCGCAGATCGACCTCTTCCGTGACCAGCCGGAATGGGCGCCCTTGACGGGCCCCCATCCCAACCTCGCCGCCTGGCTCGCGCGCATGAACGCGCGCGCAAGCCTCAAGGCCACGACCTGGGAGCGCGTGCAAGAGATCGGCCTCGCGGCGTGAGCCACCGACGCGACCGCCCCGCCTTTTGCCGGGTGCGCGGGCACGACCCGCCGGCCGCGCCCGGCCAGGTATGGACAAGGACATTACAAGTGCAGGGGTGGACGAGGGGCTCGCAAGGGACAGCGTGGCGGCGTGCGGCCCCCGTGTTGTGCTCCCGCGCGTCCTCTGCTGGGCTACCCCGCCGGCGCGACGACCGGCACCGAATGCTCCATTGTCGCCTTGGGCGCCCTGTTCATAGGGGCTTCAGGCTCCCGAGCATGGTCGGCAACAGTTCCGACACGGTCGGATGGATAAAGACGGCGCGCTGCATGACCTCATAGGGCGCCTTCGCATACATCAAGGTCAGCAGCACGTGGATCGCCTCGTCGCCGCCGACACCCAGGATCGAGGCGCCCAGAACCTGTCGGCTCTCGGCGTCGACCAGGATCTTCATGAAGCCCAGGGTCTCGCCCTTTTCGAAGGCCCGGCTCACATTCTCCATGGCCCGCGTTGCCATCAGCGCCGGGCGCCCGGACTTGCGCACCTCGGCCTCGGTCATGCCGATACGGCCAAGCGGCGGATCAATGTAAAGGTTGTAGGCGACAATGCGATCGCTGACGCGGCGCACCTCGCCATCGATCAGGTTGCCAGCCACGATGTCGTTATCGTTGTAGGCCGTGTGCGTAAAGGCGCCCCTGCCGTTGCAATCCCCCAGCGCCCAGATGCCGGGCACGCTGGTCTCCAGGCGATCATTGACGCCGATGTAGCCCTTCGCATCGGTGGCGACGCCCGCCTTGTCGAGGTCGAGGTCATCGGTATTGGGCCGGCGCCCCGTGGCAATCAGCAGATGCGAGCCCACAATCTCGGCGGCCCCAGCCTCGGCCTTAAGGCTGGCGACGATATCGGTGCCGCGCTTGGCAAACTTGATGTCCTTGGCGCCGAGATAAAGGGTAATGCCTTCGCGCCCGAGAATGTCGGCGATGGCCGCCGAAACATCCGCATCCTCTCGCGCAATCAGCCGCGGCGCCGTCTCGATGATGCTGACCTTGCTGCCGAAGCGGCGAAACACCTGCGCAAACTCAAGGCCGATATAGCTGCCACCGACGATGATCAGATGTTGCGGCACGACCTCGAGATCGAGCAGGCCGCCGTTGGTCAAGTAGGGAACCTGGTCGAGGCCCGGGATCGGCGGAATCGAGGCGCGAGCGCCGACGTTGAGGAAAATCTTGGGTGCGCTCAGCGTTTCGCTGCCGACCGTAATGCGGTCGGGCGCGGCAAAGCGGCCGTGCCCCTGGTAGACCGCAATCTTGGGGTTGTCCCTGAGACCGCGCTCAACCCCGCTCCTCGAAAAGCCCAGCACGTAGTCCTTGCGCGCTTTCACCTTTTTCATGTCGACGCTGATGTCGCCATCAATGGCAACGCCGTATTCGCCGGCGCGATGGGCGAGCCGGGCGGCATAGGCGCTCGCCACCAGCGTCTTGGTCGGGGTACAGCCGGTGTTGACGCAGGTGCCGCCGAACAAATGCCGTTCAATGACGGCAACGCGCATGCCGGTGCCGGCGAGGCGATGGGCCAGCGTGGGACCGGCTTGACCCGTCCCAATGACGATCGCGTCGAACGCGGGCATGGCTGCACCTCCTTGATGGCTTTTTTTAGAGCTCGAACGAGCTCCTTTACCGAAACGGGCGCGCGGGCGCACTCGGGGAAAGATGGTGCCGGGCAGCCGCGCAATTGCCCCCAAGCCATCGGCTCCGTCGCTCCTTTGGCCCTGCGGGATGGGCCGGCATTGGTGCTGCCTCGCGCGCGAGCGTGGCTCGACAGCCTCCACCATGCTAGCCTTCCCCGGCGTTGGGTGCCGCCCTTTTTAAGGGACTTGAGCTCGGCCGGCCGGGGGTGAAGCGTGGCACGGATCGATTTGCGCGACGTCAGCAAGACCCTGAGGGAAGCCGGCAAGGGGACCTTCAAC
>DASTMQ010000042.1:0-7092 GCA_035714005.1 Hyphomicrobiaceae bacterium
CGCCCACACCGAAGGCGAGCCGCCGAGTACCGGCAGCACCATCTTGGCGAACATCGGTTGCACGGAAAACAGCAGCAGCGCCGACAGAAAGGTGGTGGCGGTGTAGGTCGCCAGCACGAAATGGGGATTGGGGTTAGCCAAGAGGCGGCCCAGTGCGCCCCCGCGCGTGTCCGCCTGGCGGCCGGTGTTGGTCGCGCTGACGGGCTCTTTGACGCTGGCATCGGGCATGGGCGCTCTCCTGTCTTGGCGCCCGCGAGGAAAGCGCCGCCGGCACTATATCTCCCGTCCCGGCCCTTCAAAATGGCCGCGGCGCCAGATGGTGCCCGATTATAGTGATGCCCGATTATTCTGCGCCTCGCCGGGCCCGCCAGGGACATGGCGCGCAAGTGCCGATTTGCCCGCCGGCGCCGGCCGCGATAAGGAGGCCCAAAAAAAACACACTTTTTTTGCAGGGCGCTGCCTGTGACTGGACAAGTGACTGCCCAAGACTCAGATCGGCAAGCTCGGCGGCTGTACGAGGACGCGGACCTGTTCGGGCGCACCCTGCCAGCGGGGGCGCGCCTGCTCGGCATCGATGTCGGCACCAAGACCTTGGGCCTTGCGCTTTCCGACGTCACACGCATCATTGCCTCGGGCTTGACGACGCTCAAGCGAGAAAAATTCGCGCACGACGTTGAGCGCCTGTCGGAGCTGATCGCGGCCCATCAGGTGGGCGGCCTGGTGATCGGGCTACCGCAAAACCTCGACGGCGCAGACGGCCCGCGTGCACAATCAACGCGCGCTTTCGCCCGCAACCTCGCAAAACGCGTGCCGCTGCCGATCCTCCTTTGGGATGAACGTTTCTCGACCGCGGCGGCGGAACGTGTGCTGATCGAGGCCTCGACCTCGCGCCGCCGTCGGGCGGCCGTGATTGACAAAGTTGCAGCCACCCTGATCCTGCAAACGGCTCTCGACCGCATGAACCGCGCCAACCCGCGCGAGCCGTGAACGCTGTGCGGAACACGTGCGCCGCCGGTCGGCGGGGCGGAGCCTGAGGTCGCGCCCCGTCGCGGCGAAGCCGCGCGCTTTTTCAGGCGAAGCCGCGGCCTCGTGTCATGGCGAAGGCGCGGGCCTCGTGTCGCGCCGAAGCCGCCGCCTCGTGTCATGGCGAAGCCACGCGCCCCTTGTCGTGGCGAAGCCACGCGCCCCTTGTCGTGGCGAAGCCACGCGCCCTTGTCATGGCGAAGCCGCGCGCCCTTGTCATGGCGAAGCCGCGCGCCCTTGTCATGGCGAAGCCGCGCGCCCTTGTCGTGGCAAAGCCGCGCGCCCTTGTCGTGGCGAAGCCGCGCGCCCTTGTCCTGGCGAAGCCGCGCACCGTCTTGTGATCAAACGGGATTGTGATCGAGGGGCTTCAGGGCGCCAAGCTTGATCGGTGCCGTTCAGCGCGCCGGCAAAACCTGGCCAAAACCTGGCGCGTGTCAGCGCCACCTCTGGCAGCTTGGCCTTCCCTCGCCGCGGCGTCACCTGGGCCGCGCGCTCTGCAAGCGCTGCCCGTCCTCTGCCGGCGAGGTGTCTTTGGGAATTGATTTTGCTGCTGAGCATCGCAGCGGCGGCACCAATGCGAGCGATCCATCCACACCCACCGTTTTATCTGAGCGCGCGCCGCGACTATTTCGCGCGTCCAAGTTGACTTCCCGCTGCCAATGGGTTTGCTAGGTAGATTGATTGAGCCGTCGTCGGTCGAATTTCGTTGGCCGACGGATAAAGCCGCTGGGGTCCGTCTGGATCATTGCGGTATCGCACACTACGTACAAAGCCAGGTCGGCGCGAGCGCCCAAAAGCTGCTCTGGCTTTCTCATCAATATTGAGTGAGGTGGATATCCAAGCCATGAAGAACAACCATCGTTCAGGCCCGCTTGAGGCGTCGGCCTTGCACCTCCTGCATCGTGCTGGTCAGCGCGCTGAGGAACTCTTCACCAATGAAACTGGTAAGGTGGATCTCACGCCGCGCCAGTACGCGGTGCTTGCCTGCGTTGCCCACAACCCCGACATCTCCCAGACCGGGTTGGTGGAACAGACCGGGGTCGACCGCTCCACGCTCGCCGATATCGTGCGCCGGCTGGTGAAGAAGGGATTGTTGCACCGCAAGCGCACCCGCCGCGATGCGCGCATGTACGCGGTGCGGCTGACCGCCAAAGGGCAATCGGCGCTCGGCGCTGTCAAACCAGTGGCGTCCCGGGTCGACCAGCGCATCCTATCGGCTCTGAAAACCGACCAGCGGGGGGATTTCATCGAGGCGCTGGGCGAAATCGTCAAGTCGCTGCACGCGTAAGGTCTAGCTCAGCTCAAGCTCGGGGCTGGCGCTAGCCTGGCAACGCACGCTCGACAATGGCACGCGGGTTGGCGGCCGCAAGGCCTTGGCCGTAGCTGCGGCCGCCGGTCCCGGCAAAACGCGTGCCGATAAAGGCGTCGGCAACAAAATTTGGTGCGTGCCGCCGCAGCACCGAGGCGGCGGCCAGCAAAGCAAGCCCCTCAATCAGGTCACGCCCGCGCCCGTCCAGCCGCACCGGATCCTGTAGTAGGGCCCGTAAGTGCTCGAGGTGGGCCTGCAAGGGCGCGTCCCGACCAATGTCGGCGCCAACGTCCTCCAGTACGCATTCGAAGGCCTCAGGCTCGCGCTGCAAAACGCGCAATAGATCGAGCGCCATGACGTTGCCGGAGCCTTCCCAGATGGCGTTGAGGGGCAGCTCGCGGTAAAGCCGCGCCGCCAAGCCCTCTTCCACGTAGCCGTTGCCGCCGAGACACTCCAGCGCCTCGTAGCCGAGGGCGGGCCCCATTTTGCACACCCAGTATTTGGTGACGGGCGTCATCAGCCGCCGCCAGGCCACTGCCGTTGCATCCTCGGGGCGGTCGAAGGCGCTGGCGAGCCGGAAGCACAGCGCCGTGGCAGCCTCAACGTCCAGCGCCATGTCGGCCAGCACCTGCTGCATCAGCGGCTGATCGACCAAGTGTTTCTGGAAAACGCGGCGGTGCCGGCAGTGATGAATGGCATTGGCGAGCGCCAGCCGCATCAACCCCGCCGAGGCCACGGCGCAATCGAGCCGGGTGAGCGTCACCATTTCCATGATGCTGGGAATACCGCGGCCTTCCTCGCCGATCAGCCAGCCGTGCGCCGCCTGAAATTCCACCTCCGAGGAGGCGTTCGAGCGATTGCCGAGCTTGTCCTTTAGGCGCTGGAAACGCAGTGCATTGATGCGCCCGTCCGGCAAGACGCGCGGCAGCAGGAAGCAGCTGAGCCCCGCCGGCGCTTGTGCCAGCACCAGAAAGGCATCGCACATCGGCGCCGACATGAACCATTTGTGGCCGGTAATCAGATACTCCGTGCCCGGCCCGCCGGCCGCCGCCGGCTCCGCCCGCGTGGTGTTGGCGCGCACGTCGGTGCCGCCCTGCTTTTCGGTCATGCCCATGCCGAGGGTGACGCCGCGCTTTTCGGCCAGGCGCCGCAGCGACTTGTCGTAGTTTCGCGTCAAGATCTTGGGGAGCCAACGGTGCGCGAGATCGGGCGCAAGCAAAAGCGTTGGCACCGCCGCATTCGTCATTGTGATCGGGCACTGGTGTCCCGCTTCCATCTGGTTGGCGAGATAGCAGCCGGCCGAGCGCTCCACGCTGGCTCCGGCGCGCCGCTTGCCGGGCTCGGCCGCAAGGTGATCCCAAACCGAGCAGTGCAGGCCCTGTCCGATGCTGATGGCCATCAAGGCGTGATAGGCCGGGTGATATTCCACCACGTCCAGTGGCGCGCCCTTGCTATCAAAGCGCAACAGGCGCGGTAAATTTTCGTTGGCGAGCCGAGCCTGCGCGAGGGCGTCGGCGCTGCCGCAGGTCTGCCCGAACCGAGCAAGCTGTCGGGCTGCCGCTCCCCCACCTTCCCTCTGGACGGCCTCCACCAAGGCCGCGTCCGTCGTGAACAGGTTCACGTCCTGGAACGGCGGGCTCTGGTTAAAAACCTCATGGGTCTGGAACGGCTCGAGCATGGATTTGCGCCTCTTAAAGAAAGCCTCAGCCTAGCAACTGCCGCCCGCGCACGCAGCCCGCCCCCGACCTTCTCCACCACCACCAGTTTGCCGCGGCTTGCGAGCCCGCTGGAGTCGGCGTATAGGACCGGCTTTAATGACCAGCGCCATTCATCCTGCCTCCTTCGTCCGCCGCCATCTGTTAACTTGCGAAGGCCTGAAAGCCGGCGAAATCAACGCCCTCTTGGATTTGGCCGACAAGGCCGCCGAGGGCAACCGGCAAGTCATCAAAAAACGCGACGTGCTGCGCGGTCGAACGCTGATCAATCTCTTTTTCGAGGCCTCGACGCGCACGCAGAGCTCCTTTGAGCTCGCCGGCAAGCGGCTCAGCGCCGACGTCATGAATATGAACGTTTCCACCTCCTCGGTGGCCAAGGGCGAGACGTTGATCGACACCGCCATGACGCTCAACGCCATGCGGCCGGATATTCTGGTGGTGCGCCACCACGCCGCGGGGGCGGTCGAGCTGTTGGCCCAGAAGGTCGATTGCTCGGTGATCAATGCCGGCGACGGCGCGCATCAGCATCCGACCCAAGCCCTGCTCGATGCCCTCACCATCCGTCGCGCCAAGGGCCGCATTGCCGGTCTGACGGTGGCCATCTGCGGCGACATTCTGCACTCGCGGGTCGCCCGCTCCAACATCAACGTCCTCAACACCATGGGGGCACGGGTGCGCGTCGTGGCACCGTCAACCTTGTTGCCCGCCCACACCGACCGCCTCGGCGCCGAGGTCTTCACCGACATGAGCGCCGGCCTGGAAGATGCCGACATCGTCATGATGCTGCGCCTGCAAAAAGAGCGCATGCAGGGCTCCTATGTGCCCTCCACGCGGGAGTACTTCCATTTCTTCGGCCTCGATCACGAAAAACTCGCTCGCGCCAAGCCCGACGCCTTGATCATGCACCCGGGCCCGATGAATCGCGGCGTCGAGATTGCCTCCACCATTGCCGATCACTCGCGCAGCGTCATTCGCGAACAGGTCGAAATGGGGGTGGCCGTGCGCATGGCCGTGCTCGAGGCCATGGCGCGCCTGTTGCCCAACCATTGAGAAGTCTTGAGCGTATGCGCAAATCCGATCCACCACCGCCGCCGGACGCGACCGCCTTTCTCAACGCGCGCCTCGTCGACCCCGCTTCGGGCAAGGACGAACCGGGCGGCCTGTTGGTGCGGGGCGGCGTGATCGCCGATCTCGGCGCCCACCTGCGGCGGAACGCCCCGGACGGGGCGACCGTGATCGACTGCAAGGGACACGTCCTGTGCCCCGGCATCATCGACATGCAGGTGTTCACCGGCGAGCCCGGCCAGGAGCACCGCGAGACCTTGAAGACGGCGAGCCAAGCGGCCGCCGCCGGCGGCGTCACCAGCATGGTGGTCATGCCCGACACGCAGCCGGTGATCGATCAGGTGGCGCTGGTCGATTTCATTCAGCGGCGCGCACGCGACAATGCCGTCGTCAACGTGCACATCATGGCCGCCATGACGCGGGGCCTCAAAGGTCAGGACATGACCGAGATCGGGCTATTGAAGCGAGCCGGGGCCATCGCCTTTACCAACGGCAAGGCCAGCGTCGCCAATACGCGCGTGATGCACAATGTGCTGCTCTATGCCAAGGACTTTGCCGCGCTGATCGCGCATCACACCGAAGATCCCGACCTGATCGACGGCGCCGTCATGAACGCCGGCGAAGTTGCCACCCGGCTCGGCCTACCCGGTGCGCACAAGGCCGCCGAAACCATTGTGCTAGAGCGCGACGTGCGCCTGGTCGAAATCACCGGCGGGCGCTACCATGCCTCCAATATCAGCTGCGCGGAAAGCCTGGCCGTCGTCCGTGCCGCCAAATCGCGCAAACTGCCGGTAACCTGCGGCATCTCCGTCAATCATCTCACCCTCAACGAAAACGACATCGGTCCCTATCGCACCTTTTTCCGGTTGCGCCCGCCGCTGCGCTCGGAAGAGGACCGCGCAGCGATGGTGCGCGGCATCGCGGCCGGTGACATCGATGTCATTGTCTCGAGCCATGATCCCCAGGATGCCGACGTCAAGCGGCATCCCTTCGCGGAGGCCGCCGACGGCGCCATCGGCCTGGAAACGCTGCTCGCCGCCGCGTTGCGGCTTCACCATAGTGGCGAGGTCGGTCTCGTTCCCCTGCTCAAGGCCATGACCGCCAATCCCGCCAAGCTGTTGGGACTAGCTTCGGGCCGACTGGTAAAGGGCGCGCCGGCAGACCTGATCGTGGTCGACTTGGGCTTGCCGTGGGTGGTCGACAAAGTGCAGCTCAAAGCCCGCTCGAAAAATTCCCCGTTCGATGAAAGCAAAATGCAAGGCCGCGTCCTCAACACCATGGTTGCCGGCAACCTCGTCTACCAATACGCTAGCGCCGACCGCAGTTGAGGCGATTGTGAGCCCGAGCAGTGGGGAATGGGCCTGATCTTCACATTTTATGGCCTGTTGGCACTTCTCACGGGCTATCTCTTCGGCTCGCTTCCCTTCGGACTGCTGCTGACGCGCTGGGCCGGGCTCGGCGATGTGCGCGCCATCGGCTCGGGCAACATCGGCGCCACCAATGTCTTGCGCACCGGCCATAAGGGCTTGGCGGCTGCCACCTTGCTGCTCGACCTGCTGAAAGGCACCATCGCCGTCCTCATCGTCTACGAAGTGGCCAAGCGCTTCGTGGCCTTCGACGCCTATCGGTTGGCCTATGTCGCCGGCCTCGGCGCCCTCGTGGGTCACCTGTTCCCGGTCTGGCTCGGCTTCAAGGGCGGTAAGGGCGTTGCCACCTTTATCGGCGTGCTGCTTGGCGCCCACTGGCCGGCCGCCGTCGTGTTCGCCCTGGTGTGGCTCGGGGTGGCCGCGGTGTGGCGCTATTCCTCGTTGGCCGCGCTCAGCGCCACCGCCGCCGTGATCGTCTACTACCTCGTGTTCGGGCAGGCGGGCCTGATCTTCGTTTTGCTCATGGTCGCCCTGATCGTCTTCAAGCACCAGGCCAATATCCGGCGGCTCCTTGACGGCGCGGAGGCCCGCATCGGGGCCAAGTCCTAAGGCG
>DASTMQ010000043.1:0-9280 GCA_035714005.1 Hyphomicrobiaceae bacterium
GTGCTGCTGCGGTTGGGTCGTGATCGGTGCCCATTCTGCAGGATGTCCCAAAGCGCGCCGCTGCGGACGGCGCCCTCCAGCATACCCTTCAAAAGATCGGCGATGTCGCCGTCGTTGTTGAAGGTGCTGCGTGGATGATCATAGCCGGTGCGCCGGAACTGTTCGCGCACTTGGTCCATCTCCGAGCGCCGACGCGTCAGTTCGAGCGCCGCGCGGCGCAAATCGGCGATCTCGGTTTCGGTCTTGGCAATGTTCTGCTCGATCGCCTCGATGCGGCCAACGACGGCTTCATCGGCAGGGCTCGCGGTCCGGCGTGCTTCGGCATAAAGGTTGGCGATACTGTCGGCCGCATCGGCGGCGGCGATGGTATTCAGCGCCTCGTTGTACGCGGGATCCGCTTTACCCGTCACCAAGGCGGCCCGGGCTTCGTCGACCTTGCGCAGCATGTCGCGCTTCTTCTCGACCGTGTCATCGATGACGGCCAGCTTGTGGCGCGCCTCGGTCAGGATCTTTTCCTTGGCGTCGATACCGGCCTCGAGCATGGCACCCCGTTCGATTTCGGCAAGTGTCGCTTGTGGCGCCTGCACCGCTTGCCGCTGGGCAGCGGCATGTTCCCGCAGCCGCTGCGGGATTTCGATCAGGGCGGCATAGTTGGGCCGTGCCCCGTCGTAGGCGATAAACTCCGCCACCATACGATCGAGCACGCGAGCGATGCGACCGCCCATATACTGACTGGTTCCGAACCGCCTTTGCCATAAATAGGCGAACAGGGGATCCTCATCGTAGGGTTTCTTCTTGGCACCGAGCTCGGCTTCCGAGGCGGCGGCCTTTTTTTCCGCCTCGGCGGCGATCGCCTCGGCTTTATCGCGTGTTGCCTTGGCATCGCGCCAAGCTTGCGTCGTCTGTACCCGCGCTTCTGTCTCGGCCCTATCGTGCTCGACCACATCGAGTGCCGTCTCGACCTCCGCCGACGCAGCATGCCGGGCTGCCTCACCCTGCGTCACTTCCTTTTGCAGGGCGTTCGACTGCTCGGCGGCGGCGGCGATGCGCAAGCGGTAGTCATCGAGGATTTGTTGCGCCCGCCGTTCGCCCGCGTCGAGATTGCCGACCAGGCGGCCGGCGGCCATCTCGTCGAGCTTGATGCGCGCGAGCTCGCGCAGGCTCTGGCTGCGTTCCGATCGCAGCCGCTCGGTTTCAGTGACGGCTGAACGCAGCGCCTGGTCGAGCTGGCTTTGTTCGCCGTGCAGCTTGCTGATCGCATCTTCGATCGACGCTAACGTTTGCCGTCCTGTCCACATTAAGCAGCCTTACCACCTTGTGATGAAGCCACCCTCGAACGGCATTTCGTAGTTAACGGCCAACATGCCGCGCCGCTTTTCGCCGAAGTGGTTCTTCTGGACGATGCCATCGTCACGCTTGTCGCGAGCTACCGTCTCGAAGGTGTCCTGGGGCACGCGAACGCCGAACTTGGATACGGTTTCAACGGTGCCGGTCTCTTCGTTGCGGATCGGCAGGCTCAACTTTTCGCCCTGCGGCGTAACGGCTTCGACGATCAGATAGTAGTTGCGCGCCTGGCTGCCATGGGGCGGCCGCCGCCACACGCCGGTGCTCTCGCCGGCCCGCGACACGATGGTGAGCGTGTACTGGCGCATCACCTGCTCGCGTAGATGAGCAAGCTCGGCATTGACCTTGAGCATGGCGGCGCGATCGCCCGCGCGAATGGCGCCTTCGGCGTCGGCCTTGAGCGCGCTTGCCCTTTGCTTGCCGGCGTCGTCCTCTGCAATGGTCAGCAGCTCGGCGTAGGCTAGCCGAAGCTGTTGCGGGAGCGTCTCGGTAATTTCGATGCGCGCCCGCTCCTGGGCCAGCTTGGCCGGCCGCGTGACGAGCAGATAGTGGGCGCCGAACAGGGCAACGAGCGCTGCCGCGGCAATGCCGAGCCACTTGCCATGCCGCTGCCGCCTGGCCCACAAGGTGAGCACGGTCCGCTTCCAACCTGGCGGCGCCGCAGTGTAGACGAAACGACTGTCCTTCAGGGCCTTGACGCCCTCCGCCAAAACGGCGTCCGGCACTTCGATGCCTTGGTCGCGGTAGATCTGGCGCAGACGCGCCACCAGCTCGCTTTCGCGGCCTTCCTCGTTGAGCTCGCGCCGCACGAGATCTTCTCGATGGCGCAGGGTGTCCACCACGTCCATCGCAATCATGACGTCATCGAGCGTCTGCGGTTGGCTCGGCGCCATCCCGGCCTCGGTCATGCGTGTTCCAAACCCGGACGTTTACGCGGCGGCGGGCAATGTATCGGCGGCGGCAATCAGCCGGGCCATGCGCTTCTTGCTGTCCTCCACCGCTTCGCGGATTTCGCTGGAGTTTTGCGTGGCAAGCTTGCGCATCTCGGCGATGATTTCCGTGGAGCGCTCCTGAAAATTCACGACGCTGTCGACAAGCTTCTTGACGGCATCGGCCCGCACCGTCGGTCCATAGCCGCTGCGCACGGCCGCTTCCGTGACTTTGTCGCCCACCTCCGACAAGGTATCGAGGCTCTTCGACATGCCCTCCTTCATGGCGTCCAGCGTTTTGGTCGATTCGTGCAGGCCGAACATGCCGGTAAACGACGCTTTGAGTGCCGTCAGCACGCTATCGTTCGTCGAGAAGAAGGTGACCGCCTGTGCATAGACCCGCTCCTTGGCCGAGGTCGTTTGCATCAGGCGGGCCATGATGACCTCGGAGGTATTGTAGGCGATCGTCAAGTTGTCCGAGAGGTCCTTGGCGATCTGGTAGCGTTTGTCCTCTTCCTGGGTGCGGCGCAGCTGCTCGTCGCGTAGCAGCTCCAGCTTTGCACGCTCCGATGGTTCGCTACCTTTGAAAGCCGCCACCTTTTCCGATGCGGCTTTCAAGTCGGCCTTCACGGCGTCGAGCTTCTCGCCGGCCTTTTTCAGCACCTCCAGCGCCATCACCTCCGCATGCTTGAGGGCCCCGCGATAGTCGCGGTAGGCGTCCAGGATCTTGCCTTCGCGCTCGATTTGGTTCTTGGTTTCTTTGGTGACCGAGAGGTAGGTCTTTCGGATCTTGTCAAAACGATCGCCGATGTCGCCGCGCGCGATCTTCATCCACATATTGGTGCCGCGCTCCAGAATGTCCAACTTGCCGTCGGCAACCTGATCCACCAGGCGCTTGGAGTCATCGCGTATGGAATTGAAGCCGTTGGTGATGGTTTGATAGCGGTTGCCGATCTCCATCTTCGATGTCTGCTCGCGGACCACCTCGTTGAAAACTTCGGTCTGTCCGAGCGTGCGCGCGATCAAGGCAATTTTATCTTGGTCTAGGTCGGATATCTTTTCCAGCAGCGCATTAACTGGAGCCGCGCCGTTCGTCTTTTCCGGCATCAACCCCATATCGCGGAGCGCATTCGACGCCTTGTCCAGGTATTGCAGGGGGGACCTTATTGCGGGTTCAGCCATGTGATCCATCCCAATTTGAGGTGCCTACGATGATCGCCACGCCCCTCGCACATTGAAGTTGCGGGAGGCCATGTGAAAAGCTGCGACGGGCTAGTGATCGCCAGACCGCCGAGCTTTCGCCAAACCTGGGCCCGTCGATCGGGTCGGTCGGCCGCCGGTCGCCCCCGGTCGCCAAGCCACAGGGCAAGCTCCTAGCTTCGCCTAGGCGTGACGCTGGAACGGCCATTGCAACTCCTGGCAAGGCAAAGCCGGCGCGGCCTCAGCTCGCCATTTTTGCCTTCAGAAAACCAACGATGAGAGCAGTTAGGCCGCCGCTTACGCCACCGGTCACGAACGCGGAGACAATCGAGCCGATGTCCAATCCCGAGGCTGCAGCCGTCCCGGCCAAACCCAAGACCGCATTCAGCACCTGGCCGCCGACGCCGCCACCAATGGCACCAGCAATGCTGTTGCCCAACGGGCCGAGGTTTATATCCTTGGACAGATTACCGGCTGCATTGCCGCCGAGTGCTCCGGCAATAAGCTGAATGATCAGGGCCGTCAAATTCATCAAAGCCTCCACCTGTCGGAATCGGGCCGGTTCCGACAAACTAAAACCGTCGCTGGAGGCGCTCGCCCCAAACGGCTTGTGGGCAAACGATGTTGGGCGCGCTTCTCCTGCGCTGGCAAAAAAATATCATAGCAACAGCCGACCCGTCGTTCGGTGTTAGTCCTTAGAAACTGGCGTGGTTTTCATGGGAACGTCGACCAAACTGGCGTGCCTTGGGACGCTGTCGAGGGCGCGCGGCCACGCGCTCCGGCTTTGCACGCCCTCGGGCGATGCTCGACAAGCGAGCGGCGCTGCGGCCAAGTTGACCCGCAATCCGACGCTTCTCTGCGTTCGCGTTAGGCAGGCGTTGCAGCGCACTCATGCTAATTCATTTCAAACCAGCGGCCGAAGGCGCTGTCCGTGCCGTGTTGGACGGGCCAGCCTCCCAAAATGGCTCCCCGTAGGTGCGGTGCAAGCCGGTGGTCTTCCCGCTGGTGAGTGCGGAAAGCCCTGAGGCGTTGGGAGTGAGGGTGGCCTCCTCTCAGGGTTAGTCTCGATTCAGCTCGCCCGATAAATGCATGATCGTGATCACCTGCCGCAACGGGCTGTGCGGAGGGATTGCCCGGCCCGGCGCAATTTGAGGCCACCTTGGACGCCGACAGATGCGTTTCGATCAACTGCCGCGTAGCGATCAGATAGAGGATCGGCGTGGAGAGACACGGCGCGGCTTCCCCATGGGGCGGGCCGGCGGCATTGGTATCGGCACGTTGTTGCTGCTCACCGTGGTGGGGTGGGCGTTGGGGATCAATCCGATCTATCTGATCGGCGGGGCGGAGATCCTCTCTGGCCTGCGCGGTCCACAACCGCCAACTCAATCGACGAGCAATAATAAGATCGATCCTGGATCCGACCGCACCGGCGCCTTCGTGGCGGCTGTGCTCGGCAGCACGGAAGCGCAATGGAGGGAGATCTTCGCCCAAAGCGGCAGAACCTACGAGGCGCCGACGCTCGTCATGTTTTCCGGGGCCACGCCCTCGGCCTGCGGCTACGCCCAATCGGCCATGGGGCCATTTTATTGCCCGAACGATCGCAAGGTTTATCTGGACACCAGCTTTTTTGACGATCTCGAGCGCCGTTTCCGCGGCTGCGAGATCGGAAGCAAATCTTGCCAATTCGCGCAGGCTTACGTGATCACCCATGAGATTGGCCATCACGTCCAGAACTTGCTCGGGATCCTGCCACAGGTACAGCAGCGGCAGCTTGGTCTCGATCAGGTTGAGAGCAACCAACTACAGGTTCGCGTTGAATTACAGGCAGATTGCCTCGCCGGCGTGTGGGGCCACTACGCGGGTGAGAAGTGGGGGGTCATCGAACCCGGCGACGTCGAGGCGGCCATCCAGACGGCCTCGGCGATTGGCGATGATCGGCTGCAGCGGCGAAGCCAAGGCTATGTCGTGCCCGACGCCTTCACGCACGGATCCTCAGAACAGCGCACGCGCTGGTTCCTAACGGGGCTGAGGTCGGGGCAGGTTGCGAGCTGCGATACCTTCCATATGTGAGCGGCTCAAGTCTGTCCGCCCGGCATCACGAAAATCGCTTTCCGCATGGTCTCGTGCATCGATTGCGCCAAGGCGAGCAGGGCAACGCCGGTGCACACTAAATTCACGCCAATCAGGATACCGAGTGCGGAGGTGCCGGCCAGCGGCCACTGCCGCCAGATCAAAATGCCGAGCAGCAGGGATAAAACCCCACTGAGCAAGAGCCACCCATAGCCCGCCCAGTGCCGGTTGCGCAGCGAAACGGCGATCTTCCACAAACCCTCTGCCATAAGGTAGGCCACGAGCAGACCGGTCAAAACCCGAAGCCCCAGCACGGGATGGGCGAGCATGAAAATCGCCGCAATGGTCGCCGTAGCGCCGAGAACCAAGGTTAGGACCCGACTGCTGAGGCTCTGCCGGGACTGCCATGCATCAAAGAACTGGGCCAGGCCGGCAAGCAGGAGGAGCAAAGCGACGAGGATCACCGTGGCCTTGCCCGCCATCAGCGGGGCAAGGATCGCCAGGATCCCGAGGACGACGATGGCCCAGCCCAGCCAGGTCAGGCGGTTGAGCCTCGGAACGATCTCTGGAAGAAGGGCCACCATGGGGCGCACCGCGCTGGCGAGGGTTCACAATCCTAGGCAGGCGCGATCTGCGAGCAATCGCTGGAAATACCGACGCAGGCAGCCAAATCACCCCAATCGGCGTCCATCGGCAGCTTGCTTAGCTGCGTTCGCAGCCGGACCGAGGGACCGGACGCCTGCCATGGGGTGCTGCACCATGCCTAACTAGGGTGCGGCCTTGGCGAAAACGCCGAGCATGGGACCCAGCGGCAAAATGTTTCCGCCAAGTCGAATGGAAGGCACATAGAGGCTGGAAGCACTGCCGCCGTCGAGAAAAAGCGCATCACGGCATTTCAAGTCGTCGCGAAAAAGACGCGCGAAGGCATCGAACGATACTTCGCTTTGCGAAATAGCGAACACAACCGAATTCGGCGAACGCACGCCGACGCCGTTGCGCATCTTGAGCGACGAGCTGGCTCGGTCGAACTTGGGATGCAGGCGGCCGTTGAGCACCAGCATCGGGCCGGATTGGGTGGCAAAATCAGCCGTCGGCCGCAGCTTGAGGTAGGCGCTGGTTTCCAGCACGCCAGCCATGTCGCCCTTAACGTAGAATACGCCGTTGGGCTTCATGTGGAAGTTGCCGTAGCCCGATTTGGTGTTGGCGCGCACGAGCTCGTGACCCTGCTCCACATAGAGGCCGACGGGTCGGAAGTTCGGGTCGAACATGCCGGCATTGGTGGCAAAGAGCAGCTCGTCGGTTTTGCCGCCAAGAGATCGGGGTAGCGACTGCAGATAGCCATAAGGTGAGCCATCAGGTCGGCGCCAGTAGAGCCGGACCGCAGTCTTGCGCAAATCGACTTCGCAAACCGTATAGGCGTCGCGATCATGGTTGACCTGTCGACAAGGACCACTTTGCGCAATGGCGCCCTGCCACAGCAGGCTCGCCACGGTCGCGGTGGCCACAAATTGCACCATCGCTCTCATCCCGCGACCCCACATGGCGACCCTCGACGACAAGCTATGAACCCGCGCTGAGATTTCCGCTGGCCGGCGCCAGACGCCGGCGCGCGTCCTCGCGCAGCTTGCTCTTTTGCACCTTGCCGGAGCCGGTCATCGGAAGCTCATCAACCAGGAAGACGTGACGTGGAATTTTGTAACTCGCGATTTTGCCACGGCAGTGTTCTGCCACCTCCTGCTCCGTGATGTGTTGCTCGGGCACGGCTTGAACGAAGGCAACAGCAACATCGCTCAGGCGCGCATCGGGTAAACCAACCACGGCGGCCGCCCTGATTGCGGGATGGGTCTCCAAGTACGCTTCCACCTCCAGCGGATCGACGTTCTCGCCGCCGATTTTGAGCATGTCCTTGTAGCGGCCCACAAGCCGTAGGTGCCCGTCCGCGCGGATGAGCCCCATATCGCCCGAGTGCATCCAGCCGTCGGCATCAATGGCCTCGGCAGTTTCCTCGGGCTTGCGATAGTAACCCTGCATGACCATGTAGCCGCGCACGAGAATCTCGCCGGGTGCGCCCATGGCCGCTTCGCGCCCCGTCTGTGGATCGACGATCTTGATCTCGTATCCGGGGGCCGGATAGCCCGAAGCTTCGACACACTGCTCCTCTGATGAATCGATTGCGCTCAAGGCGGCGCCGACGCCGATCTCACTCATCCCGTAGCCGGACAGAAAGTTGCCGAAGAGCCTTCGCGCTTCCTGCGCGACAGGGATCGAGCTCAACATGCCCGAAGCCAGGATGCCCGTACGGATGCTCGAAATATCACGCGGCCGCTGTCGGTAGGCCTCGAGCAGATCTTTGAAATGCGTGTCGAAACCATCGAGAATGGTCGCCCGTTGCGCTTCCAGCAGGCGTAAGCTCTCGTTCGCATCAAACATCTGGGTGAGGAGCTGGCGGGCACCGGTCGCCATCGACATCAACATTCCTTCAGAGAAGCCATAAAGATGGTAGAGCGGTAGGTACATGAGAATGGTATCGGCTGGCGTGATGGCCATCCGGTAGGCACGATCGATCACATTGCGAACGATGTTGTGACAGTGCATCACGCCCTTCGGAAAGCCCGTGGTTCCCGAGGTATAAATAATGAATGCGGTCTCATCGGGGTCGACCGCGGCGATTCGCGCGCGAAGGACCTCTTCAGGTACCCGCAACCCAGCTTCCAGCAGTGCCGACCAGGCGAGCGTCCCAGCCGTGCCTGCATCGCCGACCACGATCACGTGCCGCAATGCCGCAAGCCGTGCATCCCGCAACCCGCCAGCCCCTGGGGCGAGGGACGGCAAGAGCTGGCACACCATGGCAAGGTAGTCGATGGGGCCAGAGCGAGCCGCGATGATGAGTGCCGTGGAGTCTGATTGGTCCAGCACGTAAGCGGCATCCTCGGTGCGCAACCGCGTGTTGATCGGCACCAAGACGGCGCCAATCCGCATGACCGCAAGGGCTGCCTGAATCCACTCGGGTCGGTTTGGCATCCATAGCGCGACCTTGTCGCCCGGCCCGATGCCCAAGGCGATGAGGCCACGTGCGACGGCGTCAATGTCGCGCGCGAGCTCGGCGAAGGTGAAGCGTTGTGCTTCAAAGACGAGGGCCTCGCGCGCGCCATCGCGTCCGGCCCGCTCATCCACAAGTGAGCCAATCGCGCGCTTGCAAAACCAGTCGCGTCCCACGCATCACCTCCCGACCGTGGTGAGCACGCGTGATCCTCGGCGATCGGCGCGCTCAGCTCTTTTTATCGCACGATATGAGCTATCGGCCGCAAAGCAAGGCGACCCGGCAAGGGCATCGGCGTCAATCCCCTTTCACCTCGCCACTCGGCGAAAGCCCAAGTCGCGACGTTGTGGGGCGAAGGCCTATTGCTCCGTTGGGCGGCCCCCGTCGCGGCCTAGAAAAGCGCGGCCGGGTGGGCTGTGATCCCTGGGAAAGTTGTGATCCCCTGAGAAAACAGGTGAAGGATGGGCGAGAACGAGAGGCAGGCGGGGACTATTCGAAAAACTGCCGGGCGGGGCCGCCGACCCGACCTCCCTCCGTGAACATTGGATAAGCGCAAATTCGGCGCGAAAAGCCTTTTACGGCAGCCGGCGCGGCGCGGCGTTGGCCGGATCTTGCGCGGGCGTGCCGGGATCAGCGACGCCTACAATGGCGATAGCCGTAGGTGTCTCTCCAACACGAGCGGTAGCGCCGGTTTACC
>DASTMQ010000044.1:0-2552 GCA_035714005.1 Hyphomicrobiaceae bacterium
TCGCTTGTATGCGGTGTCGGCTCGACCGGCCATGCCGCGCCATCGGCATGGCACCCGGGCGACGCGCCGCCATCGTGGCCGCCATTGGCCACGATCCTGGGCGCGCTGGGAGCCCCGGCAGTCAATCGACATCTTGGCTGATGCCGTAGTCGAGGCGACCCAGTCGTGCGTCAGGTGTGTGAACCTAGTGCAAATGACAATCACTAGCAAGTAACCGGCAACGGCGGGTCAAGTGGGAGGCCCGGCAGCTTGGCAAATCTTGCTCGCGCGTTGCTGGGTTCACGGCCGCACACGGTCTGAGTGAAAAAGGCCTGAGTGAAAAAAGCCTGAGAGAAAACGGCAAAGCCGCACCGGATCGGTTCCAAATTTTTTGCGGCGGGCGGCGAACCGCAGCGCCGGTCCAACGGCCTCGATGCACTTGCAATGACCGGGATTGCGCTTTTCAGCGATCGAGCACGCGGTAGTGATAGCCGCCGACCGGCCGATAATCGAGCTTGGCGTAAAGCGCCTGCGCCGGCGCGTTGGCCGCCACCGCCTGTAACGCCGCCACCCTGGCGCCGTGCGCGACACCCCAGGCCTCCAGTGCGCGCATGATGAGCGCGCTTGCCCCCTGGCGCCGATACTCCGGGTGCGTTGCCACGCATTCGGCGATCACCACGCCGCCGTCGGCAACCGCCAGCGCCACGCTGATCGGCACGCCACCCTGGCGGCGCAGCAGAAAGGCCGCGGGCGCCGGAACGCGCGCCAGAATTGTCGGCGCCGCGGCGCGGCGGCTCAGCGTCACCCCCGTGCAATAGACGCTCAACCAATCCTCTCCCGCCCGCTCGGCGACCTCGATGCCAGGCGGCATGGCCGCTTCGGGGCCGAGCGACTTGGCGAGACAGGTGCAGGGCTCCTGCAGGCGGTAGCCGCGGCGCGCCAGGCGCTGATCGAGATCGGCCGGCGCCACCACGTCTGAGACTTGGAATAGCGGCGCGGCGCCGCGCGCGCCATAAAGGCGCTCGGCCTCGTCGATGGCAGCCTCCACATCGGCGCCGGCAAAATCGAGCGGCGAGACGGAATTGGCGCGCTGGGAGCCGCCACCGGTATAGCGCCACAGCCAGCCTGCAACGTTGGCCGTTGCCAGCGCCGGCCAGGCGCGCACGGCGACGCGCTCAATTCCCATGCGGTCTTGCGAGCTGATCGGCACCGACGTCCTCTTTGGCGAGCGCCCGAGGGGGCAGCGACGCGGCCACCCTCAACCCTTGTCGCGCAGCAGCCGCGCCTTCTGGCGCTGCCAGTCGCGCTTGGCTTCGTCGGCGCGCTTGTCGTGCAGCTTTTTACCCTGCGCCAAGGCCAGCCGCAGCTTCGCCCGGCCCCGCGCATTAAAGTAGAGCTCCAACGGCACCATGGTCATGCCCTGCCGGTCGACGGCGATGGCGAGCTTGTGGATCTCGCGCTTGTGCAAAAGCAGGCGTCGCGGGCGCCGCGGGTCGTGTTGGAAAAAATCACCGGCCGCCTTGTACTCGGGAATATAGGCATTGATCAGGAAGATGCCGCCCTTCTCGGCGGAGGCGTAGCTTTCGGCGATGTTGGCCTGACCGCCGCGCAGCGATTTCACCTCGGTGCCGGTGAGCTCGATGCCGGCCTCGTAGGTGTCGCCCAGATGGTACTCGCGCCGCGCCTTGCGATTTTCGGCGATGCGCTTGCGGCCGTCGTCCTTGTTGGCCGCCGCCATCGCCGATCACCCGCCTCACCAAGCCTACTCGGCGGCCTTGGCCAGGCTCTCAAGACCGACGGCGGCGAGCGCCGCGTCGACCCGGCGCTTGGAGTCCTCGGCAATCGGCACCAAGGGCAATCTCAGCTCCGCCGAACACAGCCCGAGCCTGGAGGCTGCGTATTTCACCGGCCCCGGCGAGGTCTCACAGAACAGCGCCTCGTGCAGCGCCATCAAGCGGTCGGTGAGCTCGCTGGCCTTGCCCCACTCGCCCTTGCGACAGGCCGTCTGGAATTCGGCGCACAGCCGCGGGGCAATGTTGGAGGTGACGGAGATGCAGCCCTGGCCGCCGTGGGCATTAAAGCCAAGCGCGGTGCTGTCTTCCCCGGAGAGCTGAATGAACGCCTTGCCGCAGGCGAGCCGCTGGGCGGTCACGCGCTCAACCTTGGCGGTGGCGTCCTTGATGCCGATCACGTTCTTCAGCTTGGCCAACCGCGCAAGCGTCGGCACGGAGATGTCGACGATGGTCCGCACGGGCACATTGTAAACAAAGATCGGGATGTCGACCTCGTCGCTGATCGCCTTGAAATGCTGGTAGATGCCCTCCTGCGTCGGCTTGTTGTAGTAGCCGGTCACGTGCAGCACGGCATCGGCGCCGGCCATCTTGGCATGCCGCGTGAAATCGATTGCTTCGCGGGTCGAGTTCGAGCCGGCCCCCGCAATCACCGGCACGCGCTTTTTGGCGACCTTGATGCAGGTCTCGACGACGTGCTTGTGTTCCTCATGACTGAGCGTCGGGCACTCGCCGGTCGTCCCCACGGGAACCAGACCGTGCGTCCCCTCCTCGATCTGCCAC
>DASTMQ010000045.1:0-8664 GCA_035714005.1 Hyphomicrobiaceae bacterium
GTCTCACACCGAGCGATCTCCGCGCGGTTCACTGCAACGACTTGGTCCGTCATGGCAATTCCACAAGCTCCGGCGCGAAAAACATCCGCATTTTGGCATCTTGAGTGCTCACGACCAAGCGGGCTTGGGCAACGCAGGTTCGACGAGCCAAAATAGGGCCAAGATCGCCAGCGCTGCGGAGCGGACCCGGTCGTCCCAAACCCGATCAGGAGTTGATCCGGCCGGCGATCGGACGCAGGATCGTGCTGATCGCTCAGCTATGCTGGACCCCGAGCTGCCACCGACTTTAAGGTCCAGCTTTCTTCGCCAGCTGCGCGCGATCGAGACGGCCGTAACCGGTTGCAACGATGCGATGCGGGCGAAATTCGGCTGGGTGAGGGCTCAATGAGGATCATTGATGTACATTCGCACTGGGGAACGCGTCGCGGCTATCCGCTGCAGACCGAAAAGGAGCTGGCCCAGCAGCGCGCCACTTGGAACTCAGAGCCCACCTACCACACTGAGGCCGAGATGGCTGAACACTTTCGGCAAAACGGCGTGCGCGTCATTCTTGATCTCGGCTATGCCAAGTATCAGTCCATGCAGGAGATGCAGGCGCTGCACGATTACGGCTTTGCGACGGAGCAGGAGCACCGGGATGTCATACTCGGACATTGGGTCCACGTCGATCCGCAGCGGGCCGGAGCAGCGGGCGTCAAAGAGCTGCGCCGCTGCATCGACAAGCGCATCGGGTTTCTAGGCTTTGCCGTTTCCGCCTCGTTGTCGCCACCGGCGAGCGATCCTCTTTACCAACCCTATTATGATTTATGCATTGAAGCCGGCATTCCCGTTTTGATTTTTGTTGGCACGACCGGCTTGGGTGCCGGGCTGCCTGGCGGCGATGGGGTGATCCTTGATTATTGCCACCCGCGGCATCTCGATTGGGTAGCTGCCCATAACCCCCGGCTCAAGATCGTGGCGGCGCGCCCGGGTTGGCCCTGGCAAGCCGAGGTGATTGCCGTGCTCTTGCACAAGCGCAACATCTGGTACGAATTGCATGGCTGGTCACCGAAGTACCACACGGCCGACCTCAAGCACGAGATTGCGCGGCGGCTGCAGGATCGCATCCTGTTTGCGGCCGACTATCCGTTGTTCTCCTATGCGCGCCTCATTAAGGACTGGCACGCGCAGGGATATTCAGAGGAGGTGCTCGAGAAGGTGTTTTGCCGCAATGCCGAGCGCTTCCTGCAGGAGGCCGGGTTCAGGGGCCCGATTTGAGCATGGACCTCGGACTGAAAGGCAAGGTGGCGATCGTGGGCGGCGCCAGCATGGGCATCGGCTACGGTATTGCGCGCAGCCTTGCGACCGAAGGCAGCCGCCTCGTCATCACGGCGCGCCGCCAGCCTGGGCTGTTACAGGCCGCCGAGAAGCTTCGGGCGGAAACGGGTGCGGAGGTGGTTCCGATTGCGGCGGACTGTCGACGTGCGGACGACTGCAACCGCGTGGTCGAAGCAACGCTCGCGGGCCTCGGCGGCATCGATATCCTCGTCAACAACGACGGTGCGCCGCCCCTTGGCCACCTCATGAGCTTCGACGATACGGCCTGGGCGAAGGCCGTCGAGCAAAACCTGATGTACGTCGTCCGCATGGCGCGTGCCGCAATCCCGCATATGATCGCGCAGCGGCGCGGCGGAGCCGTTCTCAATATTGCGGCGATCTCGGCCATCCAGCCGATCGCCGGTTTTGGCCTGTCGGTGGCAACCTGGGGTGGTGTGATCGGCTATTCCAAGACGCTCAGCCTGGAGGTCGCCCGGCACGACATCAACGTCAACACCATCTGTCCCGGCTACATCGAGACCACGCGCCTTGAGAAGGTATTTGCGGTCGACGGTGCCGACCCGACGCTGATGCGATCCAAGCTCGAGGCCGAGGTGCCCATGGGCCGCATCGGCACGGTTGACGATATCGCGGCCATGGCGGCGCTGCTGGTCTCGCCGCGTGGCCGCTACACCACGGGCACGGCCATAGCCATCGACGGCGGCTTGCTTAGAGGCGTGCGCTAGGAGCCAATCATCGCAACATCCTCAAACAGGGAGAGCAAGCATGCCAACCGAGCGCCTGGTGCCCGGGCTCAAAGCGGAGCTTGTCGTGACGGTCGACGACAAGCTGGTGGTCAAGCACATGGGGGGCGCAGGTGTGCTGTCCACCCCGGCCATGATCGGCTTGATGGAACGTGCCGGCATCGAGGCGGTGCAGGCCCAGCTGCCCGACGGGCACACCACCGTCGGCTTCGAGGTCAACGTCAAGCACTTCGCCGCCACGCCGAAAGGCAAGAAGGTCACGGTCCGAGCCGAGTTGCTCGAGATCGATGGCCGCAAGCTGCGCTTCAAGGTTGAAGCCCACGATGAGGACCAGCAGGTGGGGGCCGGCACCCATCGTCGGGCGATCGTAGCAATCGGGCGCCATGGCTGAGCCTTGGCGCCCAGCAAGCGTGTGCGGATTTGAGCATCGCCCAGGCGGCACGTGCAGGCGAGGCAAGGAGATTGCATGCAATTTCAGACGGTACTGAAAGGAGCCCTCGCGCGACGCTGGCGGGATGCCGGTGAATGGCGAGACGAGTCGCCGTTCGCCATCCTCAGCGCGCAAGCCGCTCGGCATCCCGATCGCATCGCCTTCATCGATGCCGAGGGTCGCATCAGCTATGGCGAGCTGAAAGATAGGGTCGAACGTTGCGCCGCGTATCTGCGCCGCATCGGCATCGCGGCTGGCGATGTCGTCACCATCCAATTGCCGAACCGTATCGCATTCCCGATCGCCTTCTTTGCCCTGGAGCTGATCGGGGCCGTCGCCAACAAAGTGAACCCAGACTTTCGCATCCGCGAGCTCGACTACATCCTGCGGTTCTCCGGCAGCAAGGGCTTCATTTGCCCGAGCCACTTCAAAGGCTTCGACTATGTCGGTATGGCGCGCCAGTTGCGCGCAGCGATGCCAGCGTTGAGCCATCTGGTGGTGTCCGGCGAAGCCGTCGGCGACGAATTCAACCTCGAGCGCGGGATTGCCGAGAGCGCGCCACTGCCTGCCAGCGATCGGGCGCCGATCGGCGCCGACGACATCTTTCGCATGGCCTTTACTTCGGGCACGACCGGTAACCCCAAGTGCGTGCTGCACTCCTTCAACACGACGCTGCCGGCGGTCCGCCAGATCAATCGGGATATGCTGGTGACGGAGAAGGACGTGCAACTCGTCTATCTCCCCGTGTGTCTTAACTGGGGCTACCTCTGTCTCCTGCAGGCGATCCTCAGCGGCAGCAAGGCGGTTCTGCTCGAGCGCTTCTCGGCCAAGGCTGCGCTGGAGTTGATTGAGCGTGAGGGCGTCACCTACATCGCGACGGCGCCGGCCTCGATCGTCGCCATGCTCAACGAGCCCAACCTGTCCGGCTACGACGTCTCATCCCTGCGCGTCGTCATCACCGGCGGCGCCTCGGCCGCAATCGAGACCATCCGGGACTACCAGGCGCGTATGCCCGGTCATCTGATCGAGCTTTATGGCATGCTGGAGACCGGCTTTCATACCTATACGCGCTTCTCGGATGATGCCGCGAAGGTTAACGGAACGATCGGACGCGTCGTATCGTCGATGGGGTTGAAGATCCTCGACGAGGCCGGCAACGAGGTGCCGGCGGCCGAGGTGGGAGAGATCGCCGCACTCGGCCCTAGCGTGCATCTTGGCTACCATGCCAATGCCGCGGCCAACGCGGAGGCGTTCACGGCCGATGGCTGGTTCCGCACCGGTGATCTCGGTCGCATCGTCGATCGGGCGGGAAACGTCGAGATTGTTGGGCGGCGGAAAGAGATCATCAATCGTGGCGGCAAGAAATTCTTCCCGCGTGAGGTGGAAGAGTTGCTTTATACCCATCCCAAGGTGATGCACGCGGCCATGGTCGGCGTCGCCGATGCCCGGCTGGGCGAACGCAACTGCCTGTGCGTAATTCCCAAGGCCGGTCAAGCCGTGACGCTCGGCGAACTGGTCGCTCATCTCAAGGGCCAGGTCGCCGACTACAAACTGCCCGAGGAGCTGCACATCGTCGATGAGCTGCCGTTCACGGCCACCGGCAAACTGCGCCGGCACGTGCTGACGGATATGATCGCCAAAGGACAGGTCGCGGCAAGGCGCTAGCAGGGAAGGGACGGCCGCCATGCACGGGATCTATTGTCCTCGCTGCGGGCGGAGGATAGCCTGGCCTGCAAGCAACGATCCAAGCCTTCAATCCGGGAGAAACGCTCGATGGCTACGAAGTCACGCTTCTCACGCCGCTGGCTGATGGCGGGCGCCGGCGCGACCCTCGCCTCGCCCTACATCTGGACCAGTGCACAGGCGCAGGCCGCCGGCACGATCAAAGTCGGCATGCCGCTGGCATTGACCGGCCCGCTCGGTTCCGTCGGCCAGCAGCAAAAGCGAGGCGCCGAGTTCTACACCAAGCTACAGAACGCCAAGGGCGGCTGGTTGGGCAAGAAGATCGAGCTCCTGATCGAGGATACTGCCGGTAATCCCGCGGCCTGCGTGCGCAAGGCGCAGGAGATGGTCGAGCGACAGGACTGCCGGCTGTTTACGGGCATCACCCTGTCCTCCGAGGCCCTCGCCATCGTGCCCAAGCTCGCCGAATGGAACGCCATATTCATCTCCTCGGACAATGGCGATGGCCGCTTGACCGCCGAGAGTTTCGTGCCGAATTTCTTCCGTGCCAACACCTCCGGTCCGATGGGCACGCGCGCGATCTCACTTTATCTAAAGGACGCGCCTTATAAGAGCTTCTATGCGTTGGGTCTCGACTATGCCTGGGGGCACAATAGCGTTCAGGTCTTCGAAACCGAGCTGAAACGGTTGGGCAAGGACTTCGTCGGCAAAGTGTTTGCGCCAACCGGCACCAAGGATTATTCGACCTACGTCACCAAGATCCGCCAGTCGGGCGCCGACGGCGTCTATCTCGTGCTGGCCGGGGATGACAACAACGCCTTCCTGGCTCAGGCGGCGCAATACCAGCTGGCCGCAAAGATGGCGATGCTGTCCGAGCAGCTCGAACTGACGGCCATGCGCGCGGTGGGCGACGCCTGTCTCGGCATCATCGCATCGGCTCGCTACGCCTTCACCATCGACAACCCGAAAAACAAGGAGTTCGTCGAGCTTTGGAAACAGGAGCACGGCGGCCAGGTGCCCGATCAGTTCGAGGGCGAGCAGTGGCAGTGTCAGCGGGTCTTCGAGGCCGGCATTGCCAAGGCCGGCGGCATCGAGGCCGACAAGCTGCGGCCAGCGCTCGAGGATCTGACCATCGACGACATCAAGGGCCAGGTGCAGATGCGCAAGTGTGACCACCAGGGTGTTCAGCAGGGCTTCATCTTCAAGGCCGCCAAACGAGACGGGTTTTCCCATCCCGTGCCCGAGATCATCGCCACACTGGCGGCCGAGCGCACCACGCCGCCCTGCAACAAGATGACCTACGACGACTGAAGGCGCCTACTCTTCCTTTGCGTCGGTAAGGGTCACGGAGCCCCGCCGTGACCCAGTCGATTTGGCCCGCATGTCCACGCTCGCACTCCTGCTGACCCAAGGGGTCAACGCCCTATCACAGGCCGCACTGCTGTTCTTTCTCGGCGTCGGTTTGACCCTGATTTTCGGCATCATGCGCATCGTCAATTTTGCGCATGGCACGCTCTACATGCTCGGCGCCTTCATCGGCTACTCGCTGGTGCGGCTGACGGGCAGTTTCTGGCTGGCGCTGCTGCTGGCGCCGCTCGCCGTCGGCCTCATTGGTACCGCGTTCGAGCTCGGCATCCTGCGTCGCCTCTATCGGCGCGATGCGCATGCCTTCTTGATGGTGACCTTTGGCCTGGCCCTGGTCACGGGCGAGGCAGTGCGACTAATTTGGGGATCCGACGCGCTACAGGTACCGCCGCCGGCGCTTCTCTCCGGTGTCGTGTTCCTGATGGACGAGCCGTTCCCGCTCTATCGCCTGTTTCTCGTGGGCTTTGGACTGGTCGTTGCCGTCGCCATCTGGCAGCTGCTCGAGCGCACACGGCTGGGCTTGCTCATTCGTGCGACGTCGCAAAATGCCGAAATGGTGCACGCCCTCGGCGTCGACGTAAGACTGGTGCGCTCCGGTGTATTCGGCATCGGCTGTGGCCTGGCGGCACTGGGCGGCGTACTGGCCGCGCCGCTGGTGACGGCCTCGCATGGCATGGCGGCGACCGCGGTGATCGACGCCTTTGTCATCGTGATCATCGGCGGCATGGGCAGCTTCCTCGGCTCGCTGATCGGGGCGCTGCTGGTGGCCTTCGTGCAGGTGTTCGGTAACTACTACCTGCCCGACTTCGCCCTCGCCTTCATGTATCTGGTCATGCTGCTGGTGCTGGTGGTGCGCCCCGGCGGTCTCCTCGGTAAGGAGGCCTAGCACCATGCAGAAGCCGAACCCGCTGCCGGCGCTGGGCGGATTTGCGGTCATCTGTTTACTGATCGCCGCGCCCTTCGGCCTGCCGGTCTTTGCCATGACCCTGTTGACCGAGCTCATCATCCTCGGCCTCTTTGCCATGAGCCTCGATCTGATGGTCGGCTACGCCAACCTGGTTTCGTTCGGCCACGCGGCGGCCTATGGGCTCGGCGCATATGCCTCCGGCTATATGTTGCTGAATTCGGCCATGCCGCTGCCCGTGGTCGTGCTGCTTGCCGCGCTGTTGACAGGGAGCGTGGCGATCGGCGTGGGCTGGGTATGTACGCTTGCAACCGGCGTCTCGTTTTCCATGCTGACGCTCGCGTTTGCGCAACTTCTTTATGCCATCGCCTTCAAGTGGACTTCCGTAACGGGCGGCAGCGATGGGCTTGCCGGCATTCCGCGCCGCGCGGGTCCCTTTTCCATCACCATTTTCACCAGCAAAACCGGCTTTTATTATTTCGCACTTGCCTGCTTGATCGGTGCCTATTTGCTGTGCCGCGCGCTGGTGCGCTCACCGTTTGGCTTGGTGCTACGCGGCATTCGAGAGAACGAGGCCAAGACCTTGGTGCTGGGCTACAACACGCGCCTTTACAAGATCACGGTAATTGCAATCGCCTACGCCCTCGGCGGGCTCGCCGGCGCGCTCTATGCGCCATTTGCAGGTTTTGCCAACACCGAGTTGCTGTTTTGGCTGCTGTCGGGCCAGGCGCTGATCATGGTCATCGTCGGCGGCCAGGGAACGCTGATCGGACCCGTCCTGGGCGCGGCATTCTTCATGTTGTTGGAGCACCAACTGTCCTCCTACACGGAGGCCTGGGCGTTGTTCTTTGGTCTCATTTTCATCGCCTTCGTACTGTTCGCGCCGGAAGGCATCTGGGGATTGGCTCGGCGTGCGTTCAGGCGCGGCCGAGCAGCGGCCGAGTCGCGCCATGGCTGAGGTACTGCTGCAGGTCGACGGCCTGAGCAAGCGCTATGGCGCCCTCGTCGCCGTCGACAGTGTGTCCATGCACGTGCGGAAAGGCGAGGTGCGCGCCGTCATCGGGCCCAACGGCGCCGGCAAGACGACATTGTTCCACCTGATCACGGGTGTCGTGCCACCCACCTCGGGCAGCGTGCGGTTCGGTGGCAGCGACATCACCAGACTGGCCCCGCATGCGATCTGTCAGCGCGGCCTATCGCGAACGTTTCAGTTGACCTCGCTGTTTCCACGGATGTCGGCGCGCGAGAACGCCATGCTCGCCGCCCAGGCACGGCATCCGCGCCGGTGGACGCCATTCGGCGGTGCCGACGTCTTCACCAGCGCACGCGCCGCTGGCGAAGAGGCCCTTGAGCAACTCGGTCTGTCCCACGTCGCGGATCGGCCCGCCGGCTTGCTAAGTCACGGCGATCAGCGGCTTCTGGAGGTCGCCATGGCCATGGCGCAGCACCCCGAGTTGCTTTTGCTTGACGAACCGACACAAGGGCTTTCGGTCGAAGAGACGGCGCAGGCAGTCGAGACACTGGCTCAGTTCCTCGACAAAGCGCGGATCACGGTGCTGCTGGTCGAGCACGACATGGAGGTGGTGTTCCGTCTCGCCCACAGGATCACGGTTTTGCATCGTGGCGCCGTGATCGCGGACGACGTCCCCGAGGCCGTCAAGGCGAATGCGCGGGTGCAGGAAGCCTATCTCGGAGGCATCGAGTAATGCTCACCCTCGTCGGTCTCAATACGCATTACGGTGCCAGTCACATTCTGCAAGGCGTCGATCTGAAGCTGGCAAAGGGCCGCATTGCGGCCGTGCTCGGGCGCAACGGCGTCGGCAAAACGACGATGGTGAAGACCATCATGGGGCTGGTGCCGCCCAGTGGGGGGACGGTCAATCTCGATGATCTCACGATTACGGCCTGGCCCCCTCACCGCATAGCGCGCGCGGGCGTTGCCTATGTGCCCGAGGGTCGGCTGATCTTTCCCGACCTGACCGTGATTGAGAACGTCAGGGTGGCCGAACGCAATCCCGCCAAAGCCTGGCCGTTGCCGCGATTGCTTGAGCTTTTCCCCTCGCTGAGGGAGCGCCAGAGCCACCGCGGCTCGCAGCTTTCGGGTGGCGAGCAACAAATGCTGGCGATCGCCCGCGCCCTTGTCAGCGACCCCAAGGTGCTCCTTCTCGACGAGCCGAGCCAGGGTCTGGCGCCGCTGGTCGTACGCGAGCTCGCCCGCGTCA
>DASTMQ010000046.1:0-3204 GCA_035714005.1 Hyphomicrobiaceae bacterium
CGGGTGCAAACCCAAACAAATCCGCGCTACACTCTGTTTGCATCGGGATTCCCCTGGCCCTGAGCTAAACCGTTTTGGCAATTCGATTTTCTCAGATCCAGGGCCCCGATGCACCCACCCCTTTGAGAAATCCGGGCTAGCAGCCTGTCGGATTGACGGTGGGTGCCTTCATGATATGGTTAGAATGGATGGGGGAGCCACCGGATATAGCGATGACGACCTATATGCCGTTTGATCGCGACCAGCGCTTTTTGCTGCCGCCCGATGTGAAGGACTGGCTGCCGGCGGATGACGTTGCGCACTTTATCGTGGCGGCGGTGGAGCGGGTGCGGCTGGGCGCGTTTCACACCAACGCGCGGCCGAGCGGCAAGCCGCAATACCACCCGCGGCTGATGCTGGCGCTGTTGGTCTACTCTTATGCCAATGGCGTCTTCGCCTCGCGGCGGATCGAGCGGGCGACCTACCGGGATGTCGGCACACGCTTTATCGCCGCCAACACGCACCCCGACCACGACACGATCGCCAGCTTCCGCCGCACCAACCAGCAGGCGTTCGAAGCGGCGTTTTTGCAAGTCTTGCTGCTGGCGCGCGAGATGGGGCTGCTGCGGTGTCGATTGACGGCACCAAGATCGACGCCAATGCTTCGAAGATCCGCTCTGTGCGTTACGACCGGGCGCGGGCGCTGCGCGCCAAGCTCGCTGCCGACACGAGGCGCAGGCGCAGGCCGCGGCCGAACGGCAGGAATACGAGACCAAAAAGGCGATCTACGAGGCCAAGAAAGGCCGCCGCGGTCGGCCGCCCAAACCGCCCGTTGCGACCCCGCCGCCCGATCGGCAGACCAAGCGAAGATGGCAAAGCTCGTTACCGAAAACGTAAACAGACCGTCGAGCCGGTCTTTGGCATCATCAAGAGCGCGATCGGATTTACCCGCTTTCGCCTGCGCGGCCTCCAAAACGTCGCCGCCGAGTGGCTGCTGATCGCCCTCGCCTACAACTGCCGCAGACTGCATAACCTGCGGCTGGCCTAAACCGACCGACCGCCCACTTTCTAACCTATCACCGCACGCCAATCCGACAGGCTGCTAGCGCGGTTTCGAATGGGAACGCCGGTGTGAGCCCCCACCCACCCGCAGCTGGCGCTGCGGGTCTCCCTCCCCCGTGGCCACGGGGGAGGGCTGGGGAGGGGGCCATAGGCGTTAAAATAAGAGATCGGCAATGGGTTGGGTCAAGGCCATGACGCGCGAGCGGCGGCGGGAGGGTTTGAGCCAAGCTCGCGCGTCGGTTGGTCGGATGAGCTGCATCGGTCCATTGCCCAAGATTGTGCAACGCAGCGCCCCGAGCGCCATGCGGAACAACGACCACGGGCTATCGGGTGTGGCTGATCGCGTATCCCCAGGGGGAAAGCGACCCTTCCGGGTCGAGGAGCTTCTGGGCCAAGGCGGCGGCCAGGAAGCGGGCGAGCATCCAAGATCGCGCGGTCGGCCCTTGTCGCGACGGCAAGCTGTCCAAGTGGAGCAGCGATTTGAGACGCTTGAACGGCAGCTCGATTTGCCAGCGCAAGCGATAGAGCTCGAGCACCTCGACGGTGCCGAGGCGATCGGCGGGGGCGGTGGTGAGGACCCAGATGATGTGGCCGGCTCGGGTGCGGGCGGCAGCGACGCGCACTGGTATCCAATCCTTGGCCTTGGCCAGCGGCCATGTCTTGTGGCTGCGCGAGCGCGGGTCGGGGGGAACAGGAAGCATCAGCGCCCACTCGTAGCCCCCCACCGCCGGGACCGCCGCCGCCTTGCTTTGCAGATCGATCCGGCGCCGCTCCCGGTCGCACAAGCGGAGCGTCTGAGGATTGAAACGGACCACGACGTCAGCCTGCGCGGCGCGCACCCAGGCAATGCCTCGGGCGGTCCCATAGACGCGGTCGCCGAGCACCACCTCGCCCCCGGCAAAGCGTTGCCGATCGAACCGTTCACCGCCGTGCCTGTCGGTCAACTCGACCGCCCGCAGGCGGCCGGTGGCGGCGTCGATTTGCACATGCGCCCGCCATTCGGTCCCCGTCGCCCCCGGTCCGTTGATCACGGTGGCGTCGACGATGCGCAAGGCCAGCCCGCGACGCGGGGCGGCAATCCCCTCGTCCAAAACCCGCGCCAGCAGCTCGGCCAGCCAGCCTTCGGCCGCGCGAAGCCGATAAAACAACCCTGGCCCGGTGATCTGCGCCACCGCCATCGCTCGCGCCCAGGCGGCCACGTCCTTCAACGACAAATCCGAGACCGCGTAGGCCAACGCCAAGCGCAGCAGCGATGCCGCATTCGGAATCTCGCGCCGGCGCACCAACGCGCGCAGCACCAGCGCCCGCTCCTCCAGGTCAGGCGGCAACAAGGTCAGCACGTAGGGCCACGCCGCATCGCCGTGAATCGGTGGCAAATCCATGCCACCGCCGTATCCTACAACCCATGCCTTGTTTCAACCCTTATTTTAACGCATATGTCTCCCGACCCGATATTGGACCCCGGCGAGACCCGCGTCCGCTGTGTTCTTCCGGCCCATCCGCGCCACGCGGTGCTCCAGATCTGCGCTCGGTCGAGCAGGCGATCGCGCTCGGCGAGCTCAGCCAGGCTCGCGAGTCGGTGCAACGGATCTTGGCCCGCGACAGCATGAATTACCGCGCGGTTCAGCTGTTCGCCGAGGTGCAGCATGACCTGCGCGACGCCCGCCCAATATACGACTTTGTGGTCGCCCACATAGGGCAGGTCGAGTTGCTTCCGCCAACTGTCCTGTTGCAGCTCGGCGAGGCGATGTTGGCCGGTCCCGAGCCGATCGAGTCAATCCGAACACTGTCGCAACGCCTCCTGTTGGCCGCCTCGCGCGGCCGCTTGGAGGAACGCGAGCTCCGGCGAATTGCCGTCGGGATGCTCCGCGCACGCGATCATCAGGGCGCCCTGGCGCTGCTCACCCAACAGCTCGAGGAACATGCCGAATGGCAACGCAGCGCGTCGCTGCTTCAGCTTCGCGGCGATGCGCTAACCGGGCTCGCTCAGCGCTGCCGCCTCACCGCGAACAACCGAAAGCTCCCCCCGCCACGAAACGAAGGGCATGGCAGGAATTTCATGCGTATCTCGACAAGGCCGAAAAGGATCTTGAGCAAGCTCGCGCGCTGAGCGTGGACGAGGACCTGTCGAAGGTCATCGATCGCAATATCGCCTATGCACGC
>DASTMQ010000047.1:0-9375 GCA_035714005.1 Hyphomicrobiaceae bacterium
CGGCCATGAGCGACCGCCAGCTCAAGGATATTGGCCTGACACGCTCCGAGATCGTGGCGGCCGCCCGGGGTTTCAGGCGCCCCGGCCGCCGGTCGCGGTAAAAAGCTTTCCCCCCGCGCGCTCCCTGCACGAGTTGGCCAACGCAAAGGCTTGTCTTGAGCCAGGTCTCGCCGCGCGCGTTCCCGGCGCGTGGGCAGCGCGGGCGTTGGGCCGCCCTTTGCTGCAATTGCGTTGAGGGCCCCTTCAGAGGCCCCAGCAATGTTGCTATCGTGACGGCACGCCGATTGAATGTGTGCGGGCAACAACGGGCTGGCCGTCCGGCGGCGTGACGTCGGCCAGCCAAGCCAATCCGAGCGATCAGGAGAGGAGCCCGCCCCATGGCCACGCGCCGAGATTTTCTGCACGCAACGGCAGCAGCAATCACCGGTCTGATCTTCACCGATTGCCACCTCAACATCGCCCCGCCGGCGCAAGCCCAAACCCGCCGGCGCGAGATTGTCGTCAACGGTCGACGCGTCAGGACCGTGGATATTCACGCCCACTGCGCGGTCCCCGAGGCCCTCGCCTTGATGAACCTCAAGCTCGGTGGTCCCTCCCTGCGCCCGGACCTCGACATGGACGGCGAGCTGGCGGTACGCCTCAAGGCCATGGACGAACAAGGCATCGACCTGGAAGCCTTGAGCATCAACCCCAACTGGTATGGCTTGGACCGCGACCTCGCGCAAAAAGTGATCGGCATACAAAATGCGAGGCTTGCCGAGGTGTGCGCCAAGCACCCTGAGCGTTTTGTCGCCTTCGCCACCGTGGCCCTGCAATTCCCCGACCTTGCCGCCGAGCAGCTGGAAGAAGGTGTCAAGAAGTTTGGCCTGCGCGGCGTTGGCATCGGCGGCAACGTCGCCGGTGCCGAACTGGGCGATGCCAAGTTCAATCCCTTTTGGGCCAAGGCCGAACAACTGGGCGTGCTCGTCTTTATTCATCCGCAGGGGGACGGCGCCCCGGCCCAGCTGCAGCAGCGCTTCAAGGGCAACGGCTATCTCGGCAACGTCATCGGCAACCCGCTCGAGACCACCATCGCCCTCTCGCACCTGATTTTTGAGGGCACCCTCGACAGATATCCCGGCCTCAAGATTTGCGCCGCCCATGCCGGCGGCTACCTGCCCTCCTATGCCGGCCGTTTCGACCAAGGCTGTCCGACCCGGCCGGATCTGTGCCCTGGCGGCAAGCACGGCAGCATCAAAAAATCACCCTCCGAGTACCTCAAGCGTCTCTACTACGACACCATGGTGTTCCGTCCCCAAGGTGTTCGCCATCTGGTGGCGGAGGTCGGTGCCAGCCAGCTCATGGTGGGGACGGATTTTCCCTATCCGTGGACAACAACGGCCGTCGAACTCATCCTCGAGGCGCCCGAGCTCAGCGACGACGACAAGATCGCCATCCTTGGCGGCAACGCCGCGAAGTTGCTGGGCTTGCACGCTTGAACCGCCTTGGCCCCAGGCTAAGGCCGCGCCGCCTTGGGCCTGCGGCACACATTGGCAAAAGGGGTATCCACCAGCGCCGTCAGCGGCGCTGGGACACCGTGGTGCGCGTAAAGGCTTCGACGTAGTCGATCAGCTTGTCGGAGGCTGCCATGGCGCGGGCCGGATTGCCTTTGGCAATGGCGCGCGCTTCATCGGCGTGTAGCCGGGCGCACTTGGGCAGGTCCGCCGCCTGCTTATAGTGCAAATACCAGAACCGGCGCGAATGGCCATTCAAGAAACGCATGGAGCGCGAGGCATACTCGTTGTGGGCGGCATGGGCGAGGAGCGCGTTCAACTCACGATCGAGCCGCAGGAAGGCAATATCGTCACGGGTGCGCGCGGCCGCCTCCATGCCATCGGCGATCGCCTGAAAGCGCTGGCGCTCGGCCTCGGTGGCACGCTCGGCGCTGGCGCGGGCCAGCAAGCGCTCGAGCTCGCGCCGCACCTCCAGCACCAGCAGCTGACGATTGGGATCGGTATCGGTGACGATGATGGCCTTGCGCGGCAGCACCCGCACCAGGCCCTCATGACCCAAACGCTGCAAGGCCTCGCGAATGGGCGTGCGGCCAATGCCGAGCATGGCGGATAGCGCCTGCTCGGATAGCGCCGCGCCCGGCGCCAGGCTCAAGGTGACGATCATCTCCTCGAGCCGATTGTAGGCCTGCTCGGTCAGCGTCTCAGGCCGCGCCGGGGGAAGTCGCGCCGGCTTCTTGCTGCTGAGCACGCTGGTCATGGGATAGGCTTAAACCTCACGGCTGGGCGGCGCGCGCTCGGTTGGCGGCGATCGAGCCTGAGGCGGCAGCAGACACCGCCGTCTTCGCGCCCGCCGCCATCCCGTCGCGAGCGTTATGAGCTTGGCGCGGAATTGTCGCTTGTGTTCTCAGCTGTGTTCTGACCGGGCGCCTCGATTTCGGCAATGGCGCGGTCGATATCGGCCGCCGACAGCACCCAATCATTGTCGAGATTGGCGACGACCTTGCGCATAAAGGGGCCGCTGAGGCGAATGGCGCGCGCCTTGTCGCCCAGGTGTTCGACGAGAATGGCAAGCGCCAGCTGCTCGGGACTATCACCCTCGTAGGTCCATTCGAAGCCCCAGGACGTAAAGCGTTTGGTTTCGTAATGCTCATCGAGCCGCCGGCCATCGACGGTGACCAGGAGACCATCGATCGTGCGCTTGCCTTCAAACGTGCTCACGGGCTCCCTCCTTCGCCCAAAGCGCGTGATATATCACCGATCGAACCGGCGGCGATAGCCCCACCCCGCACCGCCCCAGTGCCCGCATCGCCCCCCGCCGTGGCGCCATCGCCCTCATTTCGCCAGGAATTTAGCGGCGCGTATACAACCGCGGGAAGCAAGGACGAAGACAGTAGGGGTCAGCCATGTCAGCCCGCGCCCGTTATCTACCCTACGACCACGACGACATGCTGCCGGGCGAGCGCATTGGCCCACCCCTTGGGGGCCGCCGCAAGCTCAAAGGCGCCGTCTTGTTGGCGATGGCGTGTGCCGTTGGCTGGGCAATCCTTGGCGACCAATCCTGGCGGCAGTGGCTGCCGGCCGACATGACGGCCGATCTTTCGCGCCTGATGGAGCGCATTAGCGCGCGCCTGGATAGGCAGGCACAACCGGCCCCGCGCATCGCCGCCGCGCCCGCCCGGAGCATCGAACCGGCAGCCAAACCGACCGCCATGGACGCCCCGCCGCTCGCCCCATTGCCTACCGCGAGCCCGCCGCCGATCCCGCTCCCCGCAAGCGCCGCGCCGGAACCGTCGGCACCCTTGACGACGGGCGCCCTGCCCTCCTCCGCATCGCCGGGCGCGCCGGGACAACCGCTCCCCGCACCGAGGGTCGACCCTTCAAATCCAACCCAAGCGCGCGCCGCCGCCGTTGGCCTGCACCCGGAACTCTCCCCCGTGCTGCTGGCCCGCCTGTCGGCAGCCGACTACCGCAATGCGGCCTATGCCATCGAGACCGCGCTCAAGGAAACCTCCGACAGCGCCGTTTTCGTCTGGCCACGCCAGAAGAAACCGGAACTTGCGCTGTTTCAGGTGCGCTTTGTCGCCGGCGCCGCCCCGAGCTGCCGGCGCTATGTCGTCACCATCATCAAGGACCGCTGGTCGACGACGGCGATGCCGATGGAAAAGTGCAAAGCCGAGCAGGTCTCGTCGGTTAGGCGACGTTAACTTTCCTCGCGCCGGCGAGCCTGGACGCCCGAGGGCCGATCAGGCGGGCGTGAGCGCGAGCTCGTCCCGGCGCGGAAGGCGGCCCGGACGGAAGGTCTGCGCAATCGCCACCGCCGCCAGCCCGATGGCGAACGAGCCCAGGTAGAGCCAGAGGTAGCTGCCAGAATTATCGAACACATAGCCGCCCGCCCAGGGGCCGACGGCCATGCCGACGCTGGCGAACATGGAGACCGCACCGAACAGGGTGCCCATGATGCGGGGACCAAAAAAGTCCCGCACGAGCACGGCATAAAGCGGCATGACGCCGCCGTAGGCCAGCCCGAACACGACCGACAGGGCATAGAATTCCGTCAGCTCACTGACAAAAACATAGGCCCCTACCGCCAGGGCCTGCACGAGCAACCCGGCAACCAGCACGGGTTTGGCGCCGAGCCGATCGGCGGCAATGCCAAGCCCGATGCGGCCACCCAAGCCGGCGAGCCCGGCGACGCCGAAGACGCTGACGGCGAGCATGGTCGGCAGACCGCAGAGCGTGGCGTAGGAGACCATGTGAAAAATGGGCCCCGAGTGCGCCGCGCAGCAGGCAAAATGCGCAAGCGCGATCGCCGCGAACTGCGGCGTGAGCACGGCCTGCGTGCTCCTCAGGGGATAGGCCTCCTGCCCCGTTTCGGCACCCGCGCGCGCTTGCGCGCCTTGCGGTGGCTGTCGCACCAGCAAGGCCGCGGGGATCAGCAGGATCCAGGCCAGGCAGCCGATGGCAAACATGGCGGTGCGCCAGTCAAAGGCGCCGATCAACCACGCCGCCAGTGGCGAGACCGTCATCGAGCCGATGCCCATGCCGGCCGAAACCAGGGCGGCCGCAAGGTTGCGTCGATGCTCGAGCCAGCTGGTTGCCGCCGCCATCATCGGCGCATAGAAGCTGCCCGCGGCGATGCCGACCAGGCCACCGAACAAGAGCTGAAAGGCGAAAAGGGTGTCGGCGCGGCTGGCCGCGATGAGGCCGAGGCCCAGAAGCGCGCTGCCCGCCAGCACGACGATGCGCGTACCGTAGCGGTCCGACAGCACGCCCCACACCAGCGCGGCCGCGCCCATGAACAGGAAATCGAGCGTCGCGGCCGTGGAAATGCCGGTGCGGGACCAGCCCGTTTCGGCCGCCAACGGCGGCAGAAAGACGCCGAGCGAGAGCATCGCTCCCATGCCGACGCAGGTCATCAGCATACCCGCGCCGACAACGACCCAACCGTATGACTGCCGCATGCTGCTCCCCGGCGACGCGCCGACCCGCTTCTCACCCAAAAAGGGTTCAGCCTAAAAACGGCCACCCTAACGGAGACGCCGCGGCCTGGGAATGCTCGGCCGTCGCCGGCGTGCCATGCGGGTCCGTCAGGCCTCGGCCAACTTTGGCCGCCGCCGCGCCCCGCGGCGCAGCTTTGCATGCACCAGGCCGGTAAAGGGACCCAAAAAGGCCCCGGTGGCCCCGGCGTTAAAGATGGGGCAGTCCGCCGCCAGCAGCATGGCGCCGGCAAAGGCAAGGCCGACCGTCAGCATGAGACCTAAAAAGAAACCCGCGAGATAGGCGATGGCGCTGCGCGCCCGCCCGCGCCGGCCCTGGCGCATGATGCTAAAGGCCGGCCCTGCAGCCAGGAGGGCAACGAGCCAAAACGCCATTGCAGGCAGCAAATCCGACGCCACGTACGCCTTGTGCATGTGCTCACCCAACGCCAAGGAGCGCGCCGGCTTAAGTGATTCGCTTGGCGAAATGAGGCCTGCTCGCAAAAAATCGCGTTGCAGGGCCCCACGCCGGTCGGCTAGGGCTTGCGCCCTGTTCGTGCGCTGATACTTGAGCGTTCCCGTCGCCTGGAGCCGACCATGTCAGTCGATTTCTCGACGCTGATTTGGATCTTTCTAGCCCTGATGGCGCTGCAGCCGCTGCTGATGGGCCGGTGGGCCGCCTTCAACCGCCTCAAGGCCATCCAAAGCATCGAGAGGGCGCGCGGCAGCCGCGTCATCACCATGATCCACCGCCAGGAAAAGCGCAGCCTGTTCGGCTTCAACGTCGCCCGGCATATCGATTTGGAAGACGCCCAAACCATTATCGCGGCGATCAAGGAAACCCCGGCGGAGCGGCCGATCGATCTCATCTTGCACACCCCCGGCGGCCTCGTGCTGGCGGCGATGCAGATCGCGCGCGCCGTCGAGGCGCATGCCGCCAAGGTCACCGTGTTTGTCCCCGTTTACGCCATGTCCGGCGGCACGCTGATCGCCCTTGCGGCCGATGAAATCGTGCTCGGTGAGTTCTCGGTGTTGGGGCCGATCGATCCCCAGATTGCCGGTTTTCCCGCGGCCAGCATCGTGCGCGTGCGTCAATCCAAACCCATCGAGCAAATCTTCGACTTGACGCTGGTGCTGGCCGACATGAGCGAAAAAGCCTTGGCGCAGGTCAAACGCGGCGCCGTCGAATTGCTGACCCCGCGCCTCGACCAAGCCTCGGCCGAGAAGCTGGCGGAAAAGCTGGCCGGCGGGCAGTGGACGCACGACTACGCGCTGACCGCGCACGAGGCAGCCGAGTTGGGCCTGCCCGTCACCGTCGGCATGCCCGGCGAGGTCCTGGAATTGATGAAGCTCTACCCGCAGCCCGTGCAACGCTCGGGCGTGGAGTTCTTGCCCATCGATGTGCCGGCAAAGCGGGCGATGGGCCGCTGAGGCGAGCCGACGGGCTCCGCGTTGTTGCCGTGAGATAACGCGCCGCGGCCCGTTTGCGGGGGCCTGAGCCAAGCAGCGGGGCTCACCCATGCGGCGCCGCCGGGCTGCCCCCACCTCTTTTTGTGCTCCCCCGATTTTTGTTCTCCCCCGAAACGGGGATGCGGCGAGCCCCGCTATCGACCATCTGACGCTCGGCCCCGGCGCCGGCATCGCCGTCGGCGCCCGCCCAGGAAAGGAGAGCCCTCTCAGCGCCCCACGGCAGCGCCCCCCGCAGCGTCATGTCGCGCTCACTGCCACACGGTGGCCATCGTTGGCCGCGCAAGGTCCGGCGCGCCAGCTCCCCATCCAGCTCCCGATACTGGCGCCGATCAAGGCCGTCAGGTCTTCGCCCCTCACCGCTAATCCGCCGGCGCTTCCCTCAGCCGCAACGCCATCGGCCTTCGAAACATGCAAAAGCCAAAGTTCACTGCACGCGTCAACAATATCTACTTTTTGTCCCGCATCGGCTCCTCCTTGCGCTGGGCCACGCAGGGGCTCGCACCCGAGGAGCTGTCGAGCGACGTCAAACACATGCTCGAACGGCTCGATGAACTCGAGGCCGTCGCCGACCAGGTGTCGCGCGCCGACAACGATCGCGCCTGATGCCACGGCCCGGCCGCGGCGCCGCACATTGCCGCAGGGTGCCGGCCCAATCGACGGTTCAGGGTCGATTTCAAATTAGTGTGATAAGCGCCGAGCTCCTTTGACACTTTTTCGCCTCAAGACGAGCGGCCATAAGGCGCGATTGCGCAGCGCACAATAAACTGGTGTGGGCGGCATCAGACGCGGTGGTGAAAGGGTTGTGAATGCTGGGAAGCGTCTATGTCGACTTTGATGGCACGATCGCGCCGAGCGATCCCACCGATACCTTGTTTGCCCGCTTCTGCCATCCGTCCTGGCGCACGCTCGAGCGCGAGTGGCAGGAGGGTCGACGCAGCGGGCGCGATTGCATGGCCCAACAGGTCGATTTGCTGAGGGCCACCCCCGAGGCCATGGCGGCGTTGCTGCGGGCCATTAAGATCGACCCGGAGTTTCCGGGCTTCGTCGCGCTATGTCGCCGCTGGGACCTAAAGGTTGTCGTCCTTTCCGATGGCCTCGATCTCCTGGTCGGCAACGTGCTGCGCGCCGCCGGGTTGAGCCTTCCCTTCTTTGCCAACCACTTGCGGTGGTTGGGCGGCGATTGCTGGAGGCTCGAGTTTCCCTTCGCCCAGAGCGCCTGTGCGGCGTCGCTTGGAAACTGCAAATGCAGCCACGGGGCGGCGCCGCGGACGCGCGAGGCGCTGAGCGTGGTGGTGGGCGATGGCCGCTCGGATTTCTGCATTGCGGAACGTTCAGACCTGGTGTTGGCCAAGGGGCAACTGGCGGCGCACTGCCGCTTTCGCAAACTCCCGCACCAGCCGGTGCAAGACTTTGCCGAGGCCACCCGCTTCCTCGGCCGTTGGCTGGCGCTCAACGCGCGCAAGTCCGCTTGAGCCCGACCGCCACGCCTCCCCCCTGCCAGACGAGTTCGACCTTCATGGCCACACCTGACTACAGCGAGACCTTTCGTGGCGGGCCGGTGGGCTTCCTCTTGATCCATGGGCTCGGCGGCACGCCCGTTGAGATGCGGTTCGTCGCCCGCGGACTGGCGAGGGCCGGCCACACCGTGCATTGCCCCCAGCTCGCCGGCCACTGCGGCAGCTTCGAGGACCTGCGCGCCACCGGCTGGAAGGATTGGTATCACTCGGTTCAGACGGCGCATCGAGAGCTCACCAACAGCTGTAAGAAGGTGATCGTCGGCGGCCTGTCGATGGGCGCGATTCTCGCCCTGCACTTGGCCGCCGAGTATCCCCTGGACGTGCACGCGACCACGCTGTTCGCCCCCACCCTGAAGCTCGATGGCTGGGGCGTGCCCTGGTACAGCATCTTCTTCAATCTGGTGCGGTCGGAGTGGGGCGCCAATCTCGTCCGCTTCTCCGAACGCGAGCCCTATGGCATCAAGGATCCGCGGGTGCGGGCACTGGTCACCGCCGCAATCAACAGCGGTGACAGCTCGCAGGCCGGACAAATGTGCAATCCCGGCCGGGTGATGCTGGAGATGCGCCGGCTCGTCGCCGTCGTCCGGCGCGAACTGCGACGCATACGGCAGCCCACCTTGATCATTCACCCTCGCCACGATGATCGGGCGAGCCTTGGCAACGCCGCCTATTTGCAGAGCGCGCTGGGCGGCCAGGTCGAGACCTGTGTGCTCGACGATAGCTATCACGTCGTCACCGTGGATCGGCAGCGCCATATCGTGCTCGAGCGCGCCGCCGCGTTCGCCAAGCGCATCGGCGGCACGGCTACCGGCTATGGCCACGATGATCTAGCAGAGATCGCCGACCTGTTCTCGGCGCCGGCAGCGTAGCAACGCGCGCCGGCTGAGGCGCGCGGCCGGCGCGGGCCATCTCAAGGTTGGCACTCGCCGATGCGGCGACCCGTCTGCGTCTCCGTCAGCGTCATGTTTTTGCCGCCCAGCTTCATGGCTATGCGCCCGTCGAAGGCAGTGCCGGCGAGACGATAGCTGGCCGAGGCCATGGCGGCATTGCCGCCGGGGCAGACGATCTCGAAGCTGAGCGTCGAGCCTTGCTGGTGCACGTTGAAAACGGGACAGTGGGAAAACGGATTGTTTTCGCTCAAGGCCATCAGCCCATGCGTGCCGACCCCATCCTGGGCTGGCACACAAAGGCTCAATACCCGCGCGGCCGCCGCCCCCTCAATGTTGGGCAGATCGAGGCGGACGCTCACCTCATAGCGGCCCGGCTCGAGCGCGCCGGCATCGACCGCCGGGGCCGGGCTCGCCGGCGCCAGGCCGATGAGGGCCAGCGCCAAAACTTCCCGTTTCACCTCGCCCTCCCGTGCGGCCGTGGTGGGAGCCGACCCAATCGGCCGCTTTTTCCTCCCCGTCAAGCGCGGCG
>DASTMQ010000048.1:0-18216 GCA_035714005.1 Hyphomicrobiaceae bacterium
GCGGTCGGCGATGTGCTTTACCACAGCCAGATCGTGCCCGATGAACAGATAGCTCATGCCCATCTCGCCCTGCAGATCCTGCAGAAGGTTGATGACCTGCGCCTGCACCGATACGTCGAGCGCCGAGACCGGCTCGTCACAGACGATCAGCTTTGGCGACACCGCGAGCGCGCGCGCGATACCGATGCGCTGGCGCTGACCGCCGGAGAATTCGTGCGGGTACCGGCGCATGTGATCGGCCTGCAGGCCCACGGTTTCGAGCAGCGCGACGATGCGATCGCGGTAAGCCGCTCTCGACTTGGCAAGCTTATGGATGGTCAGAGCCTCACCGATAATGGTGCCGACCGTCATGCGCGGATTGAGCGAGGCGAATGGGTCCTGGAAGATGATCTGCATGTCCCGGCACAGCGCACGCAGCTGGTCGCGCCGAAAAGCGGTAACGTTGCGCCCCTCAAACCAAATTTCACCGGCCGTCGGCTCGATCAGGCGCAGAATGCAGCGACCGGTGGTCGATTTGCCGCAGCCCGACTCGCCGACGAGGCCGAGGGTCTCGCCGGCGCCGATCTCGAAGCTCACATGATCGACGGCGTGCACCCGATCGACCTCGCGCGACAGCACCCCGCCGGTGATGGCAAAGTGCTTGACGAGATCCTTGACGCGCAACAGCGGCTCGGTCATTGCACCGCCTCGGGTTGTTCGAGCACGCAAGCGACCTTGTGGCCCCGCCCCACCTCCAACAGCGGCGGACTTGCGTCCCGGCATTTCGCCATTACGTGCGGGCAACGCGCCGCAAATCGACAGCCCGGTGGGGGACGCAGGAGGCTCGGCACGACCCCACCGATGGTCTCGAGCCGGCTCCTGTTGGCGGCGGCTCGATCGATGCGTGGAATGGAGCGGATCAAGCCGCGCGTGTAGGGATGACGCGGCTGGCCGAACAGCTGCGCGACCGGGGCCTCCTCGATCACCTTGCCGGCGTACATCACCACGACGCGTTGGGCCGTCTCGGCCACCACGCCCATGGCGTGCGTGATCAGCATGACGGCCATACCGAAACGCGACTTCATATCGTGCAGCAATTCCAAGATCTGTGCCTGGATGGTGACGTCGAGCGCGGTCGTCGGCTCGTCGGCGATCAGCAGCTTGGGATCGCAGGACAGCGCCATGGCGATCATGACCCGTTGGCGCATGCCGCCGGAGAATTGGTGTGGGTAATCGTGCACGCGCCGCTGCGGATTTGGAATTTGCACCAGGCGCAGCATCTCGGTGGTTTTGTTCAGCGCGGCGCGCCGACCCAGGCCCTCGTGGCGTCGAATGACCTCGGCAATCTGCTCGCCCACCGTATAGACCGGATTGAGGGAGGTCATCGGTTCCTGGAACACAATGGCGATTTGCTTACTGCGGATGTCATTCATTGCCTCGGGCGGCAGCGGCACCAGGTCGCGACCCTGCCAGAGAATCTGGCCGGCGACGATGCGGCCGGGCGGCATCGGCACCAATTTCAGGATCGACATGGCGGTGACGGTCTTGCCGCAACCGGACTCACCGACCACGCCGACGGTTTCGCCGCGCGCGATCGTCAGGTCGACGCCGTCGACGGCCTGCACCATGCCATCGTCGGTTTGGAAATGCGTCTTGAGGCCGCGAATTTCGAGAAGTGCCTCGCCCACGCCAGATTTCACACCGCGCCCCTTGCCATCACATCACCTTGCGCGGGTCGAGCGCATCACGCAATCCGTCACCGATGAAATTGATCGTCAACACGGCGAGGAAGATCGCGGCGCCGGGAAACATCGCCCAATGCGGCGCGATGTCGAGGTAGTCCTTGGCGTCGTAGAGGATGCGGCCCCAGGTGGGAATATCGGGCGGAAAGCCTAAGCCCAAGAACGATAGGGTCGATTCGGCTATGATGGCCGCGGCGACATCGATGGTGCCGGCCACGATCACCGGCCCCAGCGCGTTGGGCAGGATGTGGCGCACCACCTGGCGTGATTTCGAGGCGCCAAGGGCCCTGGCCGCTTCAACGAATTCCTTCTCGCGCAGCGACAGGAATTGGGCGCGCACCAGGCGCGCGACCGGCATCCAGCGCAAGCCGCCGATCACGGCAACGATGAGAATGAAGACGCCGCCTTCGGGACCGAACAAACCTTTGAGGAAATCCCGGAACAGATAGATGACCAAGAGCAGCAGGGGCAATTGCGGCAAAGACAGGAACAGGTCCGTGAGCCACATCAGCGCCGAGCCGAGCCAACTGCGCGACATGCCCGCGACCGCACCGATCAGCGTGCCGACCAGGATGGCGACCGCCATGGCGGCGAGACCCACCGCCAGCGAGATGCGCCCGCCATAGAGCATGCGGGCGAGCAGATCCTGGCCGAGATCATCGGTGCCGAAGGGATGAGCCCAACTCGGTCCCTTGAGGCGGGCGCTAAAATCGATGTCGTTGATGGCGACCGGCCACAGCGTCGGACCCAGCGCGATGGCAGCAATCATCAAGAGCAGGACAGCCGCGCTGGCCAGCGCCAGAGGATGGCGACGGAACCTGCGCCATGCCTCGAATGCGGGCGAATGGGGTCGCGCGCGGCGCAAGCCGCTAGCGCCCATCTCAACTGAAGGTGATGCGGGGGTCGAGCCATCCATACAAGATATCGGCGATTAGATTGAAAACGATGACAAGGCCGGCAAACACGAACGTCACCGCCATCACGACGGGGGTGTCGTTGGCGAGGATCGAGCTGATTAGCAACGAGCCTATGCCGGGAATACGGAAGATCTGCTCGGTAACGATGGCGCCCCCGAAGATGGCCGGCATTTGCAATGCCACCAGCGTCACCACCGGAATTAAAGCGTTGCGTACGACGTGTTTCAGGATGACGACGCGCTCGCCAAGCCCCTTGGCGCGGGCCGTCGTCACGTAGTCCAAACGGATGACATCGAGCATGGCCGAGCGCACATAGCGCGTCAGGGATGCCGCCTGGAACAGGGCGAGCACGGCGATCGGCATGATGGCCTGGCGCAGATGCTCAAGATACCACTGCCACCCCGTAGCGCTGATGTCGGACCGGTAAACGAACGGGAGCCAGTCGAGCCAAATGCTAAAGATCAGGATGAAGAGTAGACCGGTGAAGAAGGTCGGCAGAGAAAAGCCGACGAAGGCAAAGGCATTGGCGATCTGGTCGAAGAGCGAATAGGGACGGGTGGCGGCGTAGATGCCGACCGGCATGGCGATCAGGATGGCCAGCAGCTGCGAGGAACCGATTACGAACAAGGTCGTGGGCAGCCGCTGCATGATCAATGCGCCGACATCGATGCGGCTGACGAATGAAAAACCCCAATCCCCGCCCAGCATGGCAGCGAGCCAGTGCACATAGCGCAGCGCGACGGGATCATCGAGGCCGAACTTGAGGCGCAGGGCGGTGCGAACCTCCGGCGGAACCGCGGGATTTGTGGCCAGCTCCTCGAAGGGATCACCGGGTGCGAGCGCCAGCACCGTGAACAGCACAACGCTGATCCCCAAGAGACTGGGAATGGCAATCAGCAGGCGCCTTAGCAGGTAGGAGCCCATCGATCCTCATCCCATTGCGGCCGGCGCCTGGTTTGGAAGACGGCGCTCACGCCTCCCGGTACCAGTCTGACAGCAGCCACAGGTCGTTATCCCAGCCGCTCAAGGGTGCCTGCAGCTTGCTGGAAATGGCCGCGACGCGCGGACGGTACACCACCGAAATGACCGCGTAATCGCCGACCACCATCTCGTTCATCTTGATAAAAAGCGCGGCCCGCTTGACGGGGTCGAGCTCGCCCTCTCCGGCTCGGAAAGCCTTGTCGTACTCCTCGCTCTTCCAGCGGGTAATGTTGCGTCCCTGCCACTTGTTGTCCTTGGTGGCGATCTCCCAAGAGGCAAACTGGTTCATGAACAGCTCCGGGTCGGGCTGCGTCATGGTGGTCGTGTACATTTGCAGGTCGCAATAAAAGTGCGGGTAGGTGTCGGGATTGGCGACATCGGAGGAGAAGAACACGGACGCCACGACCGACTTCAGTTCCAGGTCGATGCCCGCCTTTTGGCAGGCCTGCTTGATAATCGCCTGCGTCTTTTGCCGCGGGGTGTTGATCGACGTCTGGAACACGAACTTCAATTTTTTGCCGTCCTTGGCCCTGATGCCGTCCGCGCCCTTCTTCCAGCCGGCAGCTTCGAGCACCTGGTTGGCCTTCTCGACATTGAACTCCCACTTGGTGGCCTTGGAGACGAAACGCTCCGGATTGTTGACGAAATTGCCGGTGGCAACGCCGGTGCGGCCATAGATATGGTCTTGCACGGACTGTCGATCCACCAGCATGCTGAGCGCCTGGCGCACGGCCGGGTCACCGAGCACCGGGTGCTTGGTTTTGACACTCGATCGTTCGCCGTCGACCTCCGTCCAAGGATCGGTGCTATTGAGCTGGATGTGCTCAATGTTGCCGCCGGGTGTGATGACCGCGATGCCCTTGCCGCCCTTTTCGAGCCGCTGCAGGATCTCGTCTTCCACCTGCATGTTCCAGGCGTAGTCGTACTCCCCGGTTTGGATCACGGCGCGGGCGGCGGAAATGGCGTCGCCGCCGCCTTTCATTTCGATGGAATCGAAATACGGTCGGTTCTCACGATGGTAGCCGGCATTGATTTCGCCCCTGACGAGATCTCCCGGCTTGAAGTCGGCGAACTTGTAAGGACCCGTTCCCACCGGTTTGAGATTGGTGGGCGCATCGCGCGACTTTCCCCCGGAGAACTCGGCAAAGAGGTGTTTGGGGATCAGCATGCCGCGCGTGCCGACAAAGGCATCGGCCCAAAACGGCGTCGGCTTGGCGAAGCGCACGGTAACGGTGTAGTCGTCAACCTTCTGGACCTTGACGTCCTTGTAGCTGCCGATCGTGACGGCCGCCGTCGCGGGATCGGAGGCGTACTCCCAATTGAAGACGCAGTCGTCGGCCGTGAAGGGTTTGCCGTCGTGCCATTTCACGTCGCGCTTGAGCTTCCAAGTGACGGAAAGGCCGTCCGCGGCGAGGCCGCCGTTTTGGCGGCTCGGAACCTCCGCCGCCAAGATGGGCACCAGCTCCCCATCGCCGTCCCAGGCTGCAAGCGGCTCGTAGAAGATGCGCGAGCCCTCCTGATCTTTGGTGCCGACCGCAAAGTGTGGATTGAGCAGCGTTGCCCCTTGCCACCACAACACTTTCAGGGCTCCACCGCCCCCGCGCTTGCTTGGCTTGTAGTTGAACGAGCCTTGCGCTCTGGCCACGCCGCAAAAATCGAGCATCTGCGTCGCCATCGGCGCGGTTAGACCGAGCGCAATCATCTTTTGCACAAACGATCGGCGCGACAGCTCGCCGTCCTTGACCCTTGCGATTAACCCTCGCAGTTCACGCTCGTTCATGAATACCCTCCCTAGCCACTTTGGCGAGCTAGCCACTTTGGCGAGCTAGCGACTTTGGCGAGTGTGCTCGCCCGGTGCCGCGAACAGGCCTCCCGCGGCACTCCTCCATGGGATCGATCAGACCAGGTTAGCGCGATGCCGTCAACGCGCCAGCCGCTGATCGTTTGTGCCAGCCGCATCGGCACGGGCTCGGAAAGAGGGAGCACGCGGGCGGGCTGGCTTGCCATTGCCTCAGGCGCGGAGCAATGCTCATGCCGCGCGCTTGGGGCGCGCCGGCCTCGGCACGCCACGCGCCCACAGCCAAGCGCAACGCTTAGCCCAACGCCGCAGCAGACCCACCCCCTGCGACGGGGAGCCTTGGCGGCCGTGCGCTTCGCTATCGAGCGCACGCGCCCTGTCGAGCCCACGCGGCCCTGTCGAGCTCACGTGCCCTGTGGAGCCCAAGCGTCGAGAGGGACACTGCCCCGGGGCGCCCCCCTGCGAGGGCAGCGTCGGGCGGTGGGATCTCTTGGGTGCACGGGCGGGCGAGGGGCGGCGGCCGTCGCTCCGGTCTTGCGACCTTCGGCCTCTCCTCGCGCCATATCCCTCGCTGTTGGCACGCGGCCCGGACCTTGGGCGTGCCAGATGTCCCCGCGCGGCGACAAAGTCGACGTCGATCCTTGCGCGCGGCCGCCTCCTGAGGCCCCCTCCGCCGCGCAACCCTTCAGTCCCCGGGAGCCCTTGCACCATGGGTTGCTTGCATCATGGGTCCCTTGCGCCATGAGGCCCCTTGCACCATGAGGCCCCTCGCACCATCAGACCTCTTGCACCATGAGGCCCCTTGACGGAACGGCGGGCCGAGGCCATGTAAATGTTATAAACATTGACATGGTATGGGGCGGCTCGGGCCACCTCGAGCGCGGTGGAGGCAATCTGGAGAGTGGAGATGGCGATGTCGGAAGCAATTGCGAGGATCGACGACTACGGCCGGCCGGCCTGGCTCGCCCTGATGGTTCTCGGCTTCATCGTGTTCTGGCCTGTCGGGCTCGCGATCTTGGCTTATCTACTATGGAGCGGACGAATGGGATGTGGACGGCATTCTGAGCTGGCGCGATGGCAGGAACGGGCCGCGGAACGTTGGGAGCGTAAACGCGACCGCTTCGAGCAGCGCATGCAGCGCTGGGAGCAACGCTGGGGCCGACACGGTGGTCTGGCGCCAACGGGCAACCGTGCCTTTGATGAATATCGCGAAGAAGCCTTGAAGCGCCTTGAGGAAGAAGCCGCTGAATTCCGCGACTTCCTGGACCGCTTGCGCATGGCCCGAGATCGCGCCGAATTCGACGAGTACATGCGCGACCGGCGCAATCGGACCGCCGGCCCCGGCGAGGGCAGCCAGGGCTCACCGCCGCCCCCGCAGACCTGATTTCGCCCACACACGGTCCAGACACACGGTCCAGACACACGGGGCCACAACACAGGAAAGGTGGCCGGCCCGCGCGCCGGCCACGCCTCGTTTGCGAAGCCCGTGGCGCGAAAGCAAACGCCGAGCGCCCCTTGCGGCAGCGGGCCGTGCGCGGGCGCCTTGGCGCAGGATGGCAGCCCGCATGGGCCTAGGCGATGGTGACACCGCCGTCGGCGACGATGACCGAACCGGTCATGAACGATGCGACCGTTGAGGCCAGAAACGCGACAATGCCCCCGATTTCATGGGGCTCGCCGATGCGGCGCAAGGGAGCGGTCGAGACCGTTCGCTTCAAACGCTCGGGATCTTCCCACAGGGCGCGGGCAAAATCGGTCTTGACCAGACCGGGCGCCACGCAGTTGATGCGCACGTTGCGCGGCCCCCACTCGACCGCCAGGCTGCGGGTTAGCTGCATGTCGGCGGCCTTCGAGATCCCATAGGCGCCGAGTTGCGCGCTGCCGCGCAGGCCGCCGATTGAGGACACGATCACCACGCTGCCGCCGCCCTGCTCGGCCATGCCGGGAATGGCGGAGTTGCAGAGCCAAAGGTTGCTCTTGATGTTGGAGCTCATGATCTTGTCAAAGGCGTCATCGGGGATCTTCTCGAGCGGTCCGAAGTAGGGGTTGACGGCGGCGTTGCACACCAGCGTGTCGATCTTGCCCCAATGCTTGAGCGTGCCTTTGACGAGGCCTTCGATCTCCTCCTTGCGCGAGATATTGCAGGGAATGACGATCGCTTCGCCGCCACGGCTCTTGATCGCCGCCGCCACGGCCTCGCAGGCATCGGCCTTGCGGCTGGAAATGACCACCTTGGCACCGAGCCCCGCCATGATTTCCGCCGCCGCACGACCAATACCCTTACTCGAGCCGGTGATGACGGCTACCTGGCCGGAGAGATCGAATGGATTTTTCATGGCTTGCAGGGGCCTCCCGGACGTACCCGAACGTGTTGCCAAGGGCGCGGTCCGCGCCTAGGGTCGCGCGATCATAGTGCCGCAGGCGGGCGCTCAACAACAAGGCAGTGACGCATGACAGTGGCGCACCACTGGGAGAAGAGCTATCCGCCAGGATTGCGCTGGGACAGCCCGCTCGAAATTACCACCCTGCCCGCGCTGTTGGACGGCGCCGTTGCCCGCTTCGCCCACAAGACGGCGATCGAATACCGCGACCATGAGATCAGCTATGCGGAGCTCGGCCGGACGACCGCGGCACTGGCGGCGAGCCTGATGCAGCTTGGGGTGAGGCGGGGGACATCGGTTGGCCTTTATCTTCCCAATACACCCTATCACCCGTACTTCTTTTTCGCGGTGCTGAAGGCCGGCGGTCGCATCGTCAATTTATCGCCGCTCGATGCTGAGCGGGAGCTGGCCTACAAGCTCGCTAACTCGCAAACACGTATTCTGGTGACGACCAATGTCGGAGCGCTGTTGCCCATGGCACAGAAGCTCAAGGCCGACGCGCTGCTCGATCACCTGATCGTTTGCGACGATGGGGCGTTCGCCCCCTCGCGGGTGCCGAGCACGCCGATTGACGAGGAGGCCGGTCTGTTGCGCTACGAGACGCTGCGCGCGGACGGAGCGCGGAGGCTACCCGCGGCATGGCCCTCCCTGTCCGTCGATGACTTGGCGCTGTTGCAGTATACCGGCGGTACCACGGGCAAGCCGAAAGCGGCGATGCTCAGCCATGCCAACCTGACATCGACCATCTCAATCTACAAGATTTGGGGGGACGCCCAGCGCCTGACCGAGCCCGGAACGGACAAGGTCATCTGTGTGCTGCCGCTGTTTCACATCTATGCCTTGACGTCGGTGCTACTGCGCTCCCTGCGCGACGGCAACGAGATCCTGCTGCGCCTGCGCTTCGACGTCGAAACCACCATGCGCGACATCGAGCTGAAGCGGGCCACCGCCTTCCCCGGCGTGCCCACCATGTGGATCGCGTTGGTCAACACGCCCGGCATTGAAAAACGCGATTTTTCCTCCTTGCGCTTCGTCGGCTCCGGCGGCGCCGGCATTCCCGTTGAGGTGGCGGAGAAATTCTACAAGCTGACCGGCCACCGCATGGGCGGCGGCTGGGGCATGACGGAGACCTCGCCGGCCGGCACCAGCCTACCCAGGGACTGCGCCCACAAGCCCGGCACTTGCGGGCTGCCGCTGCCCGGCATTGTCATGGACGTGGTGGCACTCGACGACAATCGGCGCGTGCTGGAGGCCGGTGCGATCGGCGAAATCCGCATCAAGGGCCCGAACGTGACCCGCGGCTATTTCAACGCTCCCGAAGAATCGGTGGCCGCCTTTGTCGACGGCTGGTTTTTGACGGGCGATATCGGCTACATGGATCAGGACGGCTTTTTCTATATCGTCGATCGCAAGAAGGACATGATCATTTCCGGCGGCTTCAACGTCTACCCGCGCGCCATCGAGGAGGCGATCTACGAACATCCAAGCGTCGCCGAAGTCGTCGTGATCGGCGTCCCCGACAGCTACCGTGGTGAGGCGGCCAAGGCCTTCATCCAGTTGAAGCCGAACAAGGAGCGCATTACGCTCGAGGAATTGCGCGCATTTCTGGCCGACAAGCTCGGCCGCCACGAACTGCCCGCGCAGCTGGAATTTCGCGACGCCTTGCCCAAGACCGCGGTCGGCAAGCTGTCGAAAAAAGAGCTGATTGCGGAAGAGCGGCAGCGAAGGCAGGCCGCAGCTGAGTGACACAGACGCCATGACCTATGCCAGACCTTGTCGCCGAGCAGGCGCGGACACAAAGGCCTTTTGCCAACCGATTGCCGCGATGGCTTGGCGATTGCGCGCCTTCCTGACCAGCTTTCCCGTTCCCCGGCCGCAGCCGCAAAATTCACCGACGCGATAGAAGGAAACTTCGCCATGGTCGACGCCGTCATCGTTTCCACCGCCCGCACACCGATCGGCCGCGCCGTACGCGGTGCCTTCAACCTCACGCACGGCGCCGAGCTGGGCGGGCATGTGATCGCCCACGCCGTCAAGCGCGCCGGCGTCGAGCCTGGCGACGTCGAGGACGTGGTGATGGGTTGCGCCAACCCCGAAGGCGCGACGGGGGGCAATATCGCCAGGCAGTGTGCAATCCGGGCCGGTCTGCCGGTAACGGCGGCGGCGCAGACCGTAAATCGCTTCTGCTCGTCGGGATTGCAGGCGATCGCGCTCGCCGCCCACGCCATCAAAGAGCAAGGCGTGCCGGTGGCGGTGGCCGGCGGGCTTGAATCGATAAGCCTCGTGCAAATGCATATGAACACGAAATTTTACCGCAATGACTGGATCGTCGAGCACAAGGGCGCGCTTTATATGCCGATGATCGAGACGGCCGATATCGTAGCGCGGCGCTACGGCATCAGCCGCGCGAAGCAGGACGAGTATGCGCTCGAAAGCCAGCAGCGCACGGCGGCCGCCCAGAAGGCCGGGCGGCTCGACGCGGAGATCGTAGCGCTGACGTCGATCATGCAGGTCGAGAACAAGGAGACCAAGGAAGTCTCCAAACGCACCGTCACGCTCGAGCGCGACGAAGGCAATCGGCCCGACACCAACCTGGAGGGTCTCGCCAAGCTGAAACCGGTGCGCGGCGATGACCAATTCATTACCGCCGGCAACGCCAGCCAGCTTTCCGACGGCGCCAGCGCCTGCGTGCTGATGTCGGACGCGGAAGCCGCGCGGCGCAACATCAAGCCCCTTGGCATTTTCCGCGGCTTTGCGGTAGCCGGCTGCGAGCCCGATGAAATGGGCATCGGCCCGGTGTTCGCAGTGCCGCGACTCATGCAGCGCACGGGAATGAAGCTGGATGACATCGGTTTGTGGGAGCTCAACGAGGCCTTCGCCAGCCAAGTGCTCTACTGCCGCGACAAGCTGGGCATCCCCCAGGATAAGCTCAACGTCGATGGCGGTGCCATAGCCATCGGCCATCCCTACGGCATGAGCGGCGCGCGCATGACCGGCCATGCCCTGCTCGAAGGCAAGCGGCGCGGCGTCAAGTATGCCGTCGTCACCATGTGCATCGGCGGCGGCCAGGGCGCCGCCGGCCTATTCGAGATCGTTTGAGGAGAGATCCCCATGGACCTGCGCTTCAGCAAGGAAGAGAACGCGTTTCGCCAGAAATTGCGCGATTTCTTTCGCGCCGAGATTCCGGCCTCCATCCGCACGAAGGTGATGGAAAACCGGCACTTGCAAAAAGAGGAGTTGGTCAAATCGCACAAGATCCTGCACGGCAAAGGCCTGGCGGTGCCGCATTGGCCGGCGGCGTGGGGCGGCGCCAACTGGACGCCGATGCAGCAATACATCTACACGGAAGAGCTGCAGTACAATGGCGTGCCGCAGCCTCTGCCCTTCAACGTCTCCATGTGCGGTCCCGTCATCATTGCCTTCGGTACCGACGAACAGAAGCGCAGGTTCCTGCCGCGCATGGCCGCGCTCGATGATTGGTGGTGCCAGGGCTTTTCCGAGCCGGGGGCCGGCTCCGACCTCGCCGGTCTCAAGACCACGGCCGTCCGCCAAGGCGACCATTACGTCGTCAATGGCCAAAAGACCTGGACCACCTCGGCGCAATACGCCAACTGGATCTTCTGCCTCTGTCGCACCGATCCCAGCGCCAAGAAGCAGTTGGGCATTTCATTCATTCTGATCGACATGAACACACCCGGGATTACGGTGCGCCCCATCCAGACCATCGATGGCGGCCGCGAGGTCAACGAGGTGTTCTTTGACGAGGTCAAAGTACCGGTTGAGAACCTGGTGGGTCAGGAGCATCGTGGCTGGGACTGCGCAAAATTCCTGCTCGGCAACGAACGCAGCGGCATCGCCCGCGTCGGCTACTCCAAGCAGCGCGTGCAGCGCATCAAGGAACTGGCCTCACAGGTCATGGCCGGCGACAGACCGCTGCTGCAGGATGAGCGCTTTCGCGAGAAGGTGGCCGCCGTGGAGGTTGAACTCAAAGCCCTGGAAATGACGCAAATGCGCGTGCTTTCGGAGGAGCGGCACAGTCGAGACAACAAACCGAACCCGGCCTCCTCAATTCTCAAAATCAAGGGTAGCGAAATCCAACAGGCCACCACGGCGTTGCTGCTCGAGGTTGCCGGTCCGCTGGCACTGCCCTATCGCGCCGATGAGGACGAGCACGAGTTCGGCGCCAACGAACCGGCCGAAGATCTGGCCTGGGCCGCGCCTGCCGCACCGGGATATTTCAACTACCGCAAGGTGTCGATCTACGGCGGTTCCAATGAGATTCAGCGCAACATCATCGCCAAAGCGGTGCTGGGATTTTGAGCACGGGCAGGAACCGGGAGCCTCCGATCGCCTTGGCGAGCAGCCGTCGCACGTCCCTGCGGCCAACATCCAGCCGGAGTAGCGTCTGCCCATGAGTATCGAAACCTGGCTTGCGTTCGTTGCCGCATCGGCCGTGCTGTTGATCATTCCGGGACCGACGATCCTGCTGGTGATTTCCTACGCGCTGGGACGCGGAATGCGCGCTGCGCTCCCCGTCGCCGTGGGTGTCGCGCTCGGCGACTTCACGGCCATGACGCTGTCGCTGCTTGGGCTAGGGGCGCTACTGGCCACCTCGGCGCTGCTGTTTACGATCTTCAAATGGGCCGGGGCCTTCTACCTCGTCTGGCTGGGCATCGGCCTGTGGCGGGCGGGGGCAGGGTTGCAAGTGGAGGGCAGAGAGGACGAGGCGCCTGCCTTTAGCATGCTGGGCCACGCCTGGCTTGTCACGGCGTTGAACCCGAAAAGTATTACCTTCTTCATTGCGTTCCTGCCGCAGTTCATCGATCCGACCATCGGCTTTTGGAATCAGATGTTCATCTTTGAGGCCACGTTTCTCGGCCTCGCCTTTGCGAACGCGATCGGTTATGGGCTGATTGCATCGCGGGCACGAGGGCTCGTGCAAAACCGACGTGTCATTGGGATTTTCAACCGAGTCGGCGGCAGCCTGTTGATCGGCGCCGGCCTGGCCGCGGCGAGCGTGCGCAGCGTCCAGTGACGACACGCGCCGATAACCTGCCGGGAGGATGGTGATGGATTTCGATCTCAACGACGAGCAGCGGCAGCTCAAGGAAAGCATCGATCGGCTGCTCCTCGACCGGTATGGCGATCTCAATCAGCGCCTCGGTTACCTGAAACGGCCAAACGGCTACGCCGACGAACTTTGGCAACAGTACGCCGAACTCGGCCTCCTGGGCATTCCCTTCGCGGAAGAGCATGGCGGCCTCGGGCAGGGCTTGACGGAGACCATGATCGTCGCGGAAGCGTTCGGGCGGGCGCTTGTCGTCGAGCCCTACTTTGCCACCGTCATACTGAGTGGTGGCGCCTTGCGCCACGCCGGCAACGCCGCCTTGCTGGCCGAACTCGTACCGCCTCTGGTAGCAGGCAAGCTCACGCTTGCCCTGGCACATCAGGAACGGCAAGCGCGCTACGATCTTGCCGACACGGCGACGACGGCCCGCGCCGACGGCAGGGGCGGCTACACGCTCGAGGGCGAAAAATGCGTAGTCCTGGGCGGCGCCAGCGCCGACCAGCTGATCGTCACCGCGCGGGCGTCAGGCGCCCGACGCGACCGCAGCGGCGTCGGCCTGTTCCTGTTGGATGCGAAAGCCAACGGCGTCACTCGGCGCGACTATCCGACCCAGGACGGCTTCCGTGCTGCCGATATCGGGCTCTCGGCCGTGCGCGTCGGACCGGAGGGCGTGCTGGCCGGACCGGAAAAGGGTCTCGAGGTGCTCGAGCGCGTCGTCGATGAGGCGATCGCCGCACTGGCCGCCGAAAGCGTCGGAGCCATGGCGGCGCTGCACGAGCTAACCGTCGACTACTTGAAGACGCGCAAACAGTTCGGCGTACCGATCGGGTCGTTCCAGGTGCTGCAGCATAAGGCCGTCGACATGTTCACCGCCGTCGAACAGGCGCGCAGCATGGCCTATTACGCCACCATGATGGCCGGCGAAGACGACGCCGGCGAGCGACGCCGAGCCGTGGCGGCCGCCAAGGTGCAGATCGGCCGTTCGGCCCGCTTCGTGGGCGAGACGGCAATCCAGCTGCACGGCGGCATCGGCATGACGATGGAGTACAAGGCCGGCCACTACTTCAAGCGGCTGACCATGATCGACATGGCGTTCGGCGATGCCGACCATCATCTGCGTGAATTGGCAAGGGCGGGCGGACTGAGTTAGCCGGTTGGTCGCGGGCGCCGAACCCGCCTGCGTGCAAGATGAAGCGCGCCAGCGCGCAATCTGGCGAACATTCCCAGCAGAGCGCAAGCAGCATGCCCACACCCAAGCCGTTCAGCCTCCAGATCGCCGATCTCGACATCGCAGATCTTCGCTCGCGACTGGAGAAAACGCGCTGGCCCGATGAGCCACCGCTGGAGGCCTGGTCGACGGGGACCAGTACGGCCTATGCCAAACAGATCGCCGCCTATTGGCAATCGGGCTTCGACTGGCGTGCCTGGGAAGCAAAGCTCAACGCCTTCCGGCAGTTCACGGTACCGATCGCCGGCATAGATCTACATTTCATTCACGAGCCGGGGCGCGGTCCCGATCCGATACCGCTGCTGATCTCGCACGGCTGGCCGGGCTCGGTATTCGAGTTCCACAAGCTGATACCGCTACTCACCGAGCGCTTCACGGTCGTTGCACCGTCATTGCCGGGCTACACCTTGTCGTTCAAGCCGGGACAGAAGCGCTTCGCAGTTGAGGAAATCGCCGAGGTCTTTGCCGCATTGATGACGGACGTACTTGGCTACCGCCGCTTTGGCGTACAGGGCGGCGATTGGGGCGCTTTCGTCGCCTCGGTATTGGGACACCGTCATGCCGAGCGCATCTTGGGCCTCCATCTCAACATGCTGGCGGTCCGTCGCGATCCGGCCATGCTGGCCGACCCGACACCCCTCGAGCAGGTCTACCTCGGCCAGCTCAATAAGTTCTTGAGGGAAGAGACCGGCTATCAATGGATTCAAGGTACGCGGCCGCAGACGCTGGCGTTTGGCCTCACCGATTCGCCCGCCGGCCTTGCCGCCTGGTTGCTCGAGAAGTTCCGTGCCTGGACCGACTGCAACGGCGATCCCGAGAACGCCGTGAGCCGCGATGAGATGTTGGCCAACATCTCCCTTTACTGGTTTACGGGCGCGATTGGCTCGGCCTTTTGGCCCTACTACGCCCGCATGCATGGCCCTTGGCCGATCCCGGAGGGGGCGAGCATCGGCGCGCCGACAGGGTATGCGGAGTTTCCCAAAGAAATTTTGCGCCCGCCGCGATCGCTCGCCGAAAAGACCTACACCAACATCAAGCGTTGGAGCGTGATGCCCAAAGGCGGACATTTCGCGGCTTTGGAGCAGCCGGCGGCGCTGGCAAGGGAGATCCACGCCTTTTTTGCGGACCTTGCATGATGCATTTTCCGCATTTTCTCCGACCTGATTTGCGCTCCCCCGTTAACCGAAGTGGCCGGTTGGTTTGCTAATGATTGGCATTTGCACTAGTTTGCTGGGGATGCGAGCGCCGCGCGCGACGGGGACGTTTGCGCGCGCGCCAGTGTTTCTGCAGGGGCCAGCCAAGCATTGCTGAGGGCGTTGGCCGGATCCCGGTCTGCACGAGGAGAATCGTGCAGGCCGGGACGGACGGCTTGCCACGCTGCCGGCCTGGCCAATGGAGCAAGGCGTTAATGCTGAAGTGCGGTATTGCGCTTGGGCTCGTGCTCACAATTGCATCCTCGGTCCTGGCGCAGGCTATCAAGGACGCCATTGCCATCGAGAACGCGCGCGCGCCGGCCGTGACCGACGCAAGAACCGTCAACCTCCCCGTTTACCTGACGATCAGAAATCGCGGCGACAAGAATGAGCGCCTCTTGGCGGCGACGACGCCTCACGCCGATAGAGTGGAACTGATCGAGCTGCGCAATGAGATCGGCATCAGTTTGCCGATGGCGGCCGACGTCTTATTGGTTGCGCCCGGAACCAGCCTCGAGCTCAATCCGCAGGGACCGCGCCTGCTTCTGAGCGGTCTCAAGACGCCGCTGAAAGCCGCCGACCGATTTCCGATCACCCTTCTGTTCGAGCAGTCCGGCGCGATCGAAATCGAGGTCCTGGTGGAAGCTGGTGGTGCGGCGGGGCAAGCGCATCGGCACTGAGGCAGGCGCGCAGGCCTCAGATCACCCGCCCGGTCGCGTCGTCGATCAGATGCATGTTGTTGAGGTCGGCGGCAAGCCGCAGCGGCGCACCGTCCTGCGCCCCGGCATTGGGGTTGACGCGGCCGCAGACCTGGGTTCCGTTCAGGGGAAAGTAAACCAATGTCTCCATCCCCATCGGCTCGGTGACATCCAAGCGGGCCTCGAACGGTACCTCGCCGGGCTGGATATGCTGCCCTGCTTCGGTGATGTGTTCCGGTCTCAGCCCGAGCAGCAGCTTGCCGTTCTTGGTGTGGCGGCGATAACGGTCGGCACGCGCGGGCGGTATGGGAAAGCTCAGCCCGTCCGTGACGCGTATATTGAGGCCGGCACCGGCTTCTTCCATCTGGCAGGGAATAAAGTTCATGGCCGGTGAGCCGATAAAGCCCGCCACGAAGCGCGTTTGCGGCGAGTGGTAGAGCTGGTGCGGCGTGCCGACCTGTTCAATATTGCCGTTGTTCATGACGACCACCCGATCGGCCAACGTCATGGCTTCGACCTGGTCGTGCGTGACGTAGACCGTCGTTGTGCGCACCTGCAGATGCACTTTCTTGATCTCGGTACGCATCTGCACGCGCAATTTGGCGTCCAAGTTCGACAGCGGTTCGTCAAACAGAAACACCTTAGGATTGCGGACAATGGCGCGACCCATGGCGACACGTTGGCGCTGGCCGCCGGAAAGCTGCTTGGGCTTGCGATTGAGCAGGTCCTTGATATCGAGGATGCGTGCGGCCTCGTCGACCCGCTTCCTGATCTCGGCCTTGGGATAGCGCTTGAGGCGCAGGCCGAAGGACATATTCTGCTCCACCGTCATGTGCGGATAGAGCGCGTAGTTCTGGAACACCATGGCGATGTCCCTGTCCTTCGGCGGCACATCGTTGACGACATCGCCACCGATCACGATGTCGCCGCCGGTGATGTCCTCAAGACCGGCGATCATGCGCAGCGTCGTTGACTTGCCGCACCCCGAGGGTCCGACCAGGACTACGAATTCGTGGTCGGCAATGTCGAGATCGATGCCGCGCACCGCTTCGACTTCTTCGTAGCGTTTGACGATCTTGCGCAATCTGACTTCCGCCATGTTTCCTAGCCCTTCGTCGCACCGGCAGTTAGCCCAGAGATGTAATAATCCATCAGGAAGGCGTAGATGATCAGCGGCGGTGCCGCACCGAGCAGCGCGCCGGTCATGATTTGCCCCCAATTGAAAACATCGCCCTTAATTAGCGTTGTGATGATACCGACCGGCAAGACCAGCTGGTCGGTCGAAGTGGTAAACGCCAGGGGATAGAGGAATTGCGCCCAGCTCACCGTAAAGGCAAAGATCGTTGCGGCGATCAAGCCGGGCAGAGCGACGGGGATGAAGATCTTGGTTAGCGTCTGCATCCAAGTCGCTCCATCGATCAGCGCCGCCTCGTCGAGTTCTTTGGGAATGGAGGCGAAATAGCCGATCATGATCCAGGTCGCGAACGGCACCGTGAGCGTGGGATAGACGATTAACAGCACCCACCAGCGGTTGATAAGCTGAATGCCGGTCCACTCGTTAAACACCGCAAACATCTTGAACAACGGCAGAAACAACAGCGTCTCGGGGATCAGGTAGGTCAGAAAGACGCCGGTGGCCAAGGTCGCCGAACCCCAAAACTTCATGCGTGCAAGCGCGAAGGCGGCCGGCACGCTGATCAGCATGGTGATCGTGACCACAAAAACCGACACGATCGCCGAGTTGCGGAAGAAAACGAGATATTGGTTCGACGTCAAAAGTTCTCTGTAGTTCTCAAGCGTTGGATGGAAGACCCACCAAGGGTTGGTGGCCGCCGAGATCTCCGCGCTGGTTTTCAGCGACGTTATCAACATGTAGATCGGCGGCAGCAGGAAGAAGATTGCGAACAGTACCAGGAAAAAATACGACCATCGCAACGCCCACTGGCGATCCCGGCTCATACTGCCGTATCGCGGCCTTCTGCCGGCCCGTGGCGCGCCGGCCGGTATCGCAACGTTGGCCATTAGACCTCACTCCCCCGCCGGGTGATATCACGCAGGATGAAGATGGCGGCAATTGCCAGAATCGGCACCATGAACAACGACACGCTGGCGCCCAAGGGAATGTCACCCCCCTCGATGCCCACGCGGAACGACCAGGTCGCAAACACGTGCGTCATATCAATTGGGCCGCCCGCGGTCAGGATGCGAACAATATCGAAATTGGCGAAGGT
>DASTMQ010000049.1:0-8911 GCA_035714005.1 Hyphomicrobiaceae bacterium
CATTCCAGAGCGCGCTAGTATAGGCAAACCAGGCGGGCTCGACCGGCTCGAGATCATCGTCCATCGGCTCCACGTTGGCGCCGAGTTCGCTCAAAGCGAGGCCCGCGCGCTCGGTGAGATCGAGCACCTCACGGTCGATGACATGGTTCGCCATCAGCGGACGCCAGGCAACGCGCAGGCCGTGCAAGTCACCTTCCGGCCGCGCCGCGGCAATAAAGCCGCGCGCCGGCGCGCCGTAGCTGTAAGGATCGCTGGGGTGCTCGCCGGCCATGACCTCCAGCATCAGGCCGCAATCGGCAACCGTGCGCGTCATGGGATTGATGCTCGAGACGTTGGCAAACAGCTCCGGCGACATGTCGTGCGGAATGAGCCCGGCCGACTGCTTGAAGCCGATCACGCCGTTGCAGGCGGCGGGAATCCGGGTCGAGCCGCCAGCATCGGTGGCAACCGCCAAGGGGGCGACGCCGGCGGCGATGGCGACGGCGGCGCCGCCCGACGAGCCGCCGCAGGTGCGCTCAGCACTCCAGGCGTTGCGCGTGCGGCCAAACAGAGGCGCCTCGGTGTAGGGCATGTGCCCAAACTCGGGCGTCGTGGTTTTGCCAATCAGGATCGCGCCGGCCTGACGCAAGCGGGCAACGCACACAGCGTCCCGCTCGGGCACGTTGTGCTCGTGCAGATAGGAGGCAAACGTGGTGCGCACGCCCGCGGTATTGACCAGGTCCTTGACGTGGAACGGCACGCCGTGCAGCGGGCCGAGCTCGCGGCCTTCGGCGACCGCCCGGTCGGCGGCCGCGGCCTCGCTCAGCGCCCGGTCGGCACACAGCGTGATAAAGCAGTTGAAGGTGGCCTGCGCCGCCTCGGCGCGGGCCAGCATCGCCCGCATCACCTCGACGGCGGAGACCTGCTTGCTCCGGATCAACTCGGCGAGGCGGCCGGCGGGCGTAAAGGCGATTGCAGCGGTGGCCATGGCTGGCATCCTCGGCACTCCTTGAGAGCAAGCACGCTACACGCATTTGCCTTCCCGGAGTATGGCGCGCATTCTCTGCGCCGAGCGGCGAGCAAAAAGAACCTGAAAGGAGCGGCAAGGATGCAGATCGGCATGATCGGGCTTGGGCGCATGGGCGGCAATATCGTGCGCCGCCTGCTGCGCGCCGGCCACGCCTGCGTTGTCTACGACCGCGACCTGACGCCGGCGGCGGAGGCCGCCAACGAAGGTGCCGAGGCGCGGGCGAGCCTGGGCGAGCTGGTGGCGGCGCTGGCGCCCCCGCGTGTGGTTTGGATCATGCTGCCCGCCGGCACGGCGACGGAGCAGGCGATCGCCGAGTTGAGCGACCTGCTGCAGCCCGGCGATTGCATCATCGATGGCGGCAATAGTTTTTGGAAGGACGACATCAGGCGCGCACGCGCCCTGCAAAGCCGAGGCCTGCACTACCTCGACGTCGGCACTTCGGGCGGCGTGTGGGGGCTCGAGCGCGGCTACTGCCTGATGATCGGCGGCGAGGCCGCCGTGGTGGCGCGGCTCGATCCGATCTTCGCGGCGCTCGCACCGGGCGCCGGCGAAATCGCCGCCACCGCCGGGCGCGCTGGACGCGATCGGCGCCCCGAGCAGGGGTATCTACACGCCGGGCCGAACGGGGCGGGTCACTTCGTCAAGATGATCCACAACGGCATCGAGTACGGCATGATGCAGGCCATGGCCGAGGGCTTCGACATTCTAAAGCACGCCAACGCGAGCGAGCTACCCGAAGAGCTGCGCCTGACCATCGACGTCGCCGATGTCGCCGAAGTCTGGCGGCGGGGCAGCGTCATCACCTCTTGGTTGCTGGACCTCACGGCGACGGCGCTGGCCGTGGACCCCGAACTCGCCACCTACTCAGGGCACGTCGCCGATTCCGGTGAGGGCCGCTGGACGGTGCAGGCGGCCATCGAAGAGGCGGTGCCGGCCGAGGTCTTGAGCTCGGCGCTCTATGCGCGCTTTCGCTCGCGCCAGACCCACACCTTCGCCGAAAAGGTGCTCTCGGCCATGCGCAAGGGCTTCGGCGGCCATCTCGAGCCTCGCCACCTCGAGCCCGGCAAGGTACCGAGATGAGCACGGCAGCGCCAATGGTGATCGTACTGATGGGCGTGTCGAGCTCCGGCAAAAGTACGATCGGTCTCAGGCTGGCTCAGCTCTTGCATTGGCCCTTTCGCGATGCCGACAGCTTCCATCCACCGGCCAATATCGCCAAAATGAGCCGCGGCATTGCTCTCGACGACGCCGATCGCTGGCCATGGCTCGATGCCATTGCCGCCTGGATCGACGCGCAACTGGCCCAGGGCCAATCCGGCTTGGTGTCCTGTTCGGCCCTGAAGAGCAGCTACCGCCGCCGGCTCGTTCGCGATCGCACGGACGTACGGCTGGTGTATTTGCAAGGGAGTTTTGAACTCATCAGCGAGCGCATGCAGCGCCGTCGCGACCATTTCATGCCCCTGTCGCTGCTCAAGAACCAGTTTGACGTGCTCGAGGAACCGACGCCCGAGGAGAACGCACTCAGCGTCTCGATTGCGCAACCGGCCGAGCGCGTGACCGAGACCATCATCGCCGCCCTCGGCCTCGCCAGCGCCAGCCAAACCCCAAGCCGGCGCCAATGACGAACGAGTTCGTCGAATTCGTGAAGGATCAAATGGCGCCGCTCGGCGCCGTTGTCAGCCGGCGCATGTTCTCGGGCGCCGGACTTTACTACGACGGGGTGATTTTCGCGCTGATCCTGCGCGACACGCTCTACTTCAAGGTCGACGACGGCAATCGGGCCGCCTACGAGGCCGAAGGCTTGTTACCGTTCAGCTACCAGGTGCAGGGCCGCACCGTGGAAATCGGCAGCTATCGGCGGGTGCCCGAGCGCCTGTTCGATGACGCCGACGAAATGCTGGCGTGGGCCCACGCCGCCCTTGCCGCGGGGCGGCGGGCGGACGCCAAGAAAAAGCGGCGACGGCGCTGAGCACGCCCTGCCTCGCCTTGGCCCGCGCGTTGCTGTTTTTTTCGCTTGGCTGGCGCCTTGCTCGCGCGCCCCTTGTGCTTCACATCACAGCTCAGTCAAAAAGCCCTGCTAGGGTGTGGCTTCCACAATCCTCGAGGCGGCGATGCGGTGCAGTCTGGCCCTTCTCATGCTGTCGTTGGCTGTGCTTGCAACCGGACTGCCCGCGACGGCCCAGGCGGAAAAGCGCGTTGCCCTGGTGATCGGCAACGCCGCCTACCAGAACACCACCCCGCTCAAGAGCACCACCAGCGACGCCACCGACATGTCGGCGGCCCTGACGCGGCTTGGCTTCGAGGTGGTCGATGGCAGCGATCTCGACAAGCGCGCCATGGAGCGAACCATGCGCGCCTTCACCCAGAAGCTCGCCCGCGCCGACGTTGCACTCTTCTACTTTGCGGGCCATGCCGTGCAGAGTGGCGGCCAGAATTTTCTGATGCCGATCGATGCCCGCCTGCGCAGCGAGGGCGATATCGACTTCGAGACCCTGCCGCTGTCGCTGGTGTTGCGGCAAATGGAGCGCGAGGCCAAAACCAGCATCGTGCTGCTCGATGCAGCCCGCGACAATCCGCTGGCGCGCGGCTTGGCGCGCGCCATGGGCACGCGCAGCAGCCAGATCGGCCAAGGCCTGGCCGAGGTGAGGGCGGGCGTGGGAACGCTGGTCGGCTTCTCGACCCAACCCGGCAACATTGCGCTCGAAGGGGTGGGACGCAACTCGCCCTATGCCACCGCGCTCCTGAAAAACATGGAAACGCCCGGCAAGGACGTGGGCGGCCTGCTGGTTGCCGTGCGCAATGACGTGCTGCAGGCGACCGCGGGCAGGCAGGTGCCCTGGGAATTCACCGCGCTCACTGACGAGGTGTTCTTGCGCCCGGCCGCCACACCGCTGCCGCCAGGCGGCGGCCCAGCGCCACCCACGGGCGCGCTGCCGCCGCCGAGCACGACCGGGGAGCTGCCGCCCGACTACGACAAGGAAATGGAAATCGCCTTCTGGAACGCGGTCAAAGGCAGCAAATCGCCGGCCGTGCTTGCCACCTATCTCGACCGCTTTCCGCGCGGCACCTTCGCCGGGCTCGCCCGCGTCATGATCGAGCAGCTGAAAGCGGACGGCGGTGCCACCGCGCCCGCCAAGGTCGCAAACCTGCCGTCGCGGCTGCCCGACGTGCCGCCCACGCCCGGCACCAGCCCGCAGGGCCTGGCGCGGGCGCTGCAGACGGAGCTCAAGCGCGTCGGTTGCGATCCGGGCTCCCTCGACGGCAGTTGGGGGGCGAAGAGCCGGCAGGCGCTCGAAAAATTCCAGCGCCTGAGCAAGCTGTCGATGCCGACCGGGGAGCCCAGCGAGGCCGCTCTGCAGGGCGTTGCCGGGCAAATGGGACGCATCTGTCCCGTCGACTGCGACCAGGGCGAAACCGAGGTCAACGGCACCTGTGTGGCCAAGCCGCGCCCCGAAAAGAAAAAGACGGTCCGGCGGCCGGCGGCACAGCAGGGCGCCGAACAGCCAACGCTGACCCCGGGCTTTCGCCTCTGCGTCGGCGGACGTGCCTTGGGCCTTTGCACCAACTGAAGAGCAGCACCTACCGTACTGCCTCGGGCCCGCGGCGGGATCGCTGCGGCCGGATCAGTAGGGCCAGATCGGCAGGGCCAGATCAGCAGGGCCAGACCGGTGAGGTCAAATCAGTAGGCCGATCAGTGGGGCCAGAGCATTCCGGCCAGATCACTCCGGCCAGACAGGCGCGTGCGTGCCAAGCGCTACCGGCGGGCGCAGCCAGTGCGCCGGCGTTTCCGACAGCAGCGCGGCATGCCGCACCGCGCTCAAGCGGCCAAACGGCGTGTCGGTCGCCTCCAGCAGGTCGGCGATGTCGGCCAATTTGGGATCGGGTGCGGCAAAGCCGTCGCCGAGGCGGCCGAGGCAAGCGAGCCAATGACCCGTCTGCGCCAGCGAAACGCGCACGTGCCAGGAACCGCCCTCCTCGGCCTTGCGGGCGAGCGCCATCATCGCCCCGAAGGCCATCAGGTAGCCCGACGCATGGTCGAGGGCTTGCGCGGGCAGCTCGCGCGGCGCCGGCACGCCGGCGGCCTCCGCTTCCGCGACGTTGAGGCCGCTCGCATTCTGGACCAGCGAATCGAACCCGCGCCGCAGCGCCCAGGGCCCCTCATGACCGTAGGCCGACAGCGTCACGGCGATGATGCCCGGACGCAGCTCCGCGCAGGCCTCAGGCGAGAAACCGAGGGCGGCGAGGCCGCCCGGACGGTAGCCCTGCACAAAAATATGGGCCTGGCGCAGTAGTCCCTCGAGCCGCTCGCGATCCTCCGCCGCGCGCAGATCAAGCGCGGTCGAGAGCTTGCCGCGACCGGTGTCGACATCGAGCGTGGCAAGCCCCGGCAGGTGCGGCGCGGTCACGCGCATGACGTCGGCGCCGTGCGCAGCGAGCGCGCGGCCGCACACCGGGCCGGCGATCACGCGCGTCAGATCCAGCACGCGCACGCCGGCCAGGGGACGCTCAGGATTGCGGGGCAGCGCCCGGGCAGGGGCTTCGCCGATTTTTTTGATCTCGAAAATGGGCAGACCCGCGACGGCCCGCCCCTGGGGATGGTCGGCCCATTCGGCCGGCGCGCGCAGCATGGTCGCCACCAGCCCCGCTGCGGCGACGGCCGCCTCAAAGCGCTCGGCCTGCCACTGCCTGAGCGCGGCAGCGACGGCGGCGCGGTCATAGGCCACGCCCAGGAGCTTGAGGATGCCCTCGCGATGGTGCGGAAAGTTGGTGTGCAGGCGAACCTTGCGACCGTCGCCCGTGTCATAGACGCCGGCGATCTTGTCCCACGTCGGCCCGGGCGGCTTGTCGTCGAGCCGCATGTAGCGCTCGCTGCGGAACTCGACGGCGGCATGACGCATGTCGACGCTCACCGTCTGGCGCCGCCCGCCGCGCTGACGCCACAGTTCGGCGGCGGCGAGCCCAGCGGCAGCGATGCTGGCTTGCGCAATGGCCCCGACCCGAAAAGAGGAGGGCAGCGCCGGCTCGCACCCCGATAGGGCCACCGCATCCAAGGCGGGCCTGCCGCCGCCGGCGCGCCCCCACAGCTCGGCCAAAATCTCCATCGGCGGCGCAGCCGGCATTTGAGCAGCGTTTGGCATGGGCGCGACGATAGCACGATGCAAAGCGTTGCGCGGCGCTTAACAGCGTGCTGGAGCGCCGCGGTCTTGTTTGCGTTTTTAAGCGTCCTCGGCGAGGTTCTGAACCAGCCAGCGCGCCGCCCGCAGCAGGCGGCCATCGTCGCGGCGCGCACCGATCAGCTGCACGCCCATCGGCAAGCCGTCGGCCTCGAGCAGCGGCAGGGTCACCGCGGGTACGCCGAGGTAGGTCCAAAAGGCGCAGAACACGGGATTGCCGGTGCTGTCCAGGCCCTTGGGCGCCGGACCGAGCGCCGCCGGCGTCAAAATGTAGCCGTGCTGCGCCATCAGGCCCTCGACGCTGGCATTAAATTCATGGCGCGCTTCCAGCGCCGCAAAATAATCGATGCCGTTGACGCGCCGGCCCTCCTCGATCTGGTTCGCCAGCCGCGTGCTGATGAGGTCGGGCGCGCGCTCGAGCAGCGGACCGTAGTGATGGGCGAGCTCGACGTTTTGCACGGTCTTGGCCGCCGCCACGCCGCGTTCGGTACTAAAGTCGAGCGAAATCTCCTCCACCTTGTCGCCCAGGTGCTCAATGAGCTCGCCGAAGGCCTCGCGCGTGGCCGCCTCCGCCTCAGCCCAGGCGTGGGTCTTGACGAAAATGAACATCGGCGGCAGCGGCCAGTCTTCCCTGGCGCGCGCCAATAGGTTGGGCCGGCTGCTGGCAATGCTGGCGGGGTCGCGCTGATCGTAGCCCTGGATGGCATCGACCACGAGGGCGACGTCCTCGAGCGAGCGGCCAAACACGCCGATCGTGTCCAACGACGGGGCCTGGCTCAGCACGCCGGGGCGCGCAATCAGCCCGAACGTCGGCTTAAAGCCGAAAATGCCGCAGAACGCCGCGGGACGAATGACGGAGCCGCCGGTCTGGGTGCCGAGCGCCACCGGCACCATGCCGCTGGCGACGGCGGCGGCCGAGCCGGACGAGGAGCCCCCGGGCGTGTGCGCGGGGTTGCGTGGGTTGCGCGTAACGGAGGGGGTGAGCGTGGCCAGCTCCGTGGTGACGGTCTTGCCCAGCACCACCGCGCCGGCGGCGCGCAGCGCCGCCACGGCGGCCGCATCGTGGCGCGGCTGGCGGCCCTTGAAAAAGGCGCTGCCGTTCTCCGTCGGCATGTCGGCCGTGTCGATAATGTCCTTGATGCCGATGGGGACGCCGTGCAGTTGGCCGATGCCCTTGCCCTCGCGGCGTTGCTCGTCGGCCGCCTTGGCTTGCGCCAGCGCCCGCTCGCGATCGAGAAAGGCCCAGGCCTGGAGCTCCCCCTCGCGTTCGGCAATGCGCGCCAGCGCGGCCGTCACCAGGGCCTCCGAGCCGAGATCGCCGCCGGCAATGGCCGCCGCCGCCGCGCTCGCCCCAAGATCGCACAGTTTCATGTCAGCCAAGCGCGCAACCTCCACAAATGCCGGCAACTATCCCAAGTAGTTGAGGACGCCGGACAAAAGCAAGGTGAAGGATAGCGCGACGAGCGCCGTCAAGGCTACCGCAACATAGGGCTCAAACTCGGTGTCGACGAACCGGTGCGTGCGCCCGCCGCGCGGCAGCAAGGCCCACAGCAGTGCGATCGTAGCCGCCAGCACGACGATGCCGCTGATCAACAGGTTCATGTGTCGCCTCCTCGGCAGCCTCTAGCGGTACAGGTAGTTGGGCAACCACAGACCGATCTGCGGGAATGTGTAAAGCATCGCCATCGAGATGATGACGATGATCATGTAGGGCAGCACGCCACGAAAGATGTCGTTGATATTGACCCACGATGGGGCCACCCCTTTTAGGTAGAAGGGCGCCATCGCCACGGGAGGCGACAGGAACGAGGTCTGAATGTTGAGGGCAACCAACAGACCGAAGAACAAGGGATCGATGTCGAACAGCTTGAGCAGCGGCAAGAAGATCGGCATGAAAATGACGATGATCTCCGTCCACTCCAACGGCCAGCCCAGGATAAAGATGATGATCTGCGCGAGGATCATGAAGCCGAGCGGGGAAAGGTTCAGCGCCAGCACGAATTTCTCGATCGGCTCGTGACCGCCGAGGTAGGCGAACACGGCGGAGAAGGTGAACGAGCCAATAAAGAGCCAGCAAACCATGGCCGTGGTGCGGGCGGTGAGAAACACCGATTCCTTCAGCTGTGCGAAGCGGAAGCTGTTGCCGGGCAGCATGACCAGGATGATGATGCCGGTCAGGAACAGGCAACCGACGAGGATCGAGCGCGGCGGGTGGGCCAGGTCAACAAAGGGCAACAGGTCGGGTAGCGATGGGCCGACCGACCAGGCCACCACCAGGGCCATGAGGACGCCGTATGCCGACATCACCACGACGCGCCAAGGCTTTGAATAGTCCGCGCCGTAGCCGGCGGCCAGCAGCAAGGCCCCGAGCGAGCCCATGGCCGCGGCCTCGGAAGGGGTGGCCAGGCCGAAAATGATCGATCCCAAGGCGGCCCCGATCAACGCCGCCAGCGGCAGGAAAGAAGTGACGAGCGCCTGGAAGATCTTGACGAGAGGTATGTTGCGCTCTTCCAGCGGCAATTTCGGCGCCAGCTTCGGATTGAGCAGGGCCATCAGCGCCGTGTAGAGGATGTAAAGACCCGCCAGCATGATGCCCGGAAAAAACGCACCGGCGTAGAGCTTGACCACGGAGACGCCGGCCGTTGCCCCATAAAGGATCAGCATGACGCTCGGCGGGATCAGGATGCCAAGACATCCACCCGCGCACACCGCGCCGGAGGCAATTCTC
>DASTMQ010000050.1:0-4043 GCA_035714005.1 Hyphomicrobiaceae bacterium
CGCATCAGCGGCGGCATGACGATGTTGGGTATGCGCAGCCGACCCGCCGGCCCGAGATAGTAGAAACGGTCGTCGTTCACCGCCGTCTCGACCGGTGCGCCCTTCGCTCGCCAATCCGGAAGAAGCGCGTTGAGGCCGATCGGATCGATCACCGCCCCCGAGAGGATGTGGGCGCCGACCTCGGAACCCTTTTCCAGCACGACGACGGAAAGGTCCCTTTCGGCGCTGGCGGCAAGCTGCTTCAAGCGGATCGCGGCGGCGAGGCCGGCGGGGCCGGCGCCGACGATCACGACATCCAACTCCATCGCTTCCCTGGGCGAGCTGCGAGCATCGGCGAGCGCCATCGGCATTTTCCCCAACCAATCGGTGGTGGGTTCGATAGGTCGAGGCCGCCCGGCGCGTCAAGGCCGGCTTTGCGCACGCCAGGGCTTTGCTGCAAATGGCAGCCGGCTGGCATAGAGTGCGCCCATGACCGATGAGCGCCACCATGCCGAGCTGGCGGCCCTGCTGGGCTGGTATCGTGACATGGGTGCCGATGAGGCGATCGCCGAGGGCCCCGTCGATTGGCTCGACCGCGGTGATAAGGCCCCGGGGCGCCAGTTTCGTTTGCGGTCGGCAAAGCCGATGCCCTCGCCGGCAGCGCCCGCCCCCCACCAGCCTCGGCAAACACCGCCATCGGCGGCGCCGCGGGCCCCGGAGCCGCCGCGCGCCGCCCCAGTCTCGCTGTCCGCCGGCGGTCAGCGGCCCTTTGCCGCCGTGCTGCCGGATGCTGCCATCATGGGGGCGCGCAGCGCCGCCCGCGCGGCTCAGTCGTTGCAAGATCTCGAAGGTACCCTGGCGGGCTTCGACGGCTGCAGTCTCAAGGCCACCGCCAAGAACTTGTGTTTTTATCGCGGGGCGACCAAGTCGGCGCTCATGCTGATTGGGGAGGCACCCGGCCGCGATGAGGATCTGGCCGGCAAGCCGTTCGTGGGACGCGCGGGCCAGCTGTTGGACAAAATGCTAGCCGCCATTGGTCTGCAGGAGGAGAATGTTCACATCACCAACATCGTGTATTGGCGCCCCCCTGGCAATCGCACGCCCACCCCCCAGGAGGCCCAGGTCTGTCGTCCATTCCTCGAGCGCCAGATCGAGCTGGTCGCGCCCAAGGTGATTGCCCTTCTTGGCGGCGCGGCAGCCAAGCACCTGTTGGACGTGACCGAAGGCATTATGCGCATTCGCGGCAAGCCGCGGGCGCTCGTGGTCGGGAGGCACGATGCCCGGGCCATGGCCACGCTGCATCCGGCCTACCTGCTGCGCACGCCGGCCGCCAAGCGGCTCGCCTGGCGGGATCTCATGGCCATCAAGGCGTTGCTGGAGGGCTAAGGAGGGCTGTGGCGGACCCGGCGTCCAAACCGCGGCGCCCTGATCGGAGCCAAAAGGCGGCGCGCGCGTCGCGGGCAGGATACCTGCCCGCCATGATAAAGGGCTGCTCGAGACGGAGACCGCGACATGGCCAAAATCGACGAAAAGCGCCCGTTCGTTGCCGTACGCATTGCGGTGTTGACGGTGTCGGACACGCGCAGCGCAGCCGACGACAAGTCTGGCGACAGCTTGGCTGAGATGATTCGCGCCGCGGGCCACGAGCTCGCGGCTCGCGCCATCGTCAAGGACGAGGTGGCGAGTATTGCGGCCAAGGTGAAGGACTGGATTGCCGATCCCGACATCGATGTGGTGATTTCGACCGGCGGCACGGGGTTCACTGGCCGTGACGTCACGCCGGAGGCCGTCAAACCTCTGTTCGAAAAGGAAATCGATGGCTTCTCGACGGTCTTTCACATGATTTCATTTCAGAAGGTGGCCACATCCACCATCCAGTCGCGCGCCTGTGCCGGCCTGGCGGGCGGGACCTACATCTTCTGCCTGCCGGGCTCGCCCGGCGCCTGCAAGGATGCCTGGGAGGGTATCCTGCGCCACCAGCTCGACAATCGGCACCGCCCCTGCAATTTGGTGGAAATCATGCCGCGCTTGGAGGAGCATCGTGCCGGAGCCTAGCGAACCGCCGTCATGGGATGGCCACTGCGGGGCCGGGCGTGCTCGGATCGTTCGTCCCGAGATCATCGCTGCACGCCACCTGCCATCCTCCTGGCAGCAGCAGGTGGAGAGCATCTTCTTCGAGGCGAGCGGCCGCAGCTTTGCGCCCGGACGCGACCGCGATTGGTTCCGTTATCGTTGGCTTGGGCGCTATCTGGACGCGCCCGGCGATCCCGTGCTGGTGGCCATTGTCGGCGAAACGGTTGCCGGCTACCTGGTCGGGTGCCTGCACAATCCGGCCGAGCAGCCGAGGTTCTGCGATCTTGATTATTATTGCGCGCACTTTGCCGCCCATTGCCGTCGCTTCCCGGCGCACTTGCACATCAATCTTGCCCCTGCCTACCGCAGTCGCGGCATCGGCAGAGAGCTGATCGATACTTTTGCAGGGCTTGCCGCCGCCGCCGGGGGCACCGGCGTTCACGTTGTTACCGGTAAGGGCATGCGCAACAATCGGTTTTATGAAAGATGCGGTTTCGAGCCGATCGGCTCGGCGCCATGGAACGGGCGCGAGGTGGTCCTGCTTGGCAAAAACCTGCGCGGGCCTAACGCGCCCCGGGGCGCAGAAGGATAAGCAGCGATGCGTGGCGTGCGAGCCTTGCTGTGGGGTGCAATGCTGGCGCTGGCCGCGATGGCGCGCGCGCCGGCTGGCCAGGCGCAAGGTGGCGAATTTAGCACCGGAAACATCAAGATCGTCGCGCCCTGGACGCGCGCCACCCCCGAGAGCTCCAAGGTTGGTGGCGGCTTCATGACGCTGATCAATACCGGCAGCGAACCCGACTGCCTGGTGGGCGGCTCCACGGAGGTCTCAGGCAGCCTCGAAATCCACGAGATTCATATCGTCAACGGCGTCGCCATGATGCGCCAGGTCAATCCCGGCATCCTCCTCAAGCCGGGCGCCAGCGTCGTGCTCAAGCCGTTCTCCCATCATTTGATGATGATGGACCTGAAGCAGCCCTTGAAGGCCGGTGAAAAGATCAAGGGAACGCTGGTGTTCGAGAAGGCCGGAAGGGTCGAGATCGAATACCTGGTGGTGCCGCTGGGGGCCGACGGACCCGCCGCCGGCGCGCGCGCGCGCAGCAAATAGCCGGGGCTTCAAAGATCGAGCCGACGGGGTTGAGCGTCATGGCCGCAGGGTCACGGGGTTTGCGCCCGAGGCCGAGGCCGAACGCTGAAACGTGTGTGCTCCCCCGCGCACGGCCAAACACAGCCAACCGGGGGCCGCAGGCATCCCACGGGCCGAACTTGCGGAGACGGATGCCTGACGCCCTGCGGCCTCGCAGCCAAAGCCCCTTCCTCGCGGCTGCAAGGAAGACGCCGCCGACCGCGGCTCGCGCCGGCCGGTTGCCGTTTGCCGCTTCGCCGTATAAGAGCCGCAGCTAGTGGCAGCGATTTCGCGCCCCGGTTTTCGTCTCGCGGTCGAAAGACTAGCTGTCGGGAGAATTGTGGATCTTTCCCATGCCCCAGCTCACCGTCGATGCCGCCAACGCCCTTCTTGCGCAAAACTTTGCGCCGTGGGTGCTGGCGAGCGGCCTGAAGGTTGAAGCCATAGGTCCCGAGTGCGCCAGGCTCTGCCTGCCTTTTGCGAGGGAGCTGTGGCGCACCGGCGGCATCTTGTGCGGGCAGGCGCTCGTCACCGGCGCCGACACCGCCATGGTCATCGCCCTTGCCGCCGCGAGCGGTGCCTTTAAGCCTTGCACGACCGTCGATCTCACCATCAGCTACCTGCGCCCTATCAGCAAGGCGGATGCCCTACTGGAGGCCAAGCTGCTGCGGCTCGGCAAGTCGCTGGCATTCTGCGTTTGCGAGGTGGGCGAAGCTGGCGGCAAACCCGCCGCCTTCGCAACGGGCACCTACGCGCTCCTCGGCTAAGCCACGGGCTTGTTCGCGAGCGGGGCAGAGAGAGGGCACAGGAGAAGGCTATTGCAAAGTTGGTGCGGCCGCCATATCCGGCTCGGGGACCGGCAGCCCAC
>DASTMQ010000051.1:0-11229 GCA_035714005.1 Hyphomicrobiaceae bacterium
CAAGTCAGCGAGCCGCGCGCCTTTGCCGTGAGCCATGTGCTTGAGACTGACGTCGGCCGTCGCAATGCATCCAAGCTTGAGGAGCTAGACATGACCGGTAGGAAGCGGCCCAATGAAACGGCCACGAAACCCGCAACCGCGATGCTCGATATGAAGCTCGAGGTCGTCGTTATTCCTGTCTCGGACGTCGATCGTGCCAAGCGCTTTTACGGCGGCTTAGGTTGGCGGCTCGACGCCGACGTCGTCAAAGGCGACGACTTTCGTGTGGTTCAGTTCACACCTCCCGGCTCGCCGTGTTCGATCATCTTCGGCACAGGCGTGACGTCGGCGGCGCCGGGCTCGGCACAGGGTCTGCATCTTATCGTGTCCGACATCGAGGCGGCGTGCGCCGAACTGAAAAACTGTGGCGTCGACGTCAGCGAGGCGTTCCACGACGCCGGCGGTGTGTTCCACCGTGCCGGTCGGGAAGGCCGCGTCAGCGGCCCGGATCTGCAACGACGCAGTTACGCCTCGTTCGCTGCATTTTGCGATCCGGACGGCAATGGCTGGCTGTTTCAGGAAGTCACCGTGCGGTTGCCTGGGCGCGTGGAGGCGAACGAGGCGACATTCAGCTCGTCGATGGAGCTCGCGGTCGCGCTGCAACGTGCGGCGGCCGCCCACGGTGAACACGAGAAGCGGACCGGCCAGCAAGATGCCAATTGGCCCGATTGGTACGCCGAGTACATGGTCAGGGAGCAGGCCGGCAAGTCGCTGCCAGCTTGAGCCGTGACGAGGTCGGCCGCGCCGTCGCCGTGGTCGAGCGCGGCAACGGCGCTGCCTTAGTCGCGGGCCAGCATGAATCGATCGAAGAAGCTGGCAAGGTCAGCATAGGCATCGAGCGGGAGGACATGCGCAACGTACTGGTCAGGTCGCACGACGACGAGGCAGCCGCGGTCCCGATCGATGCCCCGCAGGTCGAACACGTCGTTGCCGCTTTTGAGGTCGGGACAAAATAGTTTCTCGTAGTCGCGCAGCCCGAAGCGGCCCTTGCGGGGCAGAAGCAAGGCCGGCATGGTGTGCAAGCTGAGCTCGCGGTGAGGCTCCTGAAAGATGGCCCGAACGTCGATCACCGAGTCGATATCTGCGCCTGTTGGCGTATACGTTCTGATCGGCGAGCGCGGCGCGGCGTCGAGAAAGTCGCACAAGGCTCTCATGCGCGAGGAGGGTGCCGTCGGATCCGCAGGATCGGAAAAAGCGAACAGGCGCCAGCGGCCGTCGGCCTTGACCGTGTGTCCCAGGGAAACCGCCTTGGCGTCGGCAAGTCGAATGACCGGCGCCGAGTGGAAGCGCATGCCGATCACCAGGCCTTTGGCCAAATGCTGATGGGTCGGTTCGGCACAGATGCTTGAGGGTTTATACCTGGTCGCCGTTCCCGCGGTATAGCGCGCGTGCTTGACGAAGTACGGCTGGACCTCGGCGGGATTGGCGCTGTCGCCCGCCGCCTCGGCGCCTGCTTTGAGGGGTGCGCTCAGCATTTTTGCCCACTCACGATCGAAGTCGATCAGCTCTTTGGCGACGGCGTGGCGTTCCGCCGAGTAGGTATGCAAGATGTGCGGCGCGCAGCGCCCCCGCAGGACGGACGCCAGTTTCCAACCGAGATTAAAGGCATCCTGCATGGAAACGTTCATGCCCTGCCCCGCTTTCGGACTGTGGGTATGGCAGGCGTCGCCGGCGATGAACACGTGGGGCAGACGTGTCGTGACATCCTGCTCGGCGACGTCGTCGAACTTATCGCAAAGGCGCTGGCCGATTTCGTAGACCGACCACCATGCAACTTCCTTCACCTCGAGCGTATAAGGCTTGAGGATCCGCTGCGCTGCGGCGATCAAGCGGTCCGAGCTAAGATTGCGGCTCGAGATCCGTTCGTTCTCATTGAGCTTGTCGAGCTCGACGTAAATGCGCACGAGATAGCCGCCCTCGCGCGGGATCAGGACAATGTTGCCCTCGTTGGCAGACTGAATCAGTGACTTGAGCCGGATGTCGGGGAAGTCGGTAACGGCCAGGACGTCCATCACACCCCAGGCGGAATTGGCCGAATCGCCAGTGAGCGTCCGCCCGAGGCAGCCGCGGACGGCGCTGCGTGCGCCGTCGCAACCGATCACATAGCGGGCCCCTATCGTCTCCGTCTGCCCTTTGTGCTCGGGATCAAGTCGCTCGAGCCGGACGCGCACCGGGTAGGATGACGGGTTGCCTGCGGCCGCGGCGTCGATGCTCAGATCGAGCAGACGTCGGCAGTAGTTTGGTTCCAGTCGGTTCGGCGAATTCCGCATGACGTCCAGATAAAAGTCATGGACGCGCGCCTGGTTGAGCACGACGTGGGGAAATTCGGAGAGCCCGTCTTCGACGTCCTGAACCCGGCCGTGCCGGACGATTTCTTGGCTGCGAACCTCGTGCGGCTGCCAAAACGTTGTCTCGTTGACCCAATAGGCCTCTTTCTCGACGCGCTCGCTGAAGCCGAAAGCCTCGAACATCTCCATGGTTCGGCAGGCAATGCCGTCGGCCTGGCCGACAAGCAGCGGGCCGGATTTCTGCTCGATAATCCGGGTTCCAATGTCGGCAAAGGCGGCCAGTTGCGCCGCCAGCGTCAAGCCGGCGGGGCCGCAACCGACGATGAGGACATCAACGTGCTGGGGCAGCGGGGCCGAGCCGGGAGAGGGCGCGTAGGTCTCGGACGGGTCAGAAATTTCCGGATTGCCGGTTCTGAAACCGTTGAGATGGAATTGCATGGCACTGGGGTCCCCGAGTTTTTGCGAAGAAGCATGCACAGACCTGTCGAGCTGTGCTTCCGGCGGACGGTTCGCCCTAAAGCATGTGCCGGCTTGGCTCGGGCGCGCAACCCCTATCGGCGGGGATCCAGACGCTGCGACCGCGCCAATGCGCCGGGGCTCACCGCTTGCCGGCGTCGACGTCGGCGACCGTGATGGTGATTGCGCCCGGCGGTTACGTGACGCCATTGCCTCAGGTGCGGTGAGCGCCGAGACGTTCGGCCAGCTGCCGAAGCCAATCGCGCCCGCTTCGCTGGGCAGCGCGGTCGGGCGCCGCGTTCGCGGGTGGCGGCGGCGATCGAGTGCAGGTCCCCCAGTCCGGGGATGGCGGCTTTCGAGCCAACCGCGCGCAGCAAAAAGCGCTCAACACCCATGGCTCGCGGGCCCGTCCCCTTTCAGAAAAACTTACGCCTCGGTGTGATGGCGGTGGGCTCGGCGTCAGAACCTTGCCGAACGCGCTCCCGCAACCCTCGCGGGAAGACCTCACGCAAGCCCTGCTGCGCCGGCGGATGTTTGGTTAACGACACCAAACCGTGGCCCATGCGCCCTGCGCGACGCTAACCTGCTTGCAGAGCCCGAGCTTGCTCGGATCGACAAAATATGCTGGAGCAACGTCGGCGTCGCAGTGTTTAATCACAGCCAAATTGTTAACGATACTGCCGGAAGCAATCCTTGTCGGGTGGGAGTTCAGCACTGAGTGGGGTCGGGGCACAGCCGTGGAAAGCGTCCACAGCAAACGGCGAGCCACATTCCGACGGCGCGGGTGACATCACCGCGTTGTCGCGGGCGGCAATGGAGGCGCTTCCTGCTGCCGTCTACATGACCGACGCGCACGGGCGCATTACCTTCTACAACGAGGCTGCGGCGCGGCTTTGGGGCTACCGCCCCGAGTTGGGGAAAGGCAGGTTCTGCGGTTCTTATAAGCTTTACCGGCCGGACGGCACACACCTGCCGCACGAGGCCTCCCCGCTGGCCGTGGCGCTCAACAGCAAGCGCGCGATCCGCGGCGTCGAAGCGGTGGCCGAGCGCCCGGACGGCACCCGCGTTGCCTGCATTTGCCATGCGGCGCCCGTCTTCGACGCGGCCGGAAAGTTGACTGGTGCCGTCAACATGCTGGTCGATCTCGGCCGACGTAAGGTAAGCGAGAGGTTGTCCGCCGGCCGTGAGGCGCAGCTGGCCGTGTTTGTCGAACACGCCCCCACGGCGATCGCCATGTTCGATCGGCAGATGCGCTACCTAGCGGTCTCCCGGCGATTCGTTGTGAGCCACCGCCTTGCTGCCGGCGCACAGCTCATTGGCCGGTCGCAGTTTGACATTTTTCCCGACGTCTCGCCGCGCTGGCGCGAGATCTATGCACGCGTGCTGGCCGGCGAGGAATTGTTGTCGCACCAAGAGGAGCCATTCCTACATCCGGACGGCGGCACCGACTGGGTGCGCTGGTCCATGGCACCATGGCGCGAGAGCAACGGCGATATTGGCGGTGCGCTTTTGTTTGCCGAAGTCAGGACGGAGCAGGTTGAGGCGCGTCGGGCGCTAGCCGAGAGCGAGGCACGCTTTCGCGCGACGTTCGAAAATGCGGCGGTCGGCGTTGTCCTGGTCGATCCAAACGGCTCTCTGCTGCGGGTCAATGATAGCTTCGCCCGCATGCTTGGGTATTCCTGCGAAGAACTCAAGACCAAGACCTTCCAGGACATTACCCATCCGGACGATCTTGCCACCAACCTCACGGTATTGAAGAAAACGCTGAGCGGCGAAGCCAGCAGCTACTGCATCGACAAGCGCTATGCCCGCAAGGATGGTGGCTTCGTCTGGGCGAACCTCACGGTCGGCTGCGTGCGCAAGCCTGACGGCACGGTGGACTATTTCCTCTCCGTCGTTCAGGACATTACCGAGCGCAAGCGGGCCGAGGCCCGCTTGGCGGAACGCAATGCGCAACTCGAACTGGCGCACAAGGCCGCGCGCGTTGGCTCTTATACGTTCGATCTTCCGACCAAAGCCATGCGGATCGCGCGCGCCAGCGCGGCCGTCTACGGCCTGTCGCACAGCACCATGGAAATTGGCGCCGAACAATGGTTCGCGCGCGTGCACCGGGACGATGTGCAGCGCCTAAGGGAAGAGCACATCAGCGCCTTCAAGGAACGCCGGCACGAACTCATCAATGAGTTTCGCTTTGTCCGACCCGGTGGTGAGGTCAGGTGGCTGGAAGCGCGAAGCCTGATTGACTACGACCGCAGCGGTCGGGCCAAGCGCATGACGGGGGTCTACATCGATGTGACCGAACGTCGAAAGGCCGAGGATCACAAGAGCCTGCTGGTCGCCGAGCTCGACCATCGTGTGAAGAATATCCTGGCCTGCGTGGCGGCGGTTGCGCAACATTCTCGCGATCGCAGCACGTCGACGGAGGGGTTCCTCGAGGTGCTGAATGGCCGCATCAATGCCTTGGCAAATACCCACGCTTTGCTGAGCCGGAGCCATTGGGAGGGGGTCGGCCTGGCAGAGCTCGTGCGGAGCGAGCTGGCCTTCTGCACCAAGGAGGAGAGCACGCTCATTGAGGGCCCGAAGGTTGAACTTGCCGCAGAGGCCACGCAGCCGGTGGCGATGGTGCTGCATGAATTGGCGACCAACGCCGCCAAATACGGTGCCCTGTCCAATGGCCATGGACGCGTTTCGGTACGCTGGCGGCTGCCGTCGCGAGGCCGCGCGCGTGGCAGGCTGGTGCTCGAGTGGCGCGAGACCGGTGGCCCGAGCATCATCGCACCCGGTGCCAGCGGCTACGGCACGTCCGTGATCCGCGATCTCATTCCCTACGAGCTCGGCGGCGAGGTGGACTATCAACTTGCCGGCGACGGTGCCCGGTGCCGCTTGGAAATACCGACCAAATGGTTGATCCCCTGAGCTGGCCGAGCATGAGAGAGCCGGCCCGGCATTAGGGAGTTCGCCCACGCTTAGACGCGGCCGCCGTTGCGCCGCATCGCCGGCGCAGGTGCGCTGGGCGTCGTGCTTCTTAACGCTTCCGCCTCGGCCCAAGGCTAAGGCCGCCTTGCGCCGTGGCGGGCAGCCCAACCGCGTGCCTCGCGCGCGCCGCGGCTCGGGTCTAATCATGGGACCGTTTGCCACCCCCGGCTCGAGGCAACTTTGCGTGCCGGCTGCGCGTTGGCTCTCGTGTCCCCGAAAACCGTTCTCTTCGGTGTCCCCGAAAAGAGGGACCGCTCGGCGGTCAAAGCCCATGGCGCATCCATCCCCGGCAGCCCAGCCATCACCAGGAATTGATGAGCGTTGCATCGATACCATTCGCACGCTGGCGATGGATGCGGTGCAACAGGCAAAGTCGGGACATCCCGGGACGCCGATGGCCCTGGCGCCTCTGATTTACAGCCTCTGGCAGCGCATTCTTCGCTTCGACCCCGAGGCGCCGCTATGGCCCAATCGCGACCGTTTCGTGCTCTCAAACGGTCACGCCTCGATGCTGCTTTACGCCGTGCTGTACCTGGCGGGCGTGAAGCCGGCAAAGCTTGCGAACGGGCGGCAGGCCGCGGCGGTGTCGCTTGAGGACATCAAACGCTTCCGCCAAATCGGCAGCGTTTGTCCTGGCCATCCCGAATATGGTCTGACCGCTGGGGTTGAGACCACCACCGGCCCGTTGGGCCAGGGCTGCGGCAACAGTGTTGGCATGGCGCTGGCCGGGCGCTGGCTCGGGCAGCGTTACAACCGGCCGGGTGCGGCCATTTTCGACTACCGGGTGTATGCGATCTGCAGCGATGGCGACATGATGGAAGGCGTGGCGAGCGAAGCTGCGTCCTTCGCCGGGCACCAAAGGCTCGGCAATCTCTGCTGGATCTATGATAGCAACCACATCACCATTGAAGGTCACACGGACCTCGCCTTCAGCGAGGAGGTGGCCGGTCGCTTCCGCGCCTACGGATGGCAGGTCGCACACGTCGGCGACGTCAACGATGGCGCCGCCCTCGCGCGCGCTCTGGAAGCAGCGAAAACCAACAACAGTGCGCCAAGCCTGATTATCGTCAACAGCCACATTGGCTTCGGCGCGCCGCACAAGCAGGATACGAGTGCCGCGCACGGCGAGCCGCTGGGTGAGGAGGAGGTCCGGCTTGCCAAGCGCAGCTACGGTTGGCCCGAAGATGCCAAGTTCTTGGTGCCGGACGGTGTGCGCGAGCATTTCGCTGGGGGCTGCGGCGCCCGCGGCCGCCGGCAGCGCCAAGCCTGGGACAAGCTATGGGCGGACTACCGCCGCCAGTATCCCGATCTTGCCGCGCAAATCGGACGCATTGAGCGTGGCGATCTGGCCGGGGACTGGGACGCTGCCCTGCCGACCTTCGCCGCCGATGCCAAGGGCATGGCGACGCGGGACTCGTCGGGCAAGGTGCTGAACGCGATAGCGGCGCATTTTCCCTGGTTGATCGGCGGCTCGGCCGACCTGGCGCCATCGACCAAGACGCATTTGTCCGGCGCTCAGGCCGGCGAGCTCGAGGCGGCGTCGCCGGGCGGGCGCAACCTGCATTTCGGTGTGCGCGAGCATGCCATGGGCGCCATTCTGAGCGGGCTGTCGCTGTCGGGATTGCGTGCCTTTGGCGCGACCTTCCTGATCTTTTCGGATTATATGAAGGCCTCGATACGGCTCGCCGCGCTCATGGAGCTGCCGGTTGTCTATGTGTTCACCCACGACTCGATCGGTGTCGGTGAGGATGGGCCGACGCACCAGCCGATTGAGCAGCTAGTTGGGCTGCGCTCGATCCCGGGGCTGCTGATGCTGCGCCCCGCCGATGCCAACGAGGTGGTGGAAGCCTGGCGCACGATTATGACCCAGCCGAGCCGGCCGGCGTGTCTGGCGCTGAGCCGGCAGGTCCTGCCCACCATCGACCGGTCGCGCTATGCAGCCGCCGCGGGTCTTGCCCGCGGCGCCTATGTCCTCGCCGACAGCGAGGGCGCAGCCCCCGAGGTGATTTTGATTGGCACCGGCAGCGAGGTTGCGCTTTGTCTCGCCGCCCACGAGCGGCTCGCGGGCGAGGGCGTCAAGGCCCGGGTCGTCAGTATGCCCTCCTGGGAGCTGTTCGAAGAGCAGGACCAGGCCTACCGCGATCGCGTGTTGCCGCCGGAGGTGACGGCGCGCGTCTCGGTGGAAATGGGCGCGGTGATTGGCTGGGACCGCTATGTCGGCCGGCGCGGACACCGGATTGGCATGCGTTCGTTCGGGGCGTCGGCTCCCCTCAAGGACCTCTTGCACAAATTCGGCTTCACGGTCGAGGCCGTTGCCGCGGCGGCGACCGACCAGCTTGCCAAATCGAGGACACGGACGGCGCCATGACGGCAGCGAGGCAGGCATGCCGCCGCGACAATCCCCTCCTGCAACTTCGCGTCCTGGGGCAGGTGATCTGGCCGGACTTTCTGTCGTGCAGCTTGAGCAATGGCGATCTCGAGCGGCTCGTTGTAAATCGCCAACGCCAGGCTTGCCTATTGGAGCTACAACCGCTGGTTCGCCGGCAGGCACGATGTCGGTTTGCGACGCTCAAAGGCGCGATTGCGGCGCGGTCCGCACGCTCGGGACACGGGGTAGGGAGATGACCATGCAGCTTGGCGTCGTGATGATCGGTGGGAGGAGGCACTCCGTCGAGCGCCTCGATCGGAGCTTCAGCGCCTTGGCCAAGATGGTGTCGACCCGGCGCCACAGGTTCGGCGGCCAGCTCGCGCGGGCGGGCGTGCAATGACCCCGTCGGCGCCCCCTCCACCCCCTTGTGTGCTGGTGATTTTCGGTGCGGCCGGTGATCTGACGCAGCGTCTCCTACTGCCGGCGCTGTCGAACCTGAAACGGGCGGGTTTGCTGCCCGCCAGCTTCGCAATCGTCGGCATTGCCCGCCGGGCAAAGACCGACGACGCCTTCCGCAAGGAACTGGTGGCAAGCCTCAGCCGATACGGCGATTGCTCTGGCCCCAGCGCCGATGTCGAATGGCTCGCCCGCCGCATGTTCTATCTTGCCGGCGATTTCGACGCCCCCGCGACCTACCAGAAGCTGGCGGCGCTGCTCGCCAACACGGATGCGGCGCAGCACACCGGCGGCAACTATCTCTTCTATCTGGCGACGCCGCCGCAGGCCTTCGCCACGATCCCAAAGCGCCTGGCGGATGCCGGACTGCTGCACCAACAAGAGGGTCGCTGGCGGCGCATTATTATCGAGAAGCCGTTCGGCAGCGATCTCGGCTCGGCGCGGGCCCTCAATTGCGCCCTGCTCGAGGTCCTTGCCGAGGAACAGATCTATCGGATCGATCACTATCTCGGTAAGGAGACCGTGCAGAACATCATGGTGCTGCGCTTTGGCAATGGCTTGTTCGAGCCGCTTTGGTCGCGCCATCACATCGATCACGTGCAGATCACCGTCGCCGAGACGGTTGGCGTCGAGCAGCGGGGGCGGTTCTACGACGCGACCGGTGCCTTGCGCGACATGGTGCCGAACCACCTCTTCCAACTCTTGACCCTGATCGCGATGGAGCCGCCGACCTGCTTTGGCGCCGATGCCGTGCGCACCGAGAAAGGCAAGGTTTTGGAAGCCGCGCATATTTTCGGCCGCGCGGACGCCAGGCGCAACGTGGTGCGTGGTCAGTACGGGGCAGGGACCATCGCCGGGGCGGCGGTTGCGCCCTATCGCGGCTCGGCCGGCGTTTCGCCCCGTTCGAGCACCGAGACCTATGTGGCCTTGAAGATCATGATCGACAACTGGCGCTGGGCCGGGGTGCCTTTTTATCTGCGTACGGGCAAGGCGCTTGCCGCGCGGCGCAGCGAGGTGGTGATCCAATTCAAGCAGGCGCCGCTCGCGCTCTTTCGTGACACACCGGTGGACCGGCTGACGCCGAATGATCTGTCGATCCTAATTCAGCCGGAGGAGGGCGTGACCCTGCGGTTTGGGGCCAAGATCCCCGGGCCGAGCGTGCGCATGGAAGGCGTCGCCATGAAGTTCAACTACCGCGAGCATTTCCGTGCCGCTCCCAATACCGGCTATGAGACGCTGATCTACGACTGCATGCGCGGCGATGCCACGCTTTTTCAGCGCGCCGACAATATCGAGGCCGGCTGGCGCGTGGTTGAGCCCATCTTGGAGGAATGGGCGCAAGACGGCTGTCAGGACATCCCCGAGTACCCGGCTGGCAGCACCGGCCCGGCCGAAGCCGACGAACTGCTGGCGCGCGACCACCGACACTGGCGCAGCATCGCCAAGGAGAACGATGCGCCATGAGGGCGCGGGCAGGCAGCATTCGCGCGGTCATTTCCGATGTCGACGGCACCCTGGTCACGACCGAGAAGACCCTGAGCGGGCGGGCGCAGGCCGCCGTCGCCGAGCTCAGTGCCCGCGGCATCGGCTTTAGCATCATCAGCAGTCGGCCGCCGCGCGGGCTTGGCATGCTAATAGCGCCGTTGCGCCTGGCAACGCCCTTTGCGGCCTGCAATGGCGGCATCATCGCCGCCCCCGATCTCAGCGTCATTGCCGAGCATCACATCCCCGGCCGTATCGCTCGGCGCGCCATCGCCCAGCTGGAAGGCGATAACATCGAGAGCTGGGTTTTTGCCGGAGAGGATTGGCTGGTCAAGGACGATCGCGCTCCGCTCATCGATCGGGAGCGGTGCAGCGTTCAGTTTGCACCGAAGCTGGTCGATGACTTCACGCCGTATCTTCCAACTGCGGTCAAGGTGGTTGGCGCCAGCACCGATCATCGGCGCCTCGCCTGCTGCGAGGCCAAGCTCCGGATCGCCTTCGCCAGGGCCGCGACCGTCACGCGCTCGCAGGCCTATTATCTCGACATCACGCACCCGCTCGCCAACAAGGGCGCGGCGCTGGCAGTGCTGGCGGAGTGCATGGGGGTGGCAGTGCGCGAGATCGCCGTGCTGGGTGACGGCAGCAACGATCTGCCGATGTTCGCGGTGGCGGGTCTCAGCATTGCCATGGGCAACGCCGGCGACGAGGTCAAGGCTAGGGCGGACCTGGTGACGGCGGCCAATGACGAGGAGGGCTTCGCCCAGGCGGTCGAGCAATTGATCTTGCCGCGTCTCGGCGCGGGGGCGTAAAGAGCGCCGGCGGATGCGCAGATTGGCGCCAACAGCGCGGATCTCACCGGTGGCCTCAAGCTGCGGGAGATCTAGACCGGGCGGCTTCGCTCCAGGGCAGATTTCTCTTGCCGGCCAATGGCCACCTGGCCGGCCAAGGGCCACCTGGCGGGCCACCGGGCCGGCCAAGGGCCACCTGTCCGGCCAAGGGCCACCGGGCCAAGCGGCGAGGCGCAATTGAACGCGCGAGCTTTGCATGGTCTCATTGGGCCATGATTCCGAAGCGCCCGTTCTATTTCCTGCGACACGGCCAGACGGACTGGAACCTTGAAGGGCGCTATCAGGGGCATTGCGACACTGCGCTCAACCGCACCGG
>DASTMQ010000052.1:0-18758 GCA_035714005.1 Hyphomicrobiaceae bacterium
AGGACGGCCTCGGCGGCCGGCCGTCCCCACAAGATCCGCTCGTGCGCGGTGACGCTGTAGCTACCGGGCTTGGGCCCGTTTCCTTCACGCATGAGGTTGCCTTTCCGCTGCGCGCCTCCAGCAGGCTTCGGGCGCCTGCGATCGAGCCAGCTCGTTACTTGGGCCAGTGCACTTGGAGCCAGTGCACTTGGAGCCAGTGCACTTGGAGCCCAGTTCACTCGGGCCCAGTTCACTCGGGCCCAGTTCACTTGGGCCCAGTTCACTCGGGCCGGTTTACTTGGGCCCAGTTCACTTGGAGCCAGTTTGCTCGAGGCCCGTTTATTTAGGCAGGGCTCCTTCCAGGCCCTCGACATAAAAATTCATGGCGAGCAGGTCTTTGTCGCTTGCCCGCTCGCCGTCCTTGAGCCAGACGCTACCGTCCTGGCGCTTGATCGGACCGGTAAACGGATGCAGCGTGCCTTTGGCGATATTGTCGCGTGCCGCCTCTGCGAGCTTGACGACATCGGCCGGGATTTTCGGCGACCAGGGTGCCAGCACCACCGTGCCCTGGGCAATCCCATCCCAGACATCGCCGGTTTTCCAGCTCCCATCCAACAGCGCCTTAACCCGGCGCAGGTAGTAGGGGTTCCAGTCATCGACGATGGCGGTGAGCTGCGCGTTGGGGCCGAACGGAGCCATGTCGGAGGCTTGGCCGAAGGCCATGACGCCCTTCTCCTCGGCATATTTCATGGCCGCCGGTGAGTCGGTGTGCTGCATCAGGATGTCGGCTCCCTGATCGACGAGCGCCTTGGCCGCGGCGGCCTCCTTGCCGGGGTCGAACCAGGTGCTCACCCACACCACCTTGAACTTGACGTTCGGGTTGACCGACTTTGCCGCCAGATAGGCGGCATTGATGCCCATCACCACTTCGGGGATGGGGAAGGAGCCGATATAGCCGACGGTGTTGGTTTTGGTCATCTTGCCGGCGATCAGGCCGATCACGTGGCGACCCTCATAGAACCTGGCATTGTAGGTTGCCACGTTCGGCGCCTGCTTGAAGCCGGTGGCATGTTCGAATTTGACGTTGGGGTGCCGGGCGGCGACCTTGATGGTCGGATTCATGAAGCCGAAGGAGGTCGTGAAGATCAGGCTGCTGCCGGTGGCAGCGAGCTGATCGATCACCCGCTCGGCATCGGGACCTTCCGGCACGTTTTCGACGTAGCTCGTGGTGATCTGGTCGCCAAACGCCTGCTTGATCGCCTCGAGCCCCTTGTGATGTTGATAGCTCCAGCCGTGGTCGCCGATCGGTCCCACGTAAACGAAGCTGATCTTGGGTTTGCTCGGCGTCTGCGCCGAGCCGCCGGCGACGGTGACTGCCGTCGCCAAAACCAGCGCCAGCAGCGCCGAGATCCTGTTGGCAAATTGCATGGTTTCTCCCTCCTCCTAACCTCACGAACCCCGGTTCGCCTAAGCGGCGGCATGGAAAGGTTTGCCGAGACAGGCCGGCGCCATCAGCTTGACGCGCATCTTGTCACGGGAAATGATCACCAGCACCACGATGGTGACAAGATAAGGCAGCATCGAGAGTAGCTGGGCATCGATCTTGATGCCAAGCGCTTGGGTGTGCAGCTGAAGAATGGTCACCGCGCCGAAAAGATAGGCACCGCCGAGCAGGCGCCACGGTCGCCAGGCGGCAAACACGACAAGCGCAAGCGCGATCCAACCGCGTCCGGCCGTCATGCGCTCGGCCCAAAGCGGCGTCTGTACGAGCGACAGGTAGGCGCCGCCGAGACCGGCCAGCGCACCGCCGAACAGGGTGGCGCCGTAGCGGTAGGCAATCACCGGATGGCCGATGGCATGTGCGGCATCGTGGTTCTCGCCGATGGCGCGCAGGATGAGGCCGAGGCGGGTTCTCTCCATGACGAAGGCCACCGCCGCCACCAGCGCCAGCGACAGATAGAGCAGGGCATCTTGGTGGAACAGCGGTTTGCCGAGCCACGGCAGATCGCTCAAGGGGGCAATCTCAAGGCGCGGAAAGGGTGGCGCCGACAGGCCGCTGTAGCCCTGGCCCCACAGGGCGGAAAGGCCGAGGCCAAACATGCTGAGCGCCAGGCCGGCGGCGACCTGATTGGCGCGCAGGCTCAAGGTGATGAGGCCAAACAGCGCCGCCATGGTGGCCCCCGCGCAGGTGGCGCCAAGAACCGCCACGACCAGGCTGCCGGTCTTGATCAGGGCGGCGAAGGCGGCAAGCGCGCCGACCACCATCATGCCTTCCACGCCCAGGTTGAGGACGCCGGCACGCTCGGCCACGAGTTCGCCGGTCGCCGCCAGCACCAGCGGCGTGGCGGCGATCATGACGCTGATGAGGATGTTGCTCAGAAGATCCAACCTGATCCGCCTATGGCGCTCCCTTGGCCGGCGCCTTGGCTGGCGTCGTTCGCAATTCGGCGAGCGTTCGCCCGGCTTGCCAGCGCGGTCGATAGTTCACCAGCACGTCGGCTGCCAGCATGAAGAACAAGAACATGCCTTGGAAGGTGGAGATGGTGGCGCTGGGCAGGCTCATGCTGATCTGCGCCATCTCGCCGCCAATCGTGGTCAACGCCAGCAGCAAGCCGGCAAGCAAAATGCCAAGGGGATTGAGCCGTCCGAGAAAGGCGACGACGATGGCGGCAAATCCATAGCCCGCCGGCAACTGGGGCACGAGTTGGCCAACGGGGCCGGCGGCCTCGAACAGTCCGGCCAGTCCGGCAGCGCCGCCCGACAGCAGCAAGGTAAACCAGACGAGGCGCGGCTCGGAGTAGCCGGCAAAAGCCGCCGCCCGCGGCGCTTGCCCGAGCACTTTGATCTTGAGACCAAGCACATGGCGCTCCAGTAAAACTGCGGCGAAGCCGACCGCGACCAGGGCGACGAGGAAGCCCGCGTGTGCGCGCGTGCCCGGGATGATCAGGGGCATGGCGGTCTGGAACAGGCGGCTCTCGGGGAAGTTCAGGCCGTCGGGATCGCGCAGCGGCCCGTGCGTCAGCGCGCTCAAGAGCAGCACGGCGACGTAGCTGAGCATCAGGCTGACCAGGATCTCGTTGGTGTTGCAGCGCGTGCGCAGGACGGCAACGATCGCCGCCCATCCCATGCCGCCGGCGATGCCCGCGAGGGCCATGGCGGGCAGCAACCACCAGCCGCTTGCCGGATAGACTGCCAGCGCCACCGAGCCGCCCGTCAGCGCTCCGATGGTGAACTGGCCCTCGGCGCCAATATTCCAGACGCCGGCGCGAAAGCCGATGGCGAGCCCGACGGCGATCAGGATTAGGGGTGTCGCCTTGACCAGGATTTCCGAAATACCGCGGAGCGAGCTCAAGGGCTCCAAGAAGATCAGGCGCATGGCCTCGAGCGGCGATTTGCCAAGGGCGCCGAACAGCGCCATGCCGGCCGCCAGCGCCAGGGCGACGGCAATGACGGGGGCGAGGTAGAACATGGCTCGCGAGGGCTCCAGGCGCGGCTCGAGCCTAAGCATGGGCCGGCTCCCGGCGGGCGTGCGCGTGCCCGCCCATGCTGAGGCCCAAACCGGCGGCGGTGATGAGGTTGACCGGTTGCGCCCGCGACAGGCGGCCGTTGGCGATCACGGCGATCCGATCGGCAACGGCAAAAAGCTCGTCGAGGTCCTGCGAGATGATCAGGATGGCCGTGCCTGCGCGCGCCAGCGCCAGCAGCTGCCCATGAATGGTGGCGGCGGCCCCGACGTCGACGCCCCAGGTCGGCTGCGCCACCACCAGCACGGCCGGGGCTTGTAGGATCTCGCGTCCGACCAGGAATTTTTGCAGGTTGCCTCCGGACAACCGCTGGGCGGCGCTTTCCACGCTGGAGCTGCGCACGGCAAAATCGGCGAGGATGCGCGCGGCAAATTTGCGGGCGCGGGCCTTGTCGAGGAAACCGCGACGGCTCAAGTGCCCGCGCGCCTCGGCGGTCAAGGCGCCGTTTTCCCACAACGTCATGGCCGGCACCGAGGCGTGTCCCAGCCGCTCCTCGCGCACGCTCAACAGTCCCAAGGCGCGCCGGGCACGAGGAGACTTGCGCCCGACGCTTGCGCCGTCGATCTCGATGCTGGCGTCGGTCGCGGCAAGCCGCTCGCCGGTGAGCGCGTCCATCAGCTCCGCCTGGCCATTGCCGGCGACCCCGGCAATGCCCACGATCTCTCCGCCTCTGACCTCGATGGCGAGGTCGGCAAGATCGACGCCAAACTGCTCCGTCTTGGCGAGACTGAGGGCGTCGACCTTTAAGCGCAGCGGACCGACGGCAGGGTGCTCGCCGCGCCGGACGGAGGGTACCCTGCCAGCAAGCATCATGGCCGCGATGCTTTGGGCATCTTCCTGGCGCGGGTCGCAGCTCGCCACCACCCGGCCGGCGCGCAGGATGGTGGCCTGGCTGCACAGGGCGCGGATTTCCTCCAGCTTGTGGGAAATGTAGAGGATCGAACGCCCCTCCGCCACGAGCCGGCGCAGCGTTTGAAACAGGGCCTCGACCTCCTGCGGTGTCAACACGGAGGTCGGCTCGTCCATGATGATAAGGCGCGGAGCCTGCAGCAGGCAGCGCACGATTTCGACGCGTTGGCGTTCGCCCACGGACAGGGTGCCGACCTGGCGATCCGGGTCGAGCTCGAGGCCGTAGGCGGCAGAGGTCGCGGCGATGCGCGCCTTGAGCGCGCGATCGGCGCGCTGGCGGCTGATGCCGAGTGCGATGTTTTCGGCCACCGTCAGGGCCTCGAACAAAGAAAAATGCTGAAACACCAGCCCAACCCCGTGGGCGCGGGCATCGGCGGGGCTCAAGGGGGCGAAAGGGGCAGCCGCCAGGGTCATGTGGCCGGTGTCCGGGCGCATCAGCCCATAGATCAGTTTGACCAGCGTGGATTTGCCGGCCCCGTTTTCGCCGAGCAGCGCGTGGATCTCGCGCTGGCCCACGCTGAAGCTGACAGAATCGTTGGCGAGCACGCCCGGGAAGCGCTTGGAGATGTTGTCAAGGGCGAGGAGCGGTTCGGCGCCCGCGGCGGCGGCGGGGCTGGGTTTTGCCGGTTCGGATTGCCCCTCGCTCACGGCGCGCGCGCCCATGCCGCCAAGCCCTCAATCAGCCATCGACGTCAGCCCAACGCCAGAACGATCCGAGCAGAGATGGGCCAGCCCCCCGGCCGGCAAGATAGAGCAGACGACCGCGCTCGAACAGGCGCGTTTGCCGTGGGGTTGCCGCGCCGGCATGCAAGGAGCCTGGCCGTGGTCGCCAGCAGCCGGGCCCGCGCCTGAGCCAGCTGGCGGCTCGAGCGCGGCGTCCACCTTAAGCGCGCACGCGCTCCACGCGATCGGCGCCGGTCACGGCCTGCAACTCGCCCCGGCGCAACATATAGTTGACGTGGGCCAGGACCTCGGAGAAGGCAAAGCCCATTTGGTGGGCATCGAGCGCGCGCTCGAAAATATGGGGAATGAGCTCGGCGGCCGAACGCGGCGCCGTCCGACAGGCCCGGGCGATGGCCTCGCAGCGCAACAGGTGATGGCGCTCGAGCTGGCTGGCACGCGCGCCAAGCCCGGTGAACGGCAGCTGATGGCCGGGCAGCACCAGAACGTCGTTCGGCACGGTTTCTTTCAGGGCGCCGAGCGAGCGCAAATAGATGCCGAGCGGGTCGCCCGCCGGGTCGACCGCGGACACGCTGACATTGGGCGTGATCTTGGCCAGGACCTGGTCGGCGGCGAAAAAGAGCTTGTCGTCGCGACAGAGCAGCATGACCTGCTCGGGCGAATGTCCGCCCCCGGTTAAAACTTCGAAATCGCGACCACCGAGGCGCAACACGTCACCGGCGATCAGCCGGCGGTAGGTCTTGGGCAAACCGGAGACGATGCGCAGGTATTCGTGCCCCTTGGTGACGACGTTCTGGGTGGTGGCCGCGTCGAGACCGTGGTTGCGATAAAAGTTGCGGTAATGCTCGGCCTCGAGCGCTCCCGGATCGAGGTGCATATTGAGGCTGAGCAAATATTCGGTGGCACTCATATAAAGGGGCACATCGAAGCGCTTGAGCAGCCAGCCGGCGGAGCCGACGTGGTCGGGATGGAAATGCGTGACGATGATGCGGGTGATGGGGTGCGCCCGCAGGGCTCCCGCCAGCAGCTGCCGCCAGGCGCGCTCGGTGGCGGCGTCGCCGAGGCCGGTGTCGATCAGGGTCCAACCATCCCCATCCTCGACCAGGTAGATGTTCACGTGATCGAGCAGAAAGGGAAGGGCGAGGCGCAACCACAAGACGCCTGGCGCGATCGCGGTCACGGTGCCCGGCGTGGGAGGCACATCCCGGGGGTAGATGAGGCCAGGCTGCGGAGCATGCATCGGCTGCGGCTCTTTGATCCAAGTGGTTCGTGCTCATACCTAGTGCGCGGGTGCGCTGGGCGCGAGGTGGCAAGACGCGCAGCTGCAATGTGTGGGCGTCCTCTGCCGCAAAATCCCCCTGAAAATCAAGCGCAAGCGCTCGGGCCTTGACACCGGGTCGGCGCCGCGCGGGGCCCGCGCCCGGGGCCGGAGCGTGCGCGGGGCCGGCGCAAAGTGCCGCGCCGTGTTGCAAGGCCCTTGGACTTTTGGCATGGTCCGGCCGCGAATCATTCGCCGGCGTTGGCCGCGGTTTAATGCCGCGCGGCCTGGGCCGGCTCCGTCGTTTGTGGGCGCAAGACTTCGTGGCCTCCGCAACGGTCCAGCCGTCTTAAGAAGGGAAATTCCGCCATGCCGATGGTCATGTGGGCAATCATCCTGTGCGGATTGCTCTCGCTCGTTTACGGCGCCTATACGGTGCGCGCCCTGTTGGCTGCGAGCCCCGGTAGCGCCCGCATGCAGGAGATCGCCGGCGCCATTCAGGAGGGTGCGCAGGCCTATCTCGCCCGGCAATACACGACGATTGCCGTCGCCGGCGCCGTGATCTTCCTGATCGTCGGCGGGCTGTTGGGTTGGCTGGTGGCCGTCGGTTTCCTGATCGGGGCCGTGCTGTCGGGGGCGGCCGGATTTGCCGGCATGCTGGTGTCGGTGCGCGCCAACGTGCGCACGGCGCAGGCCTCAACGCAGTCGCTGGCCGACGGGCTCTCCATGGCCTTCCGCGCCGGCGCCGTGACCGGCCTGCTGGTGGCCGGTCTGGCGCTCCTGGGCGTTGCCATTTACTTTTCGATCCTGACGGCCGGCCTCGGCTATGCCGCCACCAGCCGCACGGTCGTCGATTCCATGGTCGCGCTCGGCTTTGGCGCCTCGCTGATTTCCATTTTTGCCCGTCTGGGCGGCGGCATTTTCACCAAGGGTGCCGACGTCGGCGGCGATCTCGTCGGCAAGGTGGAGGCCGGCATCCCCGAGGATGATCCGCGCAACCCCGCGACCATCGCCGACAACGTTGGCGACAACGTCGGCGACTGCGCCGGCATGGCGGCGGATCTGTTTGAGACCTATGCGGTCACCGTGGTCGCCACCATGGTGCTGGCCGCCATCTATTTCAGCGGCCAGCCGGTGGTCTACAACTTGATGCTTTATCCGCTCACCGTCTGCGCGGTGGGTGTGGTCGCCTCCATCATCGGCACCTTCTTCGTTCGCCTCGGCGCCAACCAGTCGATCATGGGCGCCCTTTATAAGGGCTTCATCGCCACCGGCGTGATCTCGGTGTTCGCGCTGTGGCCCGTCACCGACTGGCTATTGGGCCTCGGTACCGTCTTCTCGACCCGCGGCGCCAGCTTCACGGGCATGGATCTTTACTGGTGTGCGCTGGTGGGATTGATCGTCACGGCCCTGATCATCGTTGTCACCGAATACTACACGGGCACCAACTACCGGCCCGTGCGCAGCATTGCGGAAGCCTCCAAGACCGGGCACGGCACCAACGTGATCCAGGGACTTGCCGTCTCGCTCGAGGCCACGGCGCTGCCGGCGCTGATCATCGTGGCCGGCATCATTGTTTCCTACAACGTTGCGGGCCTGTTCGGCATCGCCATTGCCGTCACCAGCATGCTCTCGGTCGCCGGCGTGGTGGTGGCGCTCGACGCCTTCGGTCCGGTCACCGACAATGCCGGTGGCATTGCGGAAATGTCGGGTTTGCCCAAGGAGATCCGCAAAACCACCGACGCGCTCGATGCCGTCGGTAATACCACCAAGGCGGTGACCAAGGGTTACGCCATCGGCTCGGCCGGGCTCGGCGCGCTGGTGCTGTTTGCGGCCTACAACGAGGATCTCAAGTTCTTCATCTCCCAGGCCAAGCCGGGCTCGATTTTCTTCGGCTTGAACGTCGACAACCTGTTCTCGCTCAGCAACCCCTACGTGGTGGTGGGACTATTCCTCGGCGGGCTATTGCCGTACCTGTTCGGCGGTATCGCCATGACCGCCGTCGGCCGCGCCGGTGGGGCGGTGGTGGAAGAGGTGCGCCGCCAGTTCCGGGAAAAGCCCGGGATCATGCAGGGCAAGGACAAGCCCGACTATGCCCGTGCCGTCGACATGCTGACGCGCGCGGCTATCAAGGAAATGATCGTTCCCTCGCTGCTGCCGGTGCTTTCGCCGATCGCCTGCTTTTATGTGGTGAAATGGATCGGCGGAACCGGCAATGCCTTCGCCGCGCTCGGCGCCATGCTGCTCGGCGTCATCGTCAACGGCCTGTTCGTCGCCATCTCCATGACCGCGGGCGGCGGCGCCTGGGACAACGCCAAAAAGTACATCGAGGATGGGCATTTCGGCGGCAAGGGATCGGAAGCCCACAAGGCGGCGGTAACCGGAGACACGGTGGGTGACCCCTATAAGGATACGGCCGGCCCGGCGGTCAATCCGATGATCAAGATCACCAACATCGTGGCGCTGCTGCTGTTGGCCGTGCTGGCGCACTGAGGCTGGGGCCTCAATCGAGCCCGAGCTGCTTGGTGCCGAGATTGCGGAACAGGGCCTTGAGGATGCTCTCGTCGCGGGCGTGGCTTGGCGTTTCCCGCTTGACGTAGTCGAAGACCTTGCCGTCCTTCAGGCCGTACTGGGCAACTTTTTCCACCGAGCCGAGGGAGGTGAAATAGATGGCGACGACCTGGCGATCCTTGACGGTGGGCGCAAAGAACGATGTCTGCCCCTCGACGCTGGAAATATAATAGTAGGCCGATCCGCTGCCGACCGTGGCCGTGGTGGTGGGCGTGCCGAGCGACGTCTTCACCTGCTCCTGGCTCATGCCCGCCTGGATCTGCTTGAGATCATTGTCGTGGAACTGATGGCCGCGTTTGGTCACCGTCTCGGCGCAGGCGCTCAGGCCGAGCGCGATCAGGAGGCCGAGCGCGGTCGGGCGCAGCCAAGGCCTATGCACCGTCCCCCTCGGGCCGACAGCGTCGGCCCGTTCTTGCTGCCCGCGGCGGCCGGAGCGCATGGTTGAGCATTCCCTCGTGAGAATCGACTGCAGAGCCCAAGCCGTGGCCTAACGCAGGAACCTTTTATTTGCAACGCTGGCAGACCCTTGGGCGCTTGTCTGCGGCGGTCGCAAACACTCGCCCGGAGCACGCCTATTGCCATGTTTGCCTGGCTATCGAGACGATCGGACCGGCGCAGAAATGCACGCGAGCTTTATGGCTCGATTGTGACGCAGGCGCGCTTGCCCACCTTCTATACGGCCTGGGGCGTGCCGGATACGGTTGAGGGCCGATTCGAGCTGCTCTTGGTGCACGTGTCCTTGCTGCTCGATCGGCTGAGCCACGAGGGAGCGGAGGGTGCCACGCTGGCGCGGGCCTTGAGCGAAGCCTTCATCGCCGACATGGACGCCAACATGCGCGAGATGACCTTTGGCGACCTCGCCGTGCCGCGGGAGATCAAGCGCGCCGCCGCCGCCCTGTTCGACCGGCACGGGGCCTATCGCGCAGCGCTGGCGACGCGCCAGCCGGCGCTTTTGCAGCGGGCGCTCGAGGCGCAACTGGCCTACCTTGCGGCGGACGCATTGGACGCGGGGCAGATCGCACACTACATGCTGGAGGCGGCGGATGACATCGCTGCCCAGTCTGGTCGCCAACTCTTGGCGGGACGACTGGGCTGGCCCATTGTGCAAAACGCCGGCCGGCGGGGCGAAAGCGCAGGCTAAAGAGCAAATCAAGCGGCCAACAGAAGACGAGACGGCATGGCAGGCGAGCTCAACTGGGACCAACTGGTCGAGGACATACCGGCGACGGGCCTCGGCGTCGAGCGCTCGGCCGATCCTGAGGAGCGCGTGGCCGTCGCCGCCGCCCTCGAGCTCATCGCTGTGCGGCGGCTTGAGGCGCGCTATCAGATCACCCCCTTGAGCCTTGGTCGCTACAAGCTTGTGGGCGAGCTCGAGGCTGTTGTCGAGCAGACCTGCGTCGTCACCCTTGAGCCCGTCAGCAGCGAGATCGCCGAGACCTACGCGGCGACCTACTGGCCCCCCGAGACCATGCCCGAACCCGCCAAGGGGCAGGTGGCGCTCAACGGCGAGCCGGATCCGGAGCCGATCGTAGGCGGCAGCATAGACGTCGGTCGCATCGTGTTTGAAAGCCTTGCCGCCGCCATCGATCCGTTTCCGCGCCTGCCGGGTGTCGTGTATGAGGGTCCACTGTCGACGCCACAGGGGGACAAGCCGGACAGTCCCTTTGCCGTATTGGCAAATCTCAAGGCCAAGCGGTGAGCGCCCGCCTGGGGTGGCTTTCCCAACCCTGTCAAGCCTGCGAAAATGTATTGTTTCGCCGCGGCAACCGGCTATGGTCGGGCGGTTTGGCGGCCTCGAGTTGATCAATTTGCTGAGACCCTGCTGGCCCGGCACTGGAGCCACGTCAATCAAGGTAGACAAGAACGGGTCATGACAAGGCCGCGCACGATATCGCTCGATGCGATGGGTGGGGATGGCGGTCCGGGCATCGTGGTGCCGGGTGCGGCCCTGGCGCTTGCGCGCCAACCGGACCTGCGCTTTCAATTTTTTGGCGCGCGCCCGCGCATCGAGGCCGAGCTCGCGGCCCACCCTGAGCTCGCCGCCCGCGCCTCCATCGTGCACACCGACATTGCCGTGGAGATGCAGGACAAGCCCAGCCAGGCCGTGCGTCGCGGGCGTGGCTCGAGCATGTGGCTGGCGCTCGAGGCGGTGCAGAAGGGCGAGGCCGACTGCATGGTTTCGGCCGGCAACACCGGCGCCTTGATGGCGATGGCAAAGCTGTGCCTCAGGACCATGCCGGGGATCGAGCGCCCGGCCATCGCCGGGCAGTGGCCGACCATCAGCACGCCGTGCATTGTCTTGGATCTGGGCGCCAATATCGGCGCCGACGCGCGCCAGCTCGCCGACTACGCCCTGATGGGTGCGGCAATGGCGCGGGCCCTGTTTCACGTCGAGCGTCCGAGCGTCGGGCTTCTCAACATCGGCGTCGAGGAGATCAAGGGCATCGAGGAGGTGCGCCAGGCGCACGCCTGGCTGAAGCAGACCGACTTGCAAATCGACTATCGCGGTTTCGTCGAGGGCGACCAGATCGGGCAGCGCGTGGCCGATGTGGTGGTCGTGGAGGGCTTCGCGGGCAATATGGCGCTCAAGACCGCGGAGGGCACGGCGCGGCAGATGGCGGCCTACGTACGCGAGGCGCTGAGAAGTTCGTGGAGCGCGCGGATCGGCGCCGTGTTCGCCGCGCGTGGCCTGCGTGCACTCAAGGACCGCATGGATCCCGGGCGTCTCAATGGCGGCCCGTTCTTGGGGCTCAACGGCATCGCCATCAAGAGCCATGGTGGCACCGATGTGTTCGGCTATGCCAGCGCCATCAACGTCGGCTATCAGATGGTGGAAAGCAACGTCCTCGAACGTTTGGCCGCTGATCTGGATGCCTTCCACGGCAACCTGCACGAGGTCGAGGCGGCCCGTAAGACTTCATGAAGTTCGTCTGAGGCTTGGTGGTGCGGAGGTATGACCCCCGGTGGTCCGTTGCCGCCGGAATGAGACGTGGACGAGGTGAGACGTGGCCTTTATTCGAGCCGTGATCCGCGGCGTCGGCGCCTATCTGCCGAAAAAAGTACTGAGCAATCACGACCTCTCGCACATGGTCGACACGAGCGACAGCTGGATTCGCGAGCGCACCGGCATCGAGCAGCGGCATATTGCGGCCGATGACGAGGTCACCTCGGACCTGGGAATTGCCGCGGCGCGCCAGGCACTGGTGCGCGCTGGCGTCGATCCGGTCGACGTCGACCTGATCGTCTGCGCCACCGCCACGCCGGATCGCACCTTTCCGGCGACGGCGGTGCGCATACAAGCGGGCCTTGGCGTCACCAAGGGCGCGGCCTTCGATGTGCAGGCCGTCTGCTCGGGCTTCATCTATGCCTTGGCCGTCGCCGACAACTTTCTGCGCACGGGACAATTCAAGCGCGCCATCGTCGTCGGCACCGAGGTCTTCTCGCGCATTTTGGACTGGAAGGATCGCGGCACCTGCGTCCTGTTCGGCGATGGGGCCGGCGCGGTGGTGCTGGAGGCGCAGACCCAGCTAGGCAATCGCGACGACCGGGGCATTCTTGCCACCCGCATCCGTTCCGATGGGCGCTTTGAAGACCTGTTGTACGTCGACGGTGGGCCGGGCTCGACCAAGACCACGGGCCACTTGCGCATGAACGGCCGCGAAGTGTTCCGCCACGCCGTGCAGAAGATCTCGGGCATCATGGAAGAGACGCTGGTCACCGCCGGATACGCGCCCGATGAGGTCGATCTTTACGTGCCGCACCAAGCCAACCGACGCATTCTCGACGGCATCGCCAAGCGGCTCGAAATTCCGGCCGAGAAAGTGGTAATTACCCTTGCCAAGCACGGCAATACGTCGGCGGCGTCCATTCCGCTGGCGCTCAATCAGGCGTTTGAGGACCATCTCCTTAAGGAGCGTCGCCTGGTGCTGATGGAGGCGATGGGCGGGGGATTTACCTGGGGGGCCGCCCTGGTGCGGTGGTAAAAGCCACACCATCCTCATTTATATGTGCAATTTCAGCCTGTTGATGTTGACCCCTAAATTCGCCGCGGCTAGCATCGAGCCGTGGGTAAAGTGTTGGGGAGGGGCGTTTTTCATGGGTGGCAAGACACTCACGCGAGCGGATCTCGCTGAGGCGGTGGTGCAGAGGGTGGGCCTGCCGCGCAACGAATCCCAGGAGCTCGTCGAACTTATTTTGAAGGAGATTTCGAGCACGCTGGCGGCCGGCGATGCCGTCAAGCTCTCCTCGTTCGGCTCGTTCGGCATCCGTCAGAAGGGTCAGCGCGTCGGGCGCAACCCGAAGACCGGGGAGGAGGTGCCGATCACGCCGCGGCGCGTTCTCGTTTTCCGCCCGAGCAATATCATGAAGGATCGCATTAACTCCGGATTGCTGCGGCGCAGAGCCGCTGAATAAGTTGCGGCGCAGAGCCGCCGAATACGTTGTCCATTGCAGTTTCAGCGGGGGCTGATCGTGCCGAAGGCAACCGAGGCGTTTCGGAATATTGGTGAGGTCTCCAAGGAGCTCGCGGTCAAGAAGCACGTGCTGCGGTTCTGGGAGCAGAAGTTTCCGCAAGTGCGGCCCATGAAACGTGGTGGCGGGCGGCGTCTTTACCGTCCGGCCGACGTTGAGCTGTTGCGCGGGATTCGTGATCTTTTGCAAAACGCCGGCTACACCATCAAGGGCGTGCAGAGGATCCTGCGCGAGCAAGGCATCGAGCAGGTAAAGCTGGCCGGCGCCATGGCGGCGCGCGCGGGTGCGCCCGCGTCGGCGGACGGGGGGGCGGCCGCCAAACCGCTGATGCTGTCGCCCCTGCAGGTGCGCACGCTGCAAAAAATAGCGGGCGAACTCGACGCCTGCGCGGAGATCTTGCGCACCGGCGCGGTGCGCCGATCGAGCTCCCAGCGCGAAAAGCGCGCCGTCTCCCGCGGCTAGCCCGCCACCGCGGTAGCAGCAAACGCCTGCGGCTTGCCGGCACTATAGGCCCTCACCTGGGAGGCCCCTGCCCCGGGCAGGTTGGGGCTGGCGTTGGCGGCGGTGGCCCCACGCGCATGACGGTCAACAGCGGCGCCGGCGAGGACGCCGAGCTGCGGCTGGTCGATCGTGTCCGTTCGGCGCCGGCGGACGCCTGCGGCATGAAGCCGTGCAGAGCAAAGCTCAATTGTGCGTCGCGTGTGCACGAGCGATTGGCTATGTTGGCCCGACACGTGGAGTGAAGCGCGTGGCGGCTTGCGCATTGTGGGGGCCGGTCGCGGCAGAGGGGACGGCGGCGAGAATGCACGACCAGGCATCCGAGCGGGCGAACTTCGAAACCCTGCATGAGTTCGTGGCACCGGCCAAACGCAACCTAAGCAAGGAAACCTGGGACTATTTGATGGGCGGCGCGGAAACCGAGACCACGCTTGAACGCAATCGGCTGGCCATCGACGCCCTCGCGTTCCGGCCGCGCGTGCTGCGCAACGTCGAGAAAGTCAACACGCGCACCACGCTGTTCGGGCAAGAGTTGCGCCTGCCCGTGATTTTGGCGCCGATCGGCTCCCTGCAGGATATGGTCAAGGATGGCGGCATCGCGCCCTCGCTGGCGGCCGCCCGCTTCGGTGCGCTGCACATGCTGAGCTCGGCGTGTGCACCGGGGCTCGAGGCCGTCGCCCAATCCAACCCGCATCCCAAGCTGTTCCAGCTCTACGTGCGCGGTGATGCGGCCTGGGTGGATGACTACGTCGCGCGGGCGATTGCCGAGCGCTACCTCGCGCTTTGCCTCACCGTCGATCTCGATTACTACGGCCGGCGCGAGCGCGACATCGCCAAGCGCTATCTGACCACCGCGCGCCGGCGCACCACCTCGGAGGAATATCAGGCCCGCTTTGCCTGGAGCGACGTCGACCGCATCAAAAGCAAATTCAAGATCCCCATCATCCTGAAAGGCATCGCCACCGCGGCCGATGCCCTGATTGCTGTCGAGCATGGCGTCGAAGGCATTTACGTCTCCAACCACGGCGGCCGCCAGCTCGACCACGGCAAGGGCGGGCTCGCCGTGCTGCCGGAGGTCGTCGAGGCGGTGGCCGGCCGCGCCGTCGTCATTGTCGATGGCGGCTTTATGCGCGGCAGCGATATCGTCAAGGCCATGGCGCTCGGCGCCAACGCCGTCGGCATCGGCCGCCTCCAGGGTCTGGCGGCGGCAGCCGGCGGCGTCGACGGCATGGTGCGCATGCTCGAGCTGCTGCAAGACGAGGCAACGCGCTGCCTGGGTCTCGTTGGCGTGCGCTCGTTCGCCGAGCTCGACAGCTCCTACCTGGAGCCGATCGCACCTCTGGGCCGGCCCTGGCTGGACGCGGCCTTTCCCCTGCTTAAGGAAGGCTATTAAGCGCTTTTGCATTTGCCCCCGGGACGCCGGCCCGCCTGGCAGGGGCGGCTCGAGCCCGCTGTCGCCCGGCTAGCGCAATCTGTTAAAGTGCGCCCGGGGCTCGCGGCTGGAGAGAGAAACGGGAGGCGGTCGAGTGCGTGCATTGGTGTTGGCGGTCGCGGTGGCATTCCTGGTGAGCCCTGCGCTCACCGCCTCCTCCCGGGCCGATAGCGAACGACCGCGCCGGGGCGCCCACCCCAAAGCGCGCCCCGCGCCCCAGCGCGCGGAGGCGGCACATTTGCTTGTCTGTCCGGGCTGGCAGGTGAGCCGGCCGCGACCGGGCAAGCGACGGCGCCATGCCGTTGGCTTGGCGCTGGGCACGCCCGCCGGCAAACGCCGCGCCGTCTCGGCGCGGGCGGGCTTGCGGGCCCTGGCGGGCATGAACTATGCCGTGCAGTTCAAAGCCGGCCTCAGCAAGGCGGAGCGCACGGCGGCGATCGCCACGCTGCGCGGCAAATACAAACTGCGGATCGTCAAATTCAACAGGGGTCTTGATCTTGTTCGCCTGGCCCCGCGCCTGGCGCCGAGCCGGCCGGCCAAGAGCCTCGGCGCCGCGCTTACCCCTAAGGTCATTCAAGATTTGCGCAAAGAGCCGTTCGTCGACGCGGCTTACGTGGATTTCCCGGTCGGCCCGCCGATAACGCCCCGCTCGCCGGCCAAGGCAAAGCCGGCGCCGGGCCAATAGCGGTCGAGCCCGGCTCGGCGCGCCACCGCGGCTCGCCGCTGTGGTCGCGGGCGCCTTTCTGCGTTGCCCGACCGCGCATTCAACCTATGATTGGCCGGCGCTGGCTGGCGGCACCGGCGCGCAACGTTTCCTCAGCATCGCGGAGCATCGGGCATGGCGCGCATGAAGGGTGGCGAGCTCATCGCCGAGTATCTGATCAAGAACAAGATCCCCTACGTGTTCGGCATTTGCGGGCACGGCAACGTGGGCATGCTCGATGCGCTTTATCAGGCGCGCGGAGACATCAAACTGGTGTCGCCCCGGCACGAACAGGTGGCGGCCCACATGGCCGACGCCTACTTTCGCGTGCGCCACGAACCGGTGGCGACGCTGACTTCGTGCGGTCCCGGTTCGTGCAATATCGTCATGCCGTTGCAGGTGGCGCTGTCGGATTCCTCGGCGCTGCTGGCGATTACCGCCAACGTTCCCACCCAGCAGTTCAATCGCAGCCCGTTTCAGGAGATCAACCGGCACTTTCAGGCGGATTTTCCCAACATCATCCGACCCGTCGTGAAAAAGAGCTTTCAGCCCACCCGCGTCGATATGTTGCCGCTGGCCTTGCGGCAGGCGATGACGGCGATGCTGGCGGGACGACCGGGGCCGGTCAACCTCGATGTGCCCTTCAATCTGTTTCAGGAAGACGACGAGGTCGAGGTGCCGCCGGCGGCACCCGTGCATGGCAGCCAGCGCAGCGGCGCCGCGCCCGAACAGATTGCGGCCGCGGTTGACATGCTGCTGGCCGCCAAGCGCCCGGTGCTGTTCATCGGCCACGGCGTCACGCTGTCGCAAGCGAGCGAGGAGCTGACGGCTCTCGTCGATGGCCTGCGGCTGCCCGTGATCTCTTCGCCCAACGGCATGGGCGCCTTCGATATGACGCAACCCTTGTCGCTGGGCTTCATCGGTCGCAATGGCGCCTATCCCGCCAATGAGGCCGGTCGCCGCGCCGATCTGGTGCTGGCCATCGGCGCGCGCTTTGATGACCGCTCGGCGTCCTCGTGGCTGCCTGGCTACTCCTGGAACTTTCCACACGCCAAGCTGATCCAGGTCGACGTCGACTGGGAGGAACTCGGGCGCAATTATCCACCCGACCTCGGCATTCTCGCCGACGCGCGCACGTTCCTGCGCCAAGTCTTGGCCGAGCTGCCCCGGCGTCCGGCCCGCTCCGGCGAGGCGCTCAAGGCCTGGCATGCCGAGATCAAGGACTGGACGGCGGCGTGGGAAGCGCACACGCGGCCGAACTTCGAGCTGCACGCCACGCCGATCCGGCCCGAGCGCGTGGTGGCGGACTGCCAGGCGGTGCTGCCGGCCGAGGCGGTGCTCGCCTGCGACGTGGGCGTCAATCACAACTGGTTCATGCAGTTCTGGAAGGCGCGGCGCCCCCAGAGCATGCTCAATTCCTGGGGCTTCTCCGGTATGGGCTTCGGCGCGGCCGGTGTGTTGGGCGCCAAGCTGGCGGCGCCGGAGCGGCCTTGCGTTGCCATCGTCGGCGACGGCTCCTTCACCATGGTCCCGCACGTGCTGTTGACGGCGGTGGAGCACGACATTGCCGTGGTGTGGGTGATCTGGAACAACTTCGGCTGGGCGTCGATCCGCGATATCCAGCTTGGCATGTTCGCTGGCCGTGAGCTCGGCACCATGTTCCGCCAGGGGCCCAACAACACGCCCTACAACCCGGACTTCGCGGCCTGGGCTAGGGCCAGTGGCGTTGCGGCAGCCACGATCACCCGCTCGCAGGACTTCAAGGGCGCGCTCGAGCATGCCATCAAGGCCAATAAGCCCTTCCTATTGGACGTCCACGTCGATGCCGAGGTGCGCCCGCCGGCGACGGGCACCTGGCAGCTGCCCCCGACGCCCCACCGCGAGCCGGCCTTTGGACAACGCTGGCTACCCGGCGATCAATCGCCCGGTTGATCAGGACGCCGCGGCTAACTTAGCGCGGCATAGCCAGGCACCGGCTCCGCGGCGCGGGGCCGCGGGCACCGCCGCGCCCTTTGGGCCGCACACCGCGCCCTTGGGCCGCGCACGTTGACGCTGGCATCGGGCTCGCGCATGGTCCGCCCACGAGCCCCCCGATTGGGTGGCTGGCGGCCCCGTGCCGCCCAGTGGAGCATCGAGCCTCATGGCCCCAGCCAACCCTAGCGTCCTGATCCGCAACATCGCCGAGGTGCCGTGGCAGCAGTTCCCCAATCATTTCGGCGGTGCGCTCTCCAAGCCGCTGGTGATGCCGCAAACGGCCGGCTCGCGGCATCTTGACTACCGCATTTCGATGTACCAGCCGATGGCCTATGTTGAGCTTCATGCCCACAAGGTGCAGGAGCAGATCTATCACGTGCTCGAGGGTGAAGGCTTGATGGATATCGACGGCAAAAAGCACGTTGTGCGCAAGCACGACGTGATCTATCTGCCGCCGGGGGTCGCCCACGCCATCCAAAATTCCGGCCTGATCGATCTCGTCTTTCTGGTCGTGACGTCGCCCGTGACGGACGAGGCCGCCTGAAGTCGCCCATGAAGCTCGTCATTTTCGATTGCGACGGCACGCTGGTCGACAGCCAGCACAAAATTTGCGCGGCCATGGCGCATGCCTTCACCGCCATGGCCTTGCCGGTACCGGCCCGCGCCGAGATTTTGGGCATCGTCGGCTTGTCGCTGCCGCAGGTGTTCGCCGTGCTCGCCCCCGATCAGCCGGCGAACGTGCAGGCCGAGCTCGCCGAG
>DASTMQ010000053.1:0-1967 GCA_035714005.1 Hyphomicrobiaceae bacterium
CGAGAAAAAGGCTGGGGATAAAGCCGGGGGATGGAGAGGGTTCGGCCCTTGCCGTGCGCGTCCGCCGCGGGCTTTGCGGTCTGCGGCGATAAGAGCTCGGCGCCGCGAACGTGTGGGTTGGGGCGCCTCCTGCGTGCGGGCGCGAGCGTTCTGGCGGGCCTGGTGGCCGCCTGCGCGCTCGAGCAAGACCCCAGCGCAACCCGCCTTGCGCGTCAGCAGCCACGGTCCAGTGGTCTATGCGGCGGCCCCCGCACCCGGAACGCATGGCTGGCTAACGCATGGCTGGCTTATGTGTGGCCAAGCCCGGCCAGGAGCCCTGCGAAGCCGTGCCCGTTGTGCCAATGGTCGGCGACAAGCCCGGGCGCCAGTGCCGCCGCCGCGCCGCCGGACGCATCCAACCCTAACCGGGCCGGCGAACCGACATTGGCAAACGTCCTGCCGCGACCTTGTTGCTGACCCGGCGCGGCAAACGCGTGGGCCAAGACGACGCGGCGATCCGGTCGGCCCGGCGCTGCAATCGCCACCCCTTGGCTCGGCTGTTGCGCGGGGCTCGGCCTTGCAAGCCGGCGCAAGCAAGGCGCGCCGCCCGACGGCTCGGAGCCGCGCAAGCCTCGTCAATTTGCGAGCCGCGTTCGCCAGCGCGCCTCCTGGTCGGGACGCGGATATCTGCTCCCCTGGGAGAGCAACTGTGCTATGCTCCAGCCAAATCAAAGAACATCCGTCAAAGCTGGATCCCGCCATGAAGAGCATCCTTTTGCCTGTGGATCAGAGCGAGCAGATGCCATCGGCGCTCGAAACGGCCTGGCAACTCGCGCAAATGTTTGATGCCACCATCGAGGGCGTGGCGCTGCGCCCCGCGTTCGCCGAGATCGTGGCGCCCGATCCAATCGTGGCGGTCACCATCCCGCCGGCCGATTGGAACGAGACCGATTTTGTGCGCACGGTGCGCCAGACGTTCGATGCCTTTGCCGCGCGCCATGCCGCCGAGCAGGGCAAGGCCCCACGCTTTCGCTGGCGCGGCGGCTCGGTCATCGAGGATGGCGCGCTGGGTAGCCTCGGGCGCGTGTACGATGTGACCGTGCTGAGCCGTCCCGGCAATCGCGGCGCGCGCATGACCGCGCTCGAAGCCAGCCTGTTCGACAGCGGCCGACCCCTGTTGATGACGCCGCCCACGCCCGGCAAAACCTTCGCCGAATCCGTTGTCATCCACTGGAACGCCAGCACCGAGACTGCCCGTGCCATGTTTATGGCCATGCCCCTGTTGCGTAAGGCCAAACGGGTCATGTTGCTGACGCTGGAAGGAAACGTGGTGCCGGGACCCAGTTCGAAGGATGCCCTGGGGTACCTGGCGGCCAACGGCATCACGGCGCTCGAAAAAAACATCCCCGGCCGCACGCAGCGACAGGGCGAGGTGATCCTGTCCGAAGCCGCAGCCCAAGGCGCCGACCTGCTCGTCAAGGGTGCCTATACGATCAGCCGCTTGCGGCAGATGATTTTTGGGGGCGCCACCAGCTACATTTTGGCCGCCGCCGAGATCCCGGTCTTTTTCGCCCACTGAGCAGGGTCTGCCTCAGCGTCGCCCCGATGCCGCATCGGTCGCCACAATGCGCTCGTGGCGCAGACTAGGCACGACCCAAAAGCACAGGAGGCCGGCGCCGGCGCTGGCGATCGCCAGCAGGAATGAGGCGAGATAGTTCCCGGTCACACCAAACAGGAGGCCGGAGGCCCAGGCGCCGAGCGCGGCACCGAGGCCCATTGCCAACGATAAGGTGCCATAGATGGCGCCGACGCCGCCGCCCGGGAACAGCACGGCCACCATCGCCACGATGATGGGGCCGCGCACGCCCTGCATGAGGCCGAAGAAGACGACGAAGCCGTAAAGAAGGAGCAGGCTGGGCCAGACGCCGACGAGGCTGAGACTGACGATGCCGAGGATGGTCGAAAGGTAAGATAGCGTCGCCGTCTGC
>DASTMQ010000054.1:0-2362 GCA_035714005.1 Hyphomicrobiaceae bacterium
CTTGTGAGGTCGTCAAGCCGGCAACAGCTGGCCCCGCCGGGCAGGCAGGGGCGCCTGCAACTTAAGTGCGCAGTTTGGGACGGTAGCGTTGTTCGGTCAGTCCGTAGGTCCAGGCCACGGCCTCGCGGGCGGATCTGACCGTGGGCGGCACCTGCAGGAAGTAGTGCTTGTGGCTGCCGTCGGGCTCGGCCGTTCCATTGATGACCTCGACGGCCGCCCAGGCCTCCCAGCGCCAGCGCTGGCGCCACAGGATACCGGTTTCGTCCTGTGATACCCGATAGGCGCCGCCCTCGGCGATAAAGCGTTGCGGTGTGAGAATATCGATCATGCAGCGCCGGATCTGGGGATCGTGATTGGCGGCGATGCTGCGCACGTTGATGCGCTCGGGCCGTTCGATGATCCACGGCGGCACCAACACGCCCTTCCAAGCATGGACCGACCAGCCGTCGCCGAAACTCAGCGCCGGGCCATCGGCGGCATGCAGCCTGCCGTTGGGATCGCTGCGGATGTTGGTCGGCCGCTCCGACACCCAGCAAATGCGCTCATGCGGCAGAATCCAAGCGGCGTTTTTGGCGACTTGCCAGAGGCCGCTCAGCGGCGAGGTCTGCCGGCGCAAGCCGCAAACGTCGTGGAAATACTCGAGCACCCCCAAGGAGGATGTCGCCTGGAAGCCGAAGCTTGCCGCGGGAAATCCCAGGCTCGGTCGCCGCCGCAAACTGAGGAAGGCGGTGAGGCGTTTGCGCAGCGTCGGCTTGATGCTGGCGCAGTCGCGGGCGACTGCTTCCTCGATACTCGTGCAGAATGCCGGCACCCGCGACAGTCGCGGCTCTTCGGCCAAGGCCGTGCGTACGGCCACGCCAATCGCCCGGTCTACGGCGGCCTCGGCCTTGCGGCGAACGAGATCGACCACCAGGGACCTTACGTTTTCGCCCCCGGCATCGTGCGCCGTCACCCACAGGTTGGCGATTTCGCGCGGGCTGGCGCCCCAGACGATTGCCTGCGGCGGGGCTAGCCCCGCCGCCTCGTAGGCGATTGCGACACCAGCTTCTGCCTCGTCCCGATCGACCGGTGCGGTGGAACGGCGCAAGGCTGACCACCGCTCACCGTAGGACGCCAGCGCCGCTTTTTGGAAGGCAGATAATCGCGGCAGTTCAATCAGCGACAAGTACCGCATCCTTGGGCTCAAGTTCGCGCTGACGCCGCACGCGATACGTGCCCTCAAGCAGGGTTAACGGTGCATGCTCATCATGCACGACCGTTGCGGAACCCTCCGTGACCTTGAGATGACCTAGGTACAATCCTGCCGGAATCTCGCGCGCCAGGGCATCGTCCCGAAACATCGTCACCTGGTCGTAGATGGCATGCCGGTGACCCGTCGCCTCGCCTTCCGCCAGCACGACGGCTCCGCCGGCGTCGGCGATCAGAATGGTTCCCGAGGGCTCGACATCCGCAACCCGCTCGATCAATAGGTCGCCCTGTGCAAACATTTCTGTCATCGAAATGGCTCCTCTTTCTGCTAGCTAGCTCCGCCTGCTGGATGCCAGTTACTTCAACCCCTTAACCCCGCTCTAGGTTCCATCTTTCGGTTCCGATTTGCACTGCAACTTCAAGTGATCGGGGCCCCTTGCGCGGGGATACCTGGGCGAAAAAACGCTGGCGCGCGGCGGCCGCCAGGGACCGGTCGGCATCGGCCCTATGAACGCGCGATGAACGGCGTAACTTCCGGGCATTTCCGGCCACTTTGCACGACCCATCGCGCGCGCAAAAAGCGCCCTTCTGTTGGCGCGCGCCCGGCCTCGAGGCCAATCTGCGGGGCAAGCGGGCAAGGTGGGAACAGGGGGTACGGGGTGACGGTTACCCACCGAGATTGGTGTCACAGAGCTGTGAGTGACGCCTCGATCACCTCAATCAGAAGAAGGAGCCTCAGTATGAAGTTCGGGCAATCGCTGGCGGTGTCGCTCGCCGCGCTTCTTTGCACCTCATCGTTGGCACTGGCTCAGGCACCCGAAAAGGGTGGCATGGGCGGTATGGGTGGGCAGGCGCCGGCTGAACGGATGGAAAAGGGCCAACCCGGTGGTGGCGGGGCCCGCGGCGGCCAGGAGAGCCGACAACCCTCGCGTGGCATGAGCCAATCGGAAGAGCGCGGAGGCGGCAACCGAGGCATGTCGGAACGTGCACCGGGCGGTGAACGGTCCTCAAGCAAGTCCGCGCGCCCGGATGGCGGCAGGGACCGGTCGGCCGAACAGGGCCGCCAGGAGCGATCGGCGCAAGAGGGCCGCCAGGAGGGCCGCAAGGAGCGCTCGGCACAGGAAGGCCGCGAGCGTAACCAGGATAAGGGGCAGCGCGCCGGTCGCGACAAGGA
>DASTMQ010000055.1:0-2631 GCA_035714005.1 Hyphomicrobiaceae bacterium
GGCGTATCCGACCTCAAGTTCACGCTGGCGAACCGCGCCGTCGACCAGCCCTATACCATCGTCGGCACCTGGCTGATCGACCAATGGAAGCAGGTCGGCATCGGCGTCGAGCAGAAAATGGAGCCGACGGCTCCCTTCTACGCCACCCTGGAAAACGGCGCCTTCGATGTTGCGCTCGAGTTCAACTGTCAATCGGTGGTCAATCCGCTGGGCGACACCTCGAAATTCCTGCCCAATGCCGGCGACCAGTACGGCGGCTTCAAGGATCCGGAACTGACCAAGCTCTACGACGCCATGAACCGAACCGGCGACGTGGCCGAGCAAAGACGATTGATGCGCGCCTACGAGAAGCGCGTGATCGATGAGGAGGTCTACAACTTCATCACCTTCTGGTGGTATCGCATCATCCCCCACCGCTCCTACGTCAAAGGTTGGAAGATTTCGCCCAGCCACTACCTGAACCAGGACTTGTCGATGGTCTGGCTCGACAAGTAGCTGCCCCCTGCCGGCCCCGGCCCGCTTGCGGCCGGGACGGCGGCGGCGAAGTCCGGCCCCCATGTACCTTTATATTTTCAAGCGCCTGACGCTGATGATCCCGACGCTGCTCGGAGCGGCGGCGCTGGTGTTCTTCCTCATGCGCCTGATCCCGGGCGACATTTGCACGCTCAGGCTGGCGACGGGCGGCGGCAGCATCAATCCCGGGGTGGTCAAGGCCTGTCGCCTGGAACTCGGCATGGACCAGCCGATCCTGCTGCAGTTCTGGCTCTTCATCAAAGGCCTCATCACCTTCGACTTCGGCCGCTCGATGTGGACCGGGCGGCCGATCGTCGACGAGGTGGCCCTGCGCTTCCAGCTGTCCTTGCAGGTCGCCATCATGGCCACGATCACGGCCATCCTGATCGCCATCCCGCTCGGCACCATCTCGGCGGTCAAGCAGAATACCTGGGTCGACTATCTGGTGCGCGCCTTCTCGATCGCCGGCGTCGCCATGCCGTCGTTCTGGCTCGGCATCCTCATTATTTTGGCGATTCTCATTACCTCGAAGGCCCTGTTCGGCTCACCCTGGATGCCGCCCATCAAGTACGTCCCGCTCTGGGTCGACCCCGTCTATAACCTCAGCATGCTGATCTGGCCGGCGCTGGCCACCGGCTACCGCTATTCGGCGGTGGCCACGCGCATGACGCGCTCGGCCATGCTCGAGGTCTTGCGCGAGGACTACGTGCGCACCGCGCGCGCCAAGGGCGTGTTCCGCTCCTTGATCGTGCGTCGGCACGCCTTGCGCAACGCCCTGCTGCCGGTCGTCACCATCATCGGCATCGAGTTTGCCTTCCTGATGGGCGGCCTGGTGGTCACCGAGCAGGTCTTCAATCTCAACGGCCTCGGCAAGCTGTTCGTGGAATCCGTCTCCAACCAGGACTACACCATGACGCAAGCGCTGGTGATGCTGGTGGTGACCATCTTTGCCTTCACCAATCTCATCGTCGACGTGATCTACGCGTGGCTCGACCCGCGCATCCGCTACAGCAGGTGAGGCGCACTTCACCATGGCAACGATTTCGCATCCAGGCGACGGGGCGGCACTCGGCGAGGCGCCGCCGCGGCCCTCGCGCTGGCAGCTGTTGGGACGCTTCTGTGCCCAGAACCCCTTGGGTGCCGGCGGTGGACTGGTCGTCCTGGTGATGATGGTGATGGCGATCTTCGCCGAAGAAATGACCCGCTTCGATCCAACGGCAAACAACTTCGGCGACATGCTGACCGCGCCCAACCTGGAGTACTGGTTGGGCACCGACCAGTTCGGGCGCGATCTTTACGCCCGCATCGTGTTCGGCGCCCGCACGGCGCTGCTGGTCGGGTTCGTTTCGGCCTTTGCCGGCGCCACCGTCGGCCTGATCTTGGGCGTCGCCAGCGCCTATTTTGGTGGCCTGTTCGACCTCATCTTCCAGCGGGTGATGGACGTGGTGATGGCCTTTCCGCTCGTCATCCTGGCGCTGGCCGTGGTGTCGATCTTCGGTACCGGGGCGCAGAACGTGATCGTCGCCATCACCATCCCCTTCATCCCGCGCTGCGCCCGCGTGGTGCGATCGAGCGCACTCGCGGTGCGCGAGACGCCTTTTATCGACGCCGCCCGCGCCTGCGGCTTTAGCCACACCCGCATCGTGCTGCGTCACATGGTGCCCAACGTAATGGCGCCCTACATCGTGATGATGACGGCGGCGGTCGGCCAGGCGATCCTGATCGAGGCCTCCCTGTCGTTCCTCGGGCTCGGCGTGCAGGAGCCGACACCCGCCTGGGGGCTGATGCTGCGCGGCGGCGCCCAGGAGTATGCGGAAAGCGCGCCGTGGGTGGCGATCTATCCCGGCATCGCCATCTCGCTCGCGGTGTTCGGCTTCAATTTGTTCGGCGATGCCCTGCGCGACTGGCTCGACCCGAAGTTGAAGGTCTAGCCGCCGTGCGGCTGGCCCGCGGGCAATGAACGTGCTCGAATGCCCCCCGCGCCGGCAAATGCCAAAGCAATGAACCGCAGGGGAGAGCGCTATGGGTGAGGCCAATCGGGAGAGCTGGCAGGAAATTCGCTACGCCGTTCAAGACCGCGTCGCCACCGTCACGCTCAACCGGCCGGACCGTCTCAAT
>DASTMQ010000056.1:0-10233 GCA_035714005.1 Hyphomicrobiaceae bacterium
GGCAATACCATCTGGCCGCCAGCACTTGTGCATTTCACCGTGCAGGGCGCGATTAAAATCCTGGAGGTGCCGGGAGACACCGTCATGCCGCTGGTCTGGATCGGCGCCAGCGCGTTGATCCCCTACCTCGTTTTTTGCCTCAAGCGCGCGCAACCCTAATGGCCCGACCGAGCCAAACGCCGGCACCTCTCCAGCTTCCGGCGGCAGACAAAATGGGCTCATCGCGGCGCGCTTATTTTACCGCTCGCTTGCCAACCTGCCGGTCACGCTTGCGGTTGAGCGCACGCAAGGACTGCCAGCCACGACCAATTAAATTGCGTCGAATTGTTGTATTGGCAGGTCCTTGGCCCGCCGCATCATTTCCATGATGTTGATGAACACCGGCACGGTGGTGCTGCGCGCCTGTTGCGGTGCCTCGGCAGTGACGACCTTGGCGCGCACCTCAAGCACCAGCGCAACGGCGAGTGCGGCGACGACAGCGATGATGATCGGGCGCATCGGCAATCTCCAGGGATAACTCCTGTCGGATGTGCTCGGACGCCAACCCTCGCACGTGGCGATGCGCTTGGCGCCACCGGAGAGTTCATTTGCATCGCCTTCATCGCTAGGGCAAATTTGTTTTCAAAATTACAATGATAAGGTCAGCCTTGAGATGCGCAGCCTCAATCTGGATCAGCTGCGAACTCTCACCGAGGTGGTGACCTGCGGCAGCTTCTCGGCCGCCGCGCGTCGCCTCAATCTCACTCAGCCAGCCGTCAGTCTTCAGATTCGCGAACTCGAGGCCCGCGTCGGCGTCCGCTTGGTCGAGCGATTTGGCAAACAGGCTCACGCCACGGAGCCGGGCCGCAAGCTCGTGCAAGCCGCACGCCGGCTGCTCGAGGACTGCAACGTCATCGAACAGGAGATGCGCCACTATCGTCAGGACTGGCTGGGCCGTGCGCGACTGGGCACGACGCTGACCACGCTCACCTATCGTTTGCCGCCAATCCTCGGCCGGCTGCGCGAGCGCCACCCGGGCATCGAGCTGAGCGTGAGCAATATGCCGACGCAGGACAGCGTCGCCAATATTCTGCAAAACAAGCTTGATCTCGCTCTCGTCATTCTGCCCGTCGACAGCCGAAAGCTGCGCATCACCAAACTGTGCGAAGAAACAATGGTGGCGATATTTCCGCCGCGCGCCGCCGATGTGCCAGCCGAAATTACCCGCGATTATGCCGCGCGCCAAACCGTGCTGGTCGAACATCTCCGCAGCTCCGCCCACCCGCTGGTTTTGCATTGGCTGGGCAAGGAACCGTTGGCGCGCAACCCGATACCGATCGGCACGGTCGAGGCCCTGAAGACTGCGGTTGCCTCCAATCTTGGCATGGCGATCGTGCCGCAGGTCGCCGTTGCCAAGCATCGATCCGACTTTATCGTGCGCAGCCTGCGTCCCCCGCTGCTCCGCACCCTTGCCCTTATTGAGCATCGCAACAAGGTGAATGACCCGGCCCTCGAAATCGTGCGCAATGAATTGCTGGCGCTGCGGACCGTCGACGCCAAAGCCGCGGTCGGCGATGCCGGCGCCGAAACGCGCTCGGGCCACCAGCCTCGGCGTCGCGCGCGGGCAAGCGAGCCCACAGCCGACCTCCTGGCGCGCCGGCGCGCAGCCGAGCAGCGCAAGCCATGAGGTCTGGCGCCGCTGGTCCGCGTTGGCTGGCACTTGGGCTTGGAGACGCTCCGAGCTAAGATCGTCATTGTCCGGTAGAGCGCAATGCTCAGCCTACGGTGCGCCGGCCACCCCTCGGCAGCCGGTGATGGTCGAACCCGTCGACCACGGCCTCCCACAGTCTCCCACAGCCTCCAAAGTGCGCGGGAACCAAAGCCCGGCATTGCCGTTAGGGGAACGGTCCCGTAATCCTCTTTGGTCGTCACAGCGGGCCCAGCTAGCTCGAGCGCCGGTTCCGCCAACACCGGCGCTCACTCGTATTGTCGAGGGGGGCTGCGAGACATGCTACGGGGCCCGAAAAAACTCGAGGACATGAACCGGCGCATTGCCGAGGGACGGCAGCGCGTTGCCGAACAGGAAGCGCGCGTGGCCCAGCTGCGCCGCGACGATCAGTCGACGGAAGATGCCACCAAACTACTGACCGAAATCAAGGAAACCCTGCGCTTGATGCGCAACCACCGCGATCAGCTGTTGCGCAGCAAGGCGCGCGCCGGCGACGGCGGCAAATAGCAACCCGGCGCGGCCCTGACGTCGCGGCGCCACGCGGGCTTGTGCAAGCGCAACGCCACCCAAAAATCATCGCGCGCAGGCGGAGCGGGCGATCGCGCCGCCAGCGCGCGGACGCCTGGCCGAGGTCAAGGCCGCCGCTATCGGCAGCCGCAGGCCGCCATTGCAGGCATAGGGCTCGGATGCCTTGCGCACCACCGCCTTGATGGTGTGCAGGGAGGTCGGCGTTTGCGCCTCGAGCAGCATCGCCAGCCTGACGCCACCCGCCTGGGCCGCGGCGAGCAGCCCGTCGGGCGCCGGCAGGTCCCAAACCAGCGGCAAGGTGCTCGTCGCCACGGCGTCGAGACCTGCCTGGCTGGCGACGCGGCGGCATTCGCCGGCATCGCTGAAGCGAAACATCGACGGCCCTGGCGGGACCGCGTCCAGGCGCCCATGCGCGTTGACCGCATCGAAGATCAGGCGATGCGCCACGCTCTCGCACGGCGCCGCCCAAACCGTGAACACCAAGCGACCGCCCGGCCGCAGGACCCGCGCCGCTTCGGCGAGCGCCCGCTCGGGGCGGCCGATATGGTGCAGCCCGAGATTCATGATGACCGCATCAAAGCTGCAATCGGCAAATTCTAGGCGTTCGGCATCGCCGGCGCGGAAGGCAATGTCTGGATGATTTCGCCTGGCAATCGCCAGCATGCGCGCCGAGGCGTCGACGCCGATCGGTAATGCCCCGCGCGCGAGCGCGCGCGCGGCAACGTAGCCCGGCCCGCAGCACAGATCGAGCACGCGGCCGCCCGAGCGCACTTGCGCGGCCGCAAGCAGCGGGTCGAGCATTTGCATCACCAAACCCTTGAAATGGGTGTCATAGCCACGGGCGAGACGTTGCCAGGCGGCGCGCTCGCGGCGGTTGAATTGGACGAAGACATCGTCAGGGCTGGCCATGGCAGGCATCCTCAAGGAGCGCTGGTTCTTGGGCCCCGTGGCGCGTTCGCAGCAAGCGGCGAGGCGCCTTAGCGGTTTGCAGGATCCGACGGGGTTACGGCCGGTAAGGTTGCAAATGCTGGGCGACCGCGCGCCGCCCGATGTCTTTGCCGAGCGCCACCCCATCGCGGCAGGCCGAGCGGAAATGAATGCCGGCATAGATGCGCGATAAGGCGTTTTCCTGCGCGGCCGCCGAGAAATGCGTGAACGTGCGCGTAATGCCGGCAAACGGCGGGCCGCTGGTCATGGCGAAGGCGATCTGATCATTGCCGAAGAGGTGCATCAAGACCGTGGCCGCAGCCCCGCCGGCGATGCTGTGGGTGGAGGGATAGTCGGGGATCGGCGGGGTGTTGAGGAAACTCTCCCAGCCCGGCTCGGCGAGCGTCGCATCATTGCCGTCGGCATCACCGGCGCGGATCGCCGTCACCGGTCGCCAAAAATCGTAGACGTAGCGCGTGTCGAAGCCGGCGATGAAGCCATCGGCAATGGCGGCGTTGAGGAGCGCCAACAATCGTGCCGCCTCCCAGCGGTCCAGCGCGCGTTCGGCGGCAAGCACGCGGCCGATGCGGCTCCAGCTTTGGGGCGAGCCTTCATACCAATAGCGCGCGATTTCCGACTGCTCGGCGTTGCGCTCCGAGCTGAGCTTGCCGCCCAGCCGTTTGACCTCCTCGTAGTCACGCGCGTAGTCGGCACCGGCGAGCTCGGGCGGTCCACCGAGCCGGAATTGCCATGGCGCGAGCAGCATGAACGGGGCCACCCGTCCCCAGTGCGGCAGCATGGCCGGCCAGAAACCGGCGGCGAGCCTGGGATCGGCAACCGGCGGATCGGGCGGCACCGGATTGGGATGTGGCCGCCACCTTCCCGCGGCCAAACTCGGCGTGTATTCGGAGGCGAGGTTCGCCCCATCGGCTTGGCGCTGCGTGATGAGCGCCGCGGCCGCGGCCTGGCCAACCCCAATCCCGTGTCGTCGGGGCGCGCCGTCGGGGAGTTTGGCGGTGCTCTCCGCGTAGGCTTTTTCCACAATGTCTCGGGCCTTGCCGCGTTGCTCCGCAGTGCCCCCCTCCGCGAGCACGCTAACCAAAACGTCACGCGCTGCCGCGGCAACGGCGGCATCCGCCGCTATCGCCCGATCGCTCGCACCTTCAAGGCCGGGCGGGAAGGACTGGCGCGGCATGTAAAGGTAGGGCTCATAGCGCCGATCGAGGGCGTTGAGGGCATCGTGGATGGCAAGATGCAGCATCGCCAGGCTGCGGCTAATCCGGGGGTTGTTTTGACCACCGGCTTCGGTCGCCGCAAAACCGGTCACGTTCCAAGCCAAGACCGCTTCCGCCAGCGCCGGGCCCGGCGCCGCGGTGCCCAATAGCGCCAGCCCCATGAGGGCTGCCCGGACGTTGAGACATTGCTCGTGCTGTTGCATAACTCTAGCTCCGACCCCGGCCGGTTGCGCCACGGGCGCAAGCGCCTTGAGCCGCGGCAGCCTAGTTGGGGGCGGGGCCGCAAGCTTGCAGGCAAACGGGAGAACTGCTGCAGAATTGGGGGATTTTTTTATCGAAGCCGGGCCGTCATTTTGGCCTCGGGGCACGCGACTTAGCCCTTTCGGGGTGGCGCCGATGCAATATCGCACTGGAGCCTATTTGATCGATCCCGCCGCCTACGAGATCCGCCGCGGCGGCAGGCTGCTGGCAACCGAGCCGCAAGTCATCGAGCTTCTCCTCCTGTTGATCGCCAACCGCAACCGCGTCGTCAGCAAGGACGAGATCATCGCGGCCATCTGGCACAATCGCGCCATTTCCGACGCGACGCTGAACAGTCGCATCAAAGCTGCACGCCACGTCCTCGGGGATGACGGCGCGGCCCAGCAGCTCATTCGCACCGTGCACGGGCGCGGCTTCCGTTTCATCGGCCAGGTCGAGGAGCTGAGCGGCGCCAAGCACGCCGCGCCAGCGGGCGTGGTGCCGCCGCCGAGCGACCGGCCCAGTCTCGTCGTCATGCCCTTCGATAATCTGAGCGGCGCGGCGGACGCGCACTTCGTCGATGGCGTCGTTGAAGAGATCACCTCGGCCCTGTCGCGGGTGCGTGATTTTTTCGTCATCGCGCGCCAGTCGGCCTTTGCCTACAAGGGCCGCTTTGTCGACGTGCGTGAGGTCGGCAAAGAGCTGGCCGTCACCTATGTGGTTGAGGGCACCGTGCGTCGCGGCCAGGGTCGCGTGCGCATCTCGGTCCAGCTGGTTGATGCCAATTCCCGCGCCCAGCTGTGGTCGCAGCGCTATGAAGGCGCCACCACCGACATCTTCGACTTTCAGGACCGCATCGCCGCGCAGGTGGCGGGCGCCATTCATCCTGCCGTTCGCAAGGCGGAGATCGAGCTGGCAAAGGCCAAGCCGCCGAACAGCCTCAAGGCTTACGAGTTCGTGTTGCGCGCCTATCCCGACCTGTGGAGCCAGAACCAGGACAGGAACCAGGAGGCAATTGCGCTGCTCGGCCGGGCGCTCGCCACCGATCCGGGCTACGGCCGCGCGCACGCGCTCCTGGCCTGGTGCCTGGCGCAGGAGGTCGCCTATTTCTGGTGCCAGGATCCCGAGCAAATTCGCGCCCGCGCGCTGGGCGCGGTCGCCGCCGCCGGCACGAGCATTGACGATGATCCAACCGCGCTCGCGGCAGCGGGTGCGGCGCTCAGCCAATGTGGCGACCAGGACAGGGCCGCCGCCTACATCGAACGGGCGCTTGCACTCGATCACAACAACGCCTGGGCTTGGGCCCGCTACGGTTGGCTTGCCCTTTACCGCGACGATCCGGCGAGTGCCTCGCAGCGGTTCGAGCGCGCCCTGACGCTCAGTCCTTTCGATCCGCTGGCGTTCAACACCAACATTGGCATCGCTTCGGGATTGGCGATGCGGGGTGCCTATGGCGAGGCGTTGGCGATCGTGCGCGACGTCGTCAATAAGCATCCGCAGGTGACCTCGCACCATCGCCTGCTGGCGGCATTGGCCGCGCTGGCGGGCGATCTGACCATGGCACGCGAGACCGTGGCCCAGATCTTGCGCGTGCACCCTTCGGCGTCCCTCGCCGCCATGCGGGCAAGCCACCCCATGCGTCACCTCACCCACTATTTCAGCAAACTCGTCGAAGGCTTGCGACAAGCCGGCTTGCCGGAAACCTGAGACGCTTGGGCTCGGTGCATCCTCGCCAGCACCGGGGCCGACGCCGAGCTTAAAAGCGCCAAATCGCGGCTCGGCGCCAACAAAGGAACGATGGACCCCGCCGCGCCAACCTCGGCTCAAACCGGCAGGGCAACACCTGCGAGGCGGGCACAGGCCGCCAGCAGTTTTTCTTGCGTCGCCTCGTCTTTCGCCACCGGGTTCGGGGCGCGCAGCGCCTGGTGATAGAAGTATTCGCCGCTCGAGCGCGCCAGGGCATCTTTGCTGACCGCGAGCCAGGCCTGCGTCAGGTGGGCCTTACTCAAGTCGCCCGGCGCGCTGGGGCCGCCCATGCGCGTTGCCACCCAGCCCGGCTCCAGGGCATTGGCGCGAACGGTCGGCCACCGCCGTGCCACGGCGAAGGCCAGGATTGTGTCATGAAGCTTGCTCTCGGCGTAGGCTTGCGACCCCTGCCAACGCCGCTGGCGCCACAAAAGATCATCGAAGTTGGCCGCCGCGCCGTGGTGCATGCCCGAGCTCAGATACACCAGCCGATCCGGCCGCGCGATCAGCACGGTGAGCAGGTAGGGCGCCAACACGTTGACGGCGAAAACCTGCGGCAGGCCGTCTTCGGTCTCCACCCGCTTTGCCTCACGATAGCCGATAGCGGCATTGTGAATGACCGCATCGCAGCGGCCGAGCCGATTGACTTGATCGGCTAGCGTTCGCATCTCCCGCAGACTGGAGAGATCGCCGATGACGGCGGCTTCCGCACCCGGCGCCGCCGCTTGTGCCTCCTCGGCGCGCGCCCGATTGCGCCCATGCAACACCACGCGGTGGCCTTGCTCGATCAAAAGCTGGCCCGCCATCAGACCAAGCCCCGTCGACGATCCGGTCACAAAAATCCGTGCCATGCTCGAGTGTCCTCGTTGCCATCGGCTGCGCTTGGCCGCGCGGTGAAGCGCCTCACCGGTTAGCTCACGCTCAATTCCAGTCGGTCTATCTCCTCCTCCAGACGGTGAAAAGCGCTATCGCCAATATCGCCGCTGTTGCGCATGGCGAGCACCGCCTGCCGGGCCGCCAGCACGGTGCGCAAGCGCAAATTGTCGGCCGGAGCCCCGTCGACCGGCTCACCGCCGTTGCCATCGCCCTGCAGCAGCCCCAGCTGCAGCTCGACGCGCATGGCCTCAGCCAGCGGCGAGCTATCGCCGTCGATGGCTGCCAGCGCCGCCCGATAGGCGGCGGTGCGCGCGCGCGCCACTTCTTGACCCACCGGATCATCATCGCTCAAGTTCAACTTGCTGAGCAGTGGGCGCAGCGTGAAGCCTTGAATGACCAGGGTTCCCAGCACGACGCAAAAGGCGACGAAGACAATCAGGTTTCGGTGCGGGAAGGCGAGCCCGTCTGCACCGTTCGGAAGCGCGAACGCCGCCGCCAGCGTGACGATCCCGCGCATGCCGCACCAGGAAACGAGCAGGCCGCTTTTGATGGTCGGCGCCGCCATTGGCCTTGGCGGATGGAAGCCGTGGCGACGGATGTGCCGGCGCACGACCCAGTTGTAGCTCATCACCCAGGCGATACGAACGAGGATCACCGTCGCCAGCACGGCGGCGGCAATCAGCAGGTAGTTGAGGCGCTGTTCCGGGCCCAAGGTTTCGAAGATGGGCCCGATTTGCAGGCCGATCAGGGCGAAGGCGAGCACGTTGAGAACGAACACCACCGTGTCCCAAACGGCGTAGGAGGGCACCCGCAGGTGCGCCGAGGTGGTCGCGGGCGCGCGCCGGGCAATGGTGATGGCGTAGGCCACGATGGTCAAAATCCCGGACAGGCCCAGCCGGTCGGCAAGTAGCCAGACGCCAAAGGTCGAGATGAACTGCAGGATGATCGAGCTCGGTCGATCGTCGGACCAATCCATGGCGGTCATCAAGCGCATATAGGTGAGCGCCAGAATCGGCCCCAAAATCAGGCTGCCGGCGACGCTCGCGAGCAGCAGCGGTGCCGCGCTCGCCACCGTGATGCCGCCAACCGTCGCGGCCGTCACCGCAACGCGATAGATCAACAAGGCGCTGGCATCGTTGAGGAGGCTTTCCCCCTCAAGAACGGTGACGAGCCGATGCGGCAGGTTGAGCTGGCGCAACACCGCCGTGGCGGCCGCCGCGTCGGGCGGCGCGACGATGGCACCGAGCGCGATGGCGGCCGCCCAGGGCATGCCGGTCAAGGCCTTGGCGACGATGGCGACGGCGGCCGTCGTCAAGCCGACGGCAACCAGCACCAGGCTGGTGACGGGCACCCAATTGTCTTTCAGATCGCGCGGGGAGGTGTCGTAGGCGGCATCGAGCAGCACGGGGGCAACGAACAGCGCGAGCGCCAGCTCGGGGTCCAGGATGATGCGCGGGGCACCCGGCATAAAAGCCACCACCGTGCCCCCCAACGCCAACAAGGCCGGGTAGGGCACGCCGATGCGCCTGGCCAGCGCCGACAACAGTACCGCGCCCAGCAAAATGCCGAGGATCCATTCGAAGATGAGCATCGGGCAGGCTTACATCATGTCCGCCGCCGCGGCGCAACGTGAGGGGAAGGCGGCAACGGTGGCCGGCTTGGATTTTTGCGCTATAGCGCCTTGTCGGCGGCCGACGCGGCGGGCCTTGAGCGCGTTGGGCCGGGTCGGGCTCGGCTCAAGCGATGCGGCTTGCCGGTTGCGGCTCGTCGTCGTCCGTGTCGACCAAAACCGGCTTTGCCGGCACCTTGGCGGGCTTGCGTGAGGACTGGGTACGTTTGGCCACCTTCTTTGCCGGCGCCGGCCGCGCGCGCGCGCTGGCCGCTTTGGCGCTCCGCCCGCCCTCCTTCAGGAGCGTTTTGACTTCGGCGCGCAGCGCCGACAGCTCCGACAAAATCAGATCGAGCTTCTCGTTTTTACCCAATTTCTTGGCCATCGCGGCCTCCCGCCGAAGCTGCGCAAAACAAACAAGCGCGACCCAGCATACCGCGCCGCCCGCCGCCGATCCAGTCGGGGCCTCCCCTAAGGCATGCGCCTATAGAGCTTGGAGGCCGAACCACGGCCGCCGGCGACCGCCTGATTGGTGTTCATGAAGTCCTCGGCCGTCAGCCGCTCGATGCGTCGCGTCTCCGATTGGCCCTCCCAGTTGGGAAAGGTGCTGGCGGCGATGTGATAGGTCACAGTCTTGTTGTTCTCATCGACCGTATAAGTACCGAATAACGACAGGCCGCGCTGATTGATGGCCTTCAATTCCTCGGGCCTGCCCGTGAGGCGGTTGTTCGAGGCGATCTTGGGACTATCGCTCGCCACGTGAATTTGCGCGAACTGCCCGTCTTGCCGTGAAAATGAGAATGCCCTTGGGCGTCTCGCCGAAGGCAAAGGACTTGGCGCCGTCGGCGGCGGTGACCTCCGCCCGCACAAAGCTCCCAGGCGCCGAGCGGGCTCGGCATTGCCGCCAGCAGCAGGGCCGCCGCCAGGCCGCGACACAAAGGCATGAGGTGTCCTTGCCTAGCTGGTCCCTTCCAGAGCTAGTCTCGGGGGCAATAATACAGTAAGAGCAAGGCAACACCGCCAGCCCAGGGCTGCCTGGGCTGCCAGGACTAGCGGTGGGTGAGGGGAAATTCAGGCTCGTGTTTTCTCAGATGCGAACGCTTCTTTGGCTCGGCGCCGCTTGCCTGCTGTTGGCCTCGGGCGCTGCTTTTGCCCAATCCGGCAAGCGCGAGGGCGCCGCCGCGACGACAACGGCGATACCGGATGCCCAATTGTCCCCGGACGAAATTAAAGAACGCGGGACCCAGTACCTGACCGACTGCGTCAACGACTGGGACAAGGGTACGCACATGAGCAAAAAGGACTGGACGCGCACCTGCCGCCGCGTGGTGCAGCGGCGCCTTGACTTTATGCTGCAGCAGCAA
>DASTMQ010000057.1:0-23332 GCA_035714005.1 Hyphomicrobiaceae bacterium
ACCCAAATAAATGGGACGCCTGGCGACAACAGGCGTCCCTGCACCCTTGTGAAAAATGACCAGTCAACATGCTCGCCGGTCACGGGGGGCGGACCGGGAGGTTGGAAGCGACACCAAAGCCCACAACCAGCGCTGCCAACCCCCCACGCATAGCGAATTTCTGAGGACCTGCATCAGACCTCTGGCCCAATCCAATTGCTAGGCCCCAAAGGGTCAGCGACAGGCGGTGGCGGTTTGAAGCCGGGCGTCCGGGCGCGGCGTGGACCAAAAAAGGCCGCGTAGCCCCGGACGACCGCAATCACCGGTTGTCCACGTTTGCGACCGGCCTGGCTGTGCGCCGTCTCGCCGACAAGCCTCTGCGAGCCGGTGGCCCTGCCCGGCAGGGGGCTGGCCGAAGCATGCCAGGGGTTTGTCGGCGGCATTGCATTTTTTCCGCACCGAGCTGGAATTTTTTCCTCCCTTCCCCGGTCCAAGCTCTCAGGCGGGGTAGCTGGCGGGTAGCTTGAGGAACCGGGAGGGCACGGTTTGTTCTCGAACGGCGATCAGTTGGCGATGGCCCGGGTTTGTGCGCCGGGCTGGCCGCCGACCTTGGGTCCCCTAAGCGATGCGTCGCCTCGGGCGTTTACTGCAGGGAGGGTAACCCCCTCCGCCCCCGAACAAGGCAACCGGCCGTGCTGAACCTTAAAATATGCGGCATCAGCGTCGCCTTCGGCACCGCCTCGTTTTTTATGACGGACAACAATCGGACGGTGCGCGTGGACGTCTGTCAGCGCTTGCTGGCAAGCCTCGAAGAGCCCGCGCCAACGAGCAAGGCCCAATACGCCAATCGCCTCCTGCGCTATCGGTCGCGCTTCGCGCAGATCGCCTCGGCCAAGTACGATGAGGGCCGCTTTGACTTCGAGGTCAATGTCCTGGTCGTGCGCATTACGGCCGACGACCTGGGCTAGCCGCGCCTGCAGGGAGGCTTACCTTTTCCTGCCTCTCACCGTTTGCCGGAACCCGGGCGCCCGCGCCGCCTTTCGCCTGCGGCGGCCGCGGCGTGCGCGGCTGCCCTCGAAACGGCTCGGGCCCGACGCCCATCGCTCGAAACGTCTAAAGTTCGGCCTCGACGGGCAAGCCCGCCGCCTTCCATTCCGGCAGGCCGTCCTCGAGGCGACGCGCCGTGAAGCCAAGCTCGCGCAGGGTGGCGACGGCCTCGAAGGACATCACGCAGTAGGGACCCCGGCAATAGGCGACGATCTCGGTCTTGCGATCGAGCTTTGCAAGCTGGCGCCGCAATTGGCTCAAGGGCACGTTGCGCGCGCCGGTGATATGCCCCAGCGCAAATTCGTCCTCCGGCCGCACGTCCAGCACAACAATGCTCTTGGCCTTGATTCGACGCAGCAGCTCGGTGCGTGAGATCGGCTCCAATCGATCGCGTGCCTGGAAATAGCTGCGCAAAATCCGATCAACCTCACCGAGGTTGCGCTCCGCCACTTTGCGCAGCGCCGCGAGCACATCCAGGACGGAGGCATCGGCAAGTCTGTAGTAGACGAACTTTGCCTGCCGCCGTGGCAGCACCAGGCCCGCGCGGCGCAGATGCTGAAGATGCTGGGAGACGTTGGCAACGGATAGGCCTGCACACTCCGCCAGGCGCTCGACGGTGCGCTCGCCCTGGGCCACGAGTTCGAGCAGCTCCAGCCGATGCTCGTGCCCAATGGCTTTGGCGACGGCGGCGAAGGCAACGTACATTTCCCGTTTCGGGTTACTTGACATTTCGGCTTTCTCGTCATTCAATCATTTGCTTGATTGATTCTCTGACCCCGCGAGGAGGTCAAAATGAGTGATGCCAGTAGCGTTGATTCTGCTGCTCTGCGTGCGGAGGTCAAAAAGAAATATCGCGACGTGGCCCTCAAGCCCAGCGACACCTACCATTTTCACACCGGCCGGCCCTTGGCCGCCCGCTTGGGTTATGACGGCCAGGTCGTAGACGCCATGCCGGAGGCGGCGGTGGAGTCCTTTGCCGGTGTCGCCAACCCGTTCTCGCTGCGTGACCTCAAGCCCGGCGAACGCCTGATCGATCTCGGATCGGGTGCCGGCTTCGATTGTTTCATTGCGGCGAGCAAGGTCGGCCCGACCGGACGCGTCATTGGCGTCGACATGACGCAAGAGATGCTGGACAAGTCCCGTTGCACGGCGGAGATGATGCAGCTCGACAATGTCGAATTTCGCGACGGCATCCTCGAGGCGTTGCCCGTCGAGGATGCCTGGGCCGACGTCGTCATCTCCAACGGCGTCATTAACCTGTGCGCGGATAAGCGCCAGGTGTTCGCCGAAATTGACCGCGTGTTGCGGCCGGGCGGCTACTTGCAGTTCGCCGACATCGCCAACGGCAAGCCGATTCCCGCGGCGGCCGCCGCCAACATCGAGCTGTGGACGGCCTGAATTGCCGGCGGTCTGCCGTGTGCAGCCTGGCAAAAGATGCTCGAGGACAGTGGCTTTGAGGAGGTTCGCATCGGTCCGCCGGTTGCAACCTTCGCCGGCGCAAAAGGCGAGCCGAACGCGCGCAGGTTCGAAGTCTTTGGCTATGCCTTCATCGCACGCAAGCCTGGCTAAGCCGACAGCGGCGGGCGCAATGTTCGAGGCGACCTCGATGCCCGACCGCGCCTGGTGGGCAGTCCTATGGCCGCGCCCGCACTTAGTGCTGCGCTCGATTGGCATCGAAGCGGGCATGACGGTGCTCGATCTGTGCTGCGGCGATGGCTATTTCACGGCGCCGCTTGCCAAGCTCGTTGCCGGCAAGGTGATCGCACTCGACATCGATTGCGACATGCTTGAGCAGGCCGAACACGAAGTCGCCAAGGCGGGCGCCGTGGTCCAGCAGTGGATCTGCGCCGATGCCATGGCGCTCGCAAGCCATGTCACCCAGCCCGTCGACTTCGTGCTGATTGCCAACACCTTTCATGGCGTGCCGGACCAGGCCGGGCTCGCCCGGGTGGTAAGGGCTGTGCTTCGCCCGACGGCCGCGTTTGCCGTCATCAATTGGCACCCCGCCGACCCGGAAAAAACGCCGGTGCTCGGGGAAGCCCGCGGGCCCAAGATGGCGCTACGTTTGTCCCCGCCGGCGGTCGTCGCTCTGGTAGAGCCCGCAGGCTTTCAATTGGCCAAGCTGGTCGAGCTCCCGCCCTACCATTACGGCACCGTCTTCAAAGCGCTGCCTTAGCCCACGACCCAGCCCGCATTCGCTACCGCCTCTTGGCGCCTGTGCATTAGCGATGAATGCCACAGACCCCTGGCGTTTTTCGGCAGGGTCTTGTCGTATTAGGGCAGACCGACTAGGCATGGCTGGCAAAGGTCTGGGCCAGCCGCCGCCAGCCCTGGCCTTGAGGATCGCGGACGCAAGCGGCGTCACCCCTTAGCCTCGTCAGCGAGAGATTTGCCCATTCTGCCAGGATTGGTGCCAAGATTGGTGCAAGGATTGGTGCCGAAAGATTGGTACAAGGATTGACGCCAGCATGTGGTCCGGACCGTCACTGACCCGCCAAGACCGAGACCTTGCCAACACGGTGGAGGCGCGCAGAGGACGGCAGTCCCGAGCCGCGCTGCCGGCGCCAAGCCGCTCGCCGGCGGCGCCAACACCCGCTGAAGAGCTGCAGGTCATCGCCGGGGTCTAGACGTGCGCCAGCCACCCCTCCTCCTCATTGCCGACGACAACGAGGCCAATCGCGAGATCCTTGGGCGACTGCTTGAGGCGCGCGGTTATGATCTTGTCATGGCCCGTGACGGTGAGGAGGCTCTGGCCTGCGCGCGCAGCAAGCTTCCGGACCTCATCCTGCTCGACGTCATGATGCCAAAGATGGACGGCTTTGAGGTTTGCCAGCGTCTCAAAGCCGATCAAGCCTTGCCGTTCATGCCCATCATCTTGGTCACGGCGCGTGCCGATAGCCGGGATGTCGTGCGTGGGCTGGAAGCGGGGGGTGACGAATACGTCACCAAGCCGATCGATCAAGCCGCGTTGGTCGCCCGAGTGCGCTCCGCTTTGCGCATCAAGGACCTGCACGATACGGTGCAGGAGCAGTCCAAGCGGCTTGCAGGGCAAGCCGAGGAGCTGGCGCAATGGAACACCACGTTACAGCAACGTGTGGATGACCAGCTGGCCGAGATCGAGCGGATCGGCCGGTTGCGACGGTTTCTGTCGCCGCAAATTGCCGAGCTTGTGTTGTCGTCGGGCGGCGAACAGTTGTTGGAAAGCCATCGCCGGGAAATTACCACGCTCAACTGCGACTTGCGTGGCTTCACAGCGTTCGCCGAAATCGCCGAACCCGAAGAGGTGATCCAAGTCCTGCGCCAGTACCACGAAACCTTGGGTAGCCTCATCCATCAGTTTGGCGCCACGCTCGAGCGCTATGCCGGAGATGGCGTCATGGTCTGGTTCAACGATCCATTACCCTGCCCGGATCCGTGCGAGCGCGCCGTGCATATGGCCCTGAAGATGCGCGCCCAAATGGCAGACTTGCTGGCGCTGTGGCGCCGGCAGGGTCACCAACTCGGTTTCGGAATAGGCATCGCCCACGGCTATGCCACGCTGGGCCGGATTGGCTTTGAGGGACGTTTCGATTACGCCGCCGTCGGCACCGTGGTCAATCTGGCGGCCCGCCTCTGCGCCCAGGCCACGGACAACCAAATCTTGATCGATCGCAAGGTACTAGCCGTCGTCGACCCGATGTTCCTTACCGAACCGGCCGGCGAGTTCATGCTCAAGGGTCTGCATCGGCCGACCTCCGCCTTCAACGTTAGTGGCCTGCGGGCGCAGGAGGCTTCCTGAGCATGCGACCAACAAGCTCTTGGGGATTGGGGCTCGAGGCCAGGCCGGCAGGCCGACCGCCGGCCCATGCCTTGCAGCGGGCGATCTCATGAGCAAACGCATTCTTGTCGTCGAAGACCAAGAGGACCTGCGTGGCGTCCTTCGCACGCTCTTGACGGGCTCCGGCTACAGCGTGCTGGAGGCCGTCGATGGTCGCGACGGCATCAGCAAAGTGAGATCCGAGCGACCCGATCTCATCCTCATGGACATTCAAATGCCCGTGCTCGACGGCTATGCGGCAACGCGTGAGATCAAGGCCGACCCGGAGCTCAATTCGATACCGATCGTGGCGGTCAGCTCTTTTGCCATGCGGGGCGATGAGGAGAAGGCGCGCGCGGCTGGCTGTGACCACTACGTAACCAAGCCCTATAGTCCGATGCAGCTTTTGCGCCTCGTCCGCACCATTCTCGGCGACACACCATAACGTGCGCCGAATGCCGCCTCGACCGCGTCACTCATCCGGCTGCGGCGCCGGCGCAACCCGGTCGCCTTGCCCGACCCAAGCGGCCGGTCACGTCCTGGTCGCCGTGCTGAGGCGCCTGGGATCGCCCTCGCGCAGGATCTCAGGGGTCAGAAATTTCACCCCATCCGGCGTTGGCAGGGGTGTAAGGGTTACGGCCGCGTGGGTACCGGTTGCCGCCAGCAGTTGATAGCGCATCAACATCGCGAAATCCTCGTGCACGGTATTGTGGCAATGGTTGACGTAGGCGCCACCGAACTCGCCAAATTGCACCTGGATTTGCACCCGGCCCGAGGCGCGCAACCGCCACACGTCCTTGCGCGATAAGCGCTCGGTGGCGGCGATTGCCGCGCCGCCGCGGTTCATCGTCACCCCCTCCTCGAAATGGAGGTGAATGGGATGATCCCAGCCGCCACCGCCATTCACGAAGGTCCAATGCTCCACTTCGCCGGGCTTGGGGATCAGCAGTGAAATTCGGTTGGCGTTGAAGGAGTGGGCGTCCTCGCCGTTGACTTTGACGGACCAAGGAAAGGTTGCGTGCTCGGGACAATCGGGCGTGCACTCCCCAGTCCTCGGATCGCGTGAGCTACCATCGCCCGAGCGGCCAAACTCGATCACGCGCGTGCGTACCGGCGTGACGATTGGGATCTGTTCAGTCAGTACCGGTGGCACGACACTCTTGTCATTGGCCCCACAGCTGTTGGCCACGGTCAGCGTCTGGGTCGGGTCATCGACGCTCTGCACGGACCCAACGACCCGGAACTCGAGCAGGGCGCCGATCACCGGATCTTCCTCGCGGCCCTTGAGCGCATCGCCCAGGGACAATGCCTCCTTCGGTCCGCGGCCGTCATCGCGCATTCTGAGCCGATTGACGAGATGCAGCCGCGCGCCTACCGGAAACTTGGAAAAGTCCACGATGATGTCGAAGCGCTCCGCGTTGCCCTGCTCATCGAGATCGGTAAGCGTGATGGGATGCACAATGAAATTGCCATCCGTGGCAACGACCGTGATCGGAACCGGCTTACCGCCCGCGCTCAGCATGAACCTATAAAATCGCGACATGCTGGCATTCAGGAGCCGGAAGCGATACTTCCGCGGCAACACCTCGAAATAGGGCGCATAGGCAAAGTTGACGAGGGGAATGTCTCCCAAAAACCCGTCCGTGTTGAAGATGTCGAAAAAATACTGACCGTCGAGGTCCGTGGCGCCATCCGAAATGATGAGATTGACGTCGAAATCGAGGTTGCCGTAGTCGAGGAACTTGCCGCTGGGTAACCGATGATTGACGCCGTCGGCGTGGCGCTCGTTGCCGCGATCGGGGCCACTGTAATAGTTCACCATCATGAGATTGCCCTTGTAGACATTCTCCGCGGTGAAGAAGAAGCGGTGGTCGTGAGCCCACATCGTGCCCTGGAGCTCGCGAAAGTCGCCGGGCACTTTGACGAGACCGCCGTGGCCGTCGGGTCCCGACGCCCGCGGGTCGCTGGCATCCAGGTTGATCTTGTCGCGGCGCGCCAGCGCCGTGGCCCAGAGATAGTCGTAAAAGGTGCCGGGAAAATGGTGGGCGCCGGTGGCACCGTCGCTCTCGGACGCGTTATGCGCGTTGTGGAAATGCAGTTGCGTCTCATTGCGCCCGAAGCCGCGATTGGCCAGGCGATCCGTGGGGGTGTTGTTGTAGATCCTGGTCAGGATCGGCTCACCGTAACGCCCCTTGACCAGGTAAGGGGCCATCGTGCCTTGCGAGAATTTGCCGACACCAAAGGTCCAAACGGCATTGCTATCCTGCTCGGGGAGATTGGCGTGGAACCGGGTGCCGGCGACGCACGAGCCCCAGGAGAACACGTAGCCGACCTGGGGAAAGAATTCCTCCCAGCGCTGATGCGCAAAGGCTTCGCCCGGCGGCCGCCCCTCCATCGGGCCGCGATTGCTGATCGGATTGCGAAATGGATTGGGCCCCGGCCCTTTGTAGGCATTGAAGTCGTTGTGGTAGGAGAGACGCTTGCCATTGTCGTAGCCCAAGCCCGCCGGGAAGACCGCCTCGCCGGCAACCCGTGTCAGGGGCAGGGGCTGTTGCACGATCAGCCGCGGCATCGCCTGCGAGAATTTCCGAATGCCAACGAGCGGACTGCGCGGCGCCCCGGTGGGTAGGGCCGCAAAGGCGCTGCGCGCGAACGGGCTGAGACCGTTCTTGCACACCAGGAGGCCGCCGGCGGAAAAGATCCCCCAGCGCAGGAGATCCCGGCGGCTGATCTGCCCCTGGGACAGGGCTTTGACGATCTCGGCGCGGTTGGCGCGCGCCCGCGCGGCCTCGGCGCGGCGGCGACGGGTTTCGCTATCGGTGAGGTACATGGGAGGGCTCCTACCGCTACGGCGTTGGTAGAGAGGGAGCGGAACGGGTGCGAGAGGTGCTCTGCACCCTCTAGCCGCTTCACAAGCCCATGCTAATCATGATGTTACCTATCCCTATAGCGACTAAAGTCTGATGGCGCGCCGGTCCGCATCGCACCTTTGGAGGTCCCGCCGCGCCTTGCCGCACCGTCAGGGGCCGGCGAGCAGCAGCTCGCCGATCTGGCGCACATCCCAGAGATCCTCGAGCCGATCCAACATCTCGATCAGGCGCTCCGCATTCTCGGCGGGCAGGGGATTGAGAGCGAAGGCAAAGTTGCGGCGGAACTTGCCCAGGTGCGCCTCGCGGCTCAGCGGCCGCGCCGGGTTGCCGTAAACGGTATCGATGCGGCGCGAGAGCTCACGACCATCCTTGAGGCGGATCTTGACCGTGATCGGCGTCAGCGCGTTTGGATTGGGATTGCCGTCCACGACCACCTTGATGCGCCGGCCCAGCGCCAACCTCGCCGGGTCGCGGCGATACTCCTCACTGAAGTCGTCGAGGCCAAGCTCACCCCGTAGCAGGGCACAGGCCGAGACGTAGGCGCCGCACAGGCGGGCATAGTTCGCGGCCATGTCGTCGGTTACCGGCCGGCCCACCAGATGGTGCGTGAGCGGGGGAACACGGACCTCGGCGCTCGCCACTTCGGCGGCCGAAAAGCCGTGCTCGGCCTTGAGCTGCAAAAAACCATCGAGCATGCCATGGCTCGCGCGCCCGCTCGGGAACGGCTTGTGCGCCACCTCGGTAATGCGCCAGACCTTGCCAATATCGCCCAACACCCGGGTGAGGTCCCCTTCAGCCTCGATCATGCCGAAGTAGCCAAACGGTCCCTCCAGCACGTTGTCGATGCTGGGGATGCCGCGGCGCGCCAGATCGGCGGCGATCACTGCATTGCGCGCGTTGAAGCCAATTTGCAGGCCCAGCAACACGGAGCCCTCGCTATGCGGCTGCATGGTGCCGCAGAGCTGGCCATAGACGTGGCCGAACAGCGCGGTCTGGCGCTCGGCATCGAACCCGAGCACGCTGCCGAGCCCGGCAGCGGCAGCGAATATGCCGGCCGTGGCGGGCCGGAAAAAGCGCAGAGACGTGGTGGTCGCGACCCCGAGGTGACAGGCGGTGTCGACCCCAAGGACGACCGCGGTAAGGAGCTCGCTACCGCTGACCGGGCCGTTTTCCTCCGCATGGGCCATGACGGCGGCCAAGCACACGGTCACCGGATGAATGACGGCGGCCTCGTGCACGCAATCGAACTCTGAATTGTGGATCTGATAGCCGTTGATCATCGCCGCGCCAGGCGCCGACAGGGTGCGGCGGTGGCCCCAACAGCGCGCTGGCCCCTCCCCTAGGGTTGCGGCCGCCGCCTCGATCAGCGTCGCCACATGGGGGCCGCGGCTGCCGGCAAGGCCGACACCGATCGTGTCGAGGATGAAAATGCGCGCCGCCCGCACGGCCGCCTCGGGCAAATCTTCAAACCGCGTCCGGCTCACGTGCTCGGCAAAGAGGCGGATGGCATCGGGCATCGGTTGGCTTTCTCCTAATCCGCGGGTGGGAGCACGCTTGGGCTGCAAAGCCGGATAATTGGGAGAACCATACAGTCGCAGGGCAAGGCTTTGCGCCAAAACTTTCACCCCACCACCCCGCACGGGCGGCGACAGGGGCCGGCTGGATGCCGGCGCGCCAGGCGCCAAGGGCCGGGACCGCGCCCGCCTGATTGGTGCGCAAGCGGCGCCTGGCGCGGCGGGGCCAACAACAAGGATGGCGGCCACGGCGCCGCGGCCGGCCTCGCGCCCCGGCCTCGGCTCGCCCTTGCCGCCCCACCTGCCTATGCTTGGGTGAGGAGTGTCCGATGACCCAAAACATCTACGACGACCCAAATTTTTTTTGCGCCTACGGTCAACTGCCACGCTCGCTGCAGGGATTGGACGCGGCACCGGAGTTCCCGGCGCTGCGCGCGCTGCTGCCGAACTTAGGCGGCAGCGATGTTCTGGATCTTGGCTGCGGCTACGGCTGGTTTTGCCGCTGGGCCCGCAGCCAGGGCGCCGGTCGGGTGACCGGTGTCGACGTTTCCGAACGCATGTTGGCGCGCGCCCACGCCATGACCAACGACCCGGCAATTGCCTACACCCGCGAAGACCTGGAGACGATCAAGCTGCAGCCAAAGGCCTATGGGCTCGTCTATAGCTCGCTTGCCTTTCACTACCTCGATAACCTCGAAAGACTGCTCGGGCAGGTGCGATCGGCGCTGGCGCCGGGCGGCCGTTTGGTGTTTTCCGTCGAACACCCCATGGTAACGGCACCCCGCCAGCCCGGCTGGATCGATGACGCCTCGGGGCGCAGCTGTTGGCCGGTGAGCGACTATCTGCGCGAGGGCGAACGCTCGACAGACTGGTTGGCAAAGGGCGTCATCAAACAGCACCGCACCATTGCCACCTACGTCGGCCTCCTCTTGCGCCAAGGCTTGCAGTTGACGCACTTAGAGGAGTGGGGTCCGACGCCCCAGCAAGTTGCGGCGCAACCCGCGCTTGCCATTGAACGCGAGCGCCCGCCCTTTCTTCTGCTCGCCGCGGACTAATGCTCGGGAAACGGGTACCGACAGGTCGCGACGCCTCTAACCCATGTAGTGTTTGAACAGCTCCGCGGGATCACGCACGTCGGCGGCGGCGGCCGAATGCACGATGGCGCCGTTCTTGAGCACGTGAACGTGATCGGCGATCTCGATCGCCATCGTCTTCTGCTCCATCAGCAGAACCGCGATCCCGCTTTTGGCGAGGCCCGCCAGCGCGCCTAAAATGCGCCGAACCATCTGGGGAGCCAAACCCAGCGACGGCTCGTCCAACATGATGAGCTTCGGGGCCATCATCAAACCGCGCGAGACCGCCAGCATCTGTTGCTCACCGCCCGAGAGCGATCCCCCCGCCAGCCCGCGCCTCGTCTTGAGCACGGGAAAGCGCGCGTACTCCTGCTCGAGGCGCCGCGCGATCTCGTCCTTGCTGACGCCCGGCAGATGCGAAGCTCCAATGGTCAGGTTTTCCTCAACCGACAGGGTCGGGATGATTTGCCGGCCCTGCGGCACGTGCACCAGGCCCAAGCGGGCCAGCTCGTGTGCCGGCCGGCCGGCAATGGGGTCGGAATGAAACAGCATCTTGCCGCTCCAAAGCGGGACGACGCCGGAGATGACGCGCAGCAGTGTGGTCTTGCCGGCCCCGTTGGCGCCCAGCACCAGCACCAGCTTGCCCGGCGCGACGGCAAGGTCCACCTCGCGCAGAATCTGGACGCGGCCGATGCCGGCGCTGACCTTTTCCAGCGCGATCACGACGCCGCCTCCGCCGGTGTGACGGAGGCCGGCTCCAGCGGCGCGCCGAGGTAGGCCTCCACGACGCGCGGGTCCTTCTGCACCTCGCTCGGTGCGCCCTGTGCGATCCGCTCACCATGATCGAGCACGGTCACGCGATCGGCGAGTTGCATGACAAAGTCCATGTTGTGCTCGACCAGAAGGATCGAGGTGCCGGCATCCCGGATGCGCCGGATCACGCCCGAGATGTCCTGCGCCTCCCGATCGTTGAGGCCGGCGACGGGCTCGTCGAGCAGCATAACGATGGGCTCTTCGGCGATGGCGCGCGCCAGCTCGGCCAGCTTGCGGTGCCCATAGGGCAGGTCCTCGGGAAAGGCCGCCGCAAGATGCGCCATGCCGAACTGCTGGAGAAGGTTGCGGGCGCGGGCGCGCTCGTCGGCCTCGAAGGCCTCCGAGATGAGCCAAGCGCCGAAGTCGGCGACGACGGAACGCTTGGCACGGAGGCCGAGCTGGAGGTTCTCCATCACGGTTAGGCTGTTGACGAGCTGCAGGTTCTGGAACGTGCGCGCGAGCCCCATGCGGGCTCTGGCATGCGCGGGCAGGTCCGATACGTCCTTGCCGGCAAGTCGGATGCGGCCGGAATCGGCGCGGTAAAGGCCACTGACACAGTTGATGAGCGTCGATTTGCCGGCACCGTTCGGGCCGATCAGGGCGTGCACCGTGCCGCGCTCGACGGCAAGCGAAACCTTGCTCACCGCCACGACGCCACCGTAGGATTTCGACAGGTTCTCGATGACGAGCGTGGGACCGCTCGCGGCCGGCGCAGGCACCGGCGCAAACGCGAGCTGCGATGCGGCCTTAAAAACCGCAGCTTCCCCAGCACGCCCGGGCCCGCCAACAAGCGCCGCCAACTTGTGGACCAGTCCGATTGCGCCTTGCGGGAACAGCAACAGCACGCTGAGCAGGATCAAGCCGTTGACCAGGAAGGACACATCGTAAAGCGAGGCAATCAGCTCAGCGATCATGAGCGTGATCAGCGTCCCGATCAGCGGTCCCCAGGAGGTGCCGAGGCCACCGATGACGGTTGCGATCAGCATGGTGAGCGTCAGGCTGAGCGTAAAGGCGTCGCTGTTGATGTAGGCGTTTTGATGCGTGAAGAAGACACCCGCGGTGCCCGCCGCCAGCGAGCTCACGGCAAAGGTAGTGGTGCGCCAGACCGGCACATTGATGCCCGCCGTGCGCGCGGCGCTTTCGTTCTCCTTGAGCGCCAGCAGCTTGCGACGAATGCGCGAGCTCATCACGTAGTCGCTGACAATCTGCACGGCGAGGTAGACGCTGCCGACCACCCATAAGAAATAGGTCTTGCCCATCTTCGCCGAACCGAAGTCGAGCGCGGGAACGCCGTAGACCCCCATGGTGCCGCCGGTGAGGTCGATCCAGCGCTGTGCTGCGATCTCGGTCATGAAGCCGAAGGCCAAAGTGGCCATCGCCAGGTAGAGGCCGCGCGTGCGCAGCGCCACCAGGCCGACCAGCGAGCCGGCCAAGCCCGCGAGCAGAATTCCCGCGAGCATGCCCGCGGCGATCGGCCAACCGAGTTTGGCCGTCAGCAAGGCCGAACCATAGGCGCCGATGGCATAAAAGCCGGCCTGGCCGAGCGACATTTGTCCGGACAGACCGAGCAGCATATTGAGGCCGATGACGGCGATCGTGGTGTAGAGCAGGGTTTGGGCGATGTGAATGTGGAAGGCGTTGCCGACCAGGAGGGGGAAGGCGAAAATCGCCGCTGCCATCGCCAGGTAGGCGGCGTTCCGCGGCCACGGACTTGCCTGCTTGTCAGCGGACATCGGCCTTGGCCTCTCCGAACAGGCCGCTCGGCTTGATCACGAGCAAAGCCATGACGAGCAGCAGGGGATAAAGGTCACCGAATGCCGAGTTGAGATAGTTGGCGAAGCTTTCGACCACGCCGAACACGATGGCGCCAACCAGCACGCCCAACGGATTGGCGAAGCCGCCGAGGGATGCAACCGCGAAGGCCTTGACGGTGAATACCAGCCCCATGTGCGGCTGCACGGTCACGATCGGCCCCACCAGCACGCCGGAGATCGCGGCCAGCACCGAGGCCATGACAAAGACAAGGACGACCGTGCGGCGAACATCGATCCCCAACAGCGACGCCGTCTCCGGGTTGAACGCGACGGCGTAAATCGCCCGCCCCTGCCTGGTGCGGTAAAGGAAGGCGTAGAAACTCAAGATGACGGCGAGTGCCACCACGATCACCAGCAGTTCCTCGACGAACACGCCAACCCCCAAAAACTGCACGACGTTCTGGCGATTGCTGGAGAAGAGCGGCGGGGAATACTGCGACGACTTTCCCCACACCAAGGTGACGACGTTCTGGACGATGAGGGCGACACCCATGGTGGTGAGCACCCAGGAGTACTGCCCGCCGCCAAGCGAGCGCAGGCGGTCGAGCGGCCGGATGGCAAACCGTTCGAGCCCCCAACCCATGCTCGCCAGCACGACAATGACGCTCGCGACCACCAGCAGGACCGGTACACCCGCGAGCAGCAAGGCCATACTGAGGTAGGCGGCAAACATCAAAAACTCGCCCTGGCCGAAATTCATGCGGGTGGTCGCCAGATGGGCGATGAACAGACCGGTGGCCGTGAGCGCGTAGATCGCGCCCATGGCCAGACCGCTCAGCAACAGCTGAACGACATTTGCGCTCGACATGAAGCGGTCGCCTCTCGGGGCCGGGCAGTCCTGGGACGCCCGCTTATCAGTAGTCCAGCCGCACGACCTGGCCGTTCTTCCAGACCCCGAGGAACACGTGCTCCTTGTCGAGACATTCGTGGTCCTTGGGACCGAACGGCTTGGGCGGCGTCGCCGAGATGGCCTTGATACCGTCGACGGCCTCGAGCGCGTCCCGGACGCCGTTGGCATCGATGCTCTTGGCGGTGTCGATCGCCTTCAGAACCACTTGCGTGGCGTCGTAGCCGAGCGCGGCGATGACGGGCCAGCGGAAGTCCTTGCCGTACTCCTTTTCCATTTTGGCAACGAAGGCTTTCGATGCGGGAAGCGACATGTCCAGGGCCTGGCCCATGACGGTCCCCTCGATCTCCTGCTGGCCAACGATCTGCAGGACCTTCTGCGAGGACAGACCCCAATTGCCGGCGACGATCGGCTTGTAGCCGAGTTTCGACATCGGCCGGTAGATCAGCTCGAAGGACTCATGAAAATTCAAGACCAGCTCCGCGCCGGCCTCCTTCATTTTTAACAGTTGCGGGGTCAGATCGCTGACGTTGGGGGCCGCCGACTCGATCGCCACGAGCTGCGCATTGCGGGCCTTGAGGCCCTCCTGAATTTCCTTGGCGGCGAACACGGCATAGCCCGTCGTCGAGTGCACCAGGCCGATTTTCTTGAAGGTTTTGACGCCCCAATCGAGCATGTTCTCGATCTGGAATTTTTCCACCATCGAGCAGCGAAAGATGTAGCTGGGGTTCTCGTTGCTGAATTGGGCGGTGATGTTGGTGGCAATCGATGGGCCGGCCACCAGCGGCACACCGGCCTTTTGCATGATCGGTGCGAACGCCAGCACGTTGCCGCTGGAGACGGTGCCGATGATCACGGGCACCTTGTCGTTCTGCATCAGGCGTTGCACCAGGGACACGGCCTTCTGCGGGTTGGCCTCGTCGTCATAAACGACGAGCTCAATTCTGTGCTTGCCGCCCGCGGCCTCGTAGTCCTTGACCGCCGATTTGATGCCCTGCAGATAGGATTCGCCGAAGTCCGTGATTGCCGGCGGGCCGCTCAGTCCTTGCACGACGCCAATTTTGACCGTCTCCGCGCTTAAGTGCGTTGGCGCGCTGGCGAACGCGGCCAGCACGGCGGCGGCCCAGCATAGTCTGCGTGTCATTCGTTTCCTCCTCGTGATGTTCGCTGGTGCTTGTTGTTATGTCGCCCGCCTCAAACGGCGCGAAAGATCGCAACCCCGTCTTTGCTGCGCACCAATCGCACCCGCGAGCCCAGGCCGTTGACGTCCTCGGGGGCTTCCAGTCGCCCGGTCACCTTCAGCCCGGCGTCGAGCTCGATGACGGCCACCGCGTAGGCGCCCTCGGCCCGGAACGCCGCCGGCGGGCGGCGGATGACGGTCCAAGTCAGCAGCCTGCCCTCGCCCGCCACAGCATGGGGCTGCAGCGAGGCCTGGTGGCAACGGGGACAGATCTCACGCGGGCCGGGGTCGAGCGCGGCGCAGGCGCCGCAGCGCAATACCTCGAGCGTGCCGGGCTTGGCGTCCATCAGGCGTCGGACCGCTTGAGGATGCTGACCGTGCAGGCGATGCCGGCGCCACCAAGATTGTGCGTCATGGCAATGCCGGCACCGTCGACCTGGTTGGCGTGCATGCCACGCAACTGCAGGACGGCTTCGTAGAGTTGCCCGACGCCGGTGGCTCCGACCGGATGGCCCTTTGCCAACAGGCCGCCGGAGGCATTGATCGGGATGTCACCGCCAACCCGCGTGCGACCCTCCGCGGCCCATTTGGCCCCGAGCCCACGGGGAATGAGGCCGAGGTCCTCGCTGTCGATGATCTCGGCCATGGAAAAGCAGTCGTGCAGCTCGACGAGGTCGATGTCCTTGGCCGTCAAGCCGGCGGCCTGATAGGCGCGTTCGGCCGCTTTGACCGTGGCATCGAAGGATACGATGTCCTGGTGGCCGCCGATCCTGGGCGAACCGCGGGTCTGCACGGCGGCGAGAACGTCGATGGGCAAATCCGGCGCCCCCCTGGCACGATCTTTGGCAACGACGATGACGGCCGCGGCCCCGTCACTTACCGGACAGCAATCATAAAGTTGGATGGGATCGGCGATCGGTTGCGACTGTCGGATAATCTCCGGGTTGAGGTCGGCCCCGAGCTGGGCCAAGGGGTTCTTCAGCCCGTTCGCCTTGTTCTTGATCACCACCGCGGAGACCTCGTCGCGCGTGGTGCCGTATTTGGCGGCGTGAATGCGCCAGGCAAGGCCGAACAAGCCGGGAAAAGTGAGCCCGGACGGGCCGTCGGAGCGATTGTCCATGGCGCAGTTGAGCGCCTGCGTCACCTGGCCGCCCGAGGCGTGCGTCATCTTCTCGACGCCCACCACGAGGGCCGCATCGCACAGGCCGGCGGCAACCGACAACACGGCGTGGCGGAAGGCGATGCCCCCGGAGGCGCAGGCGCCCTCGACCTTGGTGCAGGGTATGTTCTCGAGCCCCAGCTCGTCGGCGACGATGCCCGCCAGCACCTCCTGCCCGCTCAGCGGACCGGCGATAAAATTGCCGAGATAGACGGCGCCGATCTCTTTACGCTCCACGCCGGCACGCCTCAGCGCAGCGTTGGCCGCCTCCACCGCCAGGCTTTCCAGGCCGCGGCCGTCGTGTTTTCCAAAGGACGTCGAGCCCACGCCGGTGATGGCCACCTCACGCATTGTCGGCCTCCTTCAGGAGCTGTCGCAGGTCGGTTTTGAGGATCTTGCCGTAGCTGTTCTTGGGCAGGCCTTCGACGAACCGGTAATGGCGCGGCCGCTTGTAACGGGCGATGTTGTCGAGGCATACGGCGTCGAGATCGGCAGGCGTGAGCTGCGCTTGCGGATGCGCCACCACGAACGCCACCACCTCTTCGCCCCATTCGGGATGCTCGCGGCCGACCACGGCGCATTCCAGCACCAGCGGGTGGGTCAGCAACACCTCCTCGAGCTCGCGCGGGTAGATGTTGGAGCCGCCGGAGATGATCATGTCCTTGGAGCGGTCCTTCAGCGTGAGAAAACCTTCGCCATCGGCGAACCCCATGTCCCCCGTCCAAAGCCAACCGTCGCGCAGTGCCTTGGCGTTGGCCTCGGGATTGTTCCAGTAGCCGTGCATGACGCAGTCGGAACGGGTAATCACCTCGCCGATTTCGCCCGCCGGCAGCTCGCGACCGTCGGCATCGACGATGAGCACGTCGACGCCGGTGCGCGGCACGCCGCAGGAGGCCAGAATTTGCTCGCGGCGTGGATGCTCGCACTGACCGAGCAAGCGCTTGGAGACATAGCTGATGGTCATGGGCGATTCGCCCTGGCCATAGATTTGCGTGAGCTTCGGTCCGAAGATCTCGAGCGCTCTTTTCAAGTCGCTCACGTACATCGGCGCACCGCCAAAGTAGAGCGTTTTGAGGCCGCTGGTGTCGGACGAGCCGGCGCGTCGATGGTTGATCAACCGCGACACCATGGTCGGGGCGCCGAACATGGTGACGTTTTGCTGTTTTGCCAGGACATCGTAGATCCGGTCCGGCTCGAAGGAGCCGGACATGATAATGTGGTGGGCGCCCTTGGCGATGTGAGGCAGCGCATAAAGACCCGAGCCATGCGAAAGCGGCGCGGCGTGCAGCTTCACATCGCGATCGTCGAGTTGGTCGATGTCGGCGTAGTAACAGTGCGACATGAATTGCAGATTGCGGAAGGACAGCACGGCGCCCTTGGGCCGGCCGGTGGTGCCGCTGGTGTAGAACAGCCAGGCCTCATCCTCGGGCGCGCTGAAGGTTTCAGCGATCGGCGCGGCCGCGAGCAGGCGCGTGTAATCCAGCGTCTGGGTGCAGAGGATCCCGGGCTGCCCGTGCCTGAAGATCTCGAGCGATGATAGGCGCCCTGCCACATCGGGCGTGCAAAATGCGGCCTCACAGCCGGCATTGGCGATGATGAAGGCAATCTCTTTTTCGTGCAGCCTGACGTTCATGGGCACGGCCACCATGCCGGCCCGCCAGATGCCGTAGAGAACCTGCAAATACTCCGCGCAGTTCTCCATGGCGATGCCGATGCGGGCGCCGCGCGCGAGCCCGAGACGGCCGCGCAAGCCGCCGGCAATGCCGCCGACCCTCGCTTCCAGCTCGGCATAGCTGATGCTGCCGGCGTCGGAGGTGATTGCGGGCTGATGGGGCAGGCGGTTGGCCACGCGCCGCACATCCTGGGAGAGGTTCACGGCCGACCTCGACTACGCTTCGGGCCAAGGCATTGCATAGCTCAGGGATACGCGATGCGGAGCCTGGACGGAAGCCCAATAGCGTGCGCTGGGCAACGCGCGCCTCACGGCCGCCGCACCTCGGCCTCGAGCTTTTCGAGCTCCACAGCATTGATTCCATAGCTGTGCTTGTCGTCGGGAAATTGCCCGGCGATCACCTCCTCGCAGTAGCTCTTGAAGGCGCCGCTGATCTGCGTTGCAAGATCGACATAGCGCTTGGCGAAGCGCGGCGTGAATTGCTCGAAAAGGCCCAGCATGTCCGCCGACACCATGCCCTGCCCGTCGCAATAAACCCCGGCTCCATAGCTGATGGTCGGCACGCGCAGGCGCGCGGTGATGATCCGAGCAACCTCGCGCGGGACGCACTCGAGGATGACGGCGAAGGCGCCTGCCTGTTCGAGCGCGAGTGCATCCTGCAACAGCCGCCTGCCGGCGGCCGCATCGCCGCCCTGGACCTTGAGCCCACCCAGCTGCGCCGCATTCTGCGGCGTGAGCCCGATATGGCCGATCACCGGCACGCCCGCCTCATACACGGCCTTGAGCGTCGGCACGATCGCCCGCCCGCCTTCGAGCTTCACCGCATCGGCACCGGCCTCCTGCAAGAAGCGGCCGGCGTTGCGCACGGCTTCCTGTGCCGAAACCTGATAGGACATGAAGGGCATGTCGGCGATGACCATCGCCCGCTTGGCACCGCGGCCGACCGCGCGCGTGTGATGCAGCATCTCCTCGAGCGAAACCGCAACCGTGCTCGGATAGCCGAGCGCGGTCATGGCCAGAGAGTCGCCGACCAAGATCGTATCGAGACCAGCGCGATCGGCCAGGATGGCAAGCGCATAGTCATAGATACTCAGCATCGTGATCTTGCGCCGTTGCTCCTTCAACCTTTGCAGGTCGATGGGCAAGACCTTTTGCACGCGATCCACGCTCAACTCCCCGCTTGGCCACACGGCAGACCTGGCGAATACTAGCGCGCAGCTGCAAATGGGCAAGACGACAGGCCACGGCGTCGGCGCCTTGCTGCCGTCGCCGCCCGCGCGCGGGCGCGCCGGTCATCCGTCCTCTGACAAGCGACGACCGCGCTTGGCGCGGCAGGGCAGCGGCGCGCGCGGGCGGGCCGATAAAGCCCGTGAGCGTCGCGGCGCGCGGCCGTCACGGCATCGCCATCAGAACCACGCCGGCGGTGATCATGAGCACGCCCAGCCAATGCTGCAGGGCTAGCTGCTCGCTCAAGAATAGGACCCCGAATAGGGCAACCAGGACGACGCTCAGCTTGTCGACCGGGGCCACGCGCGCGGCATCTCCAAGCTGTAGAGCCCGAAAATAGCAGACCCAGGACGCCCCCGTCGCCAGCCCCGACAAGGCCAGGAAGGCATAGGTTCGAGCGGAAATGCCGGTGAGCGGTTCCATGCGGCCGCGCAGACCGAGGATGCCGCCCAAGACGAGGAGGATGACGACGGTTCGAATGAATGTGGCAAGATCGGGATCAATGCCGGCGACGCCGACCTTGGCAAAGATGGCGGTCAGCGCCGCAAAGACTGCGGACAATAGGGCCCAGACCATCCAGGCTGGGAGGCCGATTTCGGGCATGGTCTAAACTCCTTCTTGGCCGGGGTCGGGCATGAACGATGAGAGGCGACGCCGAAGGCGATTAGGAGGAAGGGCGGCTCGCCCGCCCAATGCCTCGACCCAATCACAAGGAGCGGGACGATGCCAAGCCGATACCCCCCATCGGCCCCGGTCCGGCAGCGAGCGAGGTGGGCGCCAAGGGGAGCTCGTGGCGATGCCTGACCTGAGGGGCTGGGCCCGCACGCTTCGACGCGACGTGCATGCGCTCTCTCTCGCCGCGCGCGATCCACGCGTGCCTTGGTACGCCAAGGCATTGGCGGCCATCGTCGCTGGCTACGCGCTCTCCCCCATCGACCTCATTCCAGATTTTGTTCCCGTTTTGGGTTACCTCGACGACGTCCTGATCGTACCCCTCGGCATCCGGCTCGCCATCTGGCTGATCCCACCGGCCATCCTAGCCCAGCACCGCAGCGCGGCCGCGCGCGCCGAAAGCCGACCCGTCGGTATCGCCGCCGCCGTTGCCATCGCCGGCGTCTGGATGGCGGCGATGGGCTGTTGTGCCTGGTTGGCCTACCGGCATTTTTACCGCTGAGGCCTCAATCCACGTCGCATTCGCCGCCGACGGACACCCCCGCCGCAGAAGGATCGGGTGCGGCAGAGCGGCGGGCACCGACCTCCTGGTTGAGAAGGCCGGCAGGCAGATGCCGGTTGCCAACGCTGAAGAGATGCGTCCCAACCGGCTCCAGCTCTAAAAGCCAACCTATCGCCGCCCGCCGCCGTAGGCCGCTATTCCCCGAAGAATTTCAAGGCGATCTGCAGCCCTTCGTCGTACATCTTTTGGTATTCGGCCACCGACTGTTCCGCGCGCTTGGTGCTGCGATGAAAGAACTGGACGACGTGGCCAATCGGCGTCGCCGGACGCCTCTGATCGAGCTCCTCGATGCGTGTCGTCGAGCCAACGTCGACCAGACCATCGAGATCCAGATCCACGATGTAGTAGTACATGGCGCCGATGTAGACACCCCGCGAGGGCTCGTTGCGGATCCTCAGCATCTCGGCGCGATTGCCCTGCGGCGGGATATGCTCATAGCACCAGCGTCGCTCCTCAAGGCGAATGCATCCCGTCGTGGTTGTGTCGCGCTCCAGCCAGACGCGTTCCGTTTTCGCACGGTTTCGTGACAGCCCTTCGGGGTAGGGCATTTTTACCGCCGTGACCAAATTGATGACCTTGCGTACGTCTTCGCGCTCGGCGGCAATCGCGGTTGTATAGGGGATGGCGAGCAAGCAACTTGCGAGAAGAAGGTGCTTAGCGTGCTGAAGCATTTGATGAATCCCTTCCCAATGCGCCGCAGGCTCTCAGCGACGTGGCCAAGTTTCGTCCGTCCAGATACTTTCTTTTGCGAGGCAGAGCCCAAGGTGCAACGCCGAACCGCCGGCGCGGTTCGGGGCGTGCACAAATAATCCTGTGGTGTTTCCTCTCAGCCGCAGCGCGCCGTCGTGAGCCCGCGGCTCAACCGGCGTTGCGGCGCGCGGCAAGCCGCCGAGCATCCCTCCGTGCACAAAGCAAACCGCCAAAAAGCGCGCGCACGACGGCTGCCTGCCGTGCGCGCAACGTCCTGGCACACAGGCATTATTCGCCGAGATACCTTAGCGCAACCTGGATACCCTCGTCGTAGAGCTTCTGGTAATCGCCGCGGAATTGGTCACCACGGTTGGTGCCGCGATGGAAAAACTGGCTTACCACGCCAACGGGGGCATAGGGTTGACCTTCGAGCTTTGTGGTGCTGCCAATGTCAACGGCACCATCGAGGTCATAATCATCAACATAATGATAGACTTGTCCGACCAATGGGCCATCGGCGGGCTCGCTGCGCACGCGCAGCATCTCGGCCCGCGCACCGACGGGTGCAATGTGCTCGTAACACCACCTCTGCTTATCATCGAGGCGCAGACAGGCGACGGTGGCGCCATTGGTGTCGAGCTGAATGCGCTCGGTGCGGGCGACGTTGTTGCGCAGATTGCCCGGGAACGGCATTTTCACGCCGGCAACGAGATTAATCACCATTCGGACTTGTTCCCGCTCCGCCGCCTGCGCCGGCACGCCGCACAGGCAACTCGCAAGCGCGAGCCCAATTGTCCTGACCCAAAGTGTTTTGACCGAAAGTGTTTTCGCCGAAAGTGTCTGTTGCCAAAGTATCTGGCGCCCAAATGGCCTGCCTGCGTGTGACATGAGTTATCCCTTCCCTGAGCAAAGCTTCCCTGCAGAGGCCGTAGTCCCGCCGCTACGGCTGCGCTCACGTTTGGTGAGCGCTTAGCAAACTGACGGCTGGCCCTCGAGTTCCCTGGCGAGCAACGCCGATGCGGCCGTCAACAGCCTCGCCATCGACCGGCAGCTGCCGCGGTGGGCTCAACAAACTGTGGCTGCGTCAGGGTTTGGCCTCGGCGGTCGGCTCGGCGCCGGCGGGATGAAAAAAATCTGTTGGCGGACGCAACCTGCACGCGGGTTGCGGTCAACCGTGACTGTCGCCGACGACGCCCTAAAAAAACGCAGCCACCGGTCAACGCAAGCAAGTCGCGTTTTGCCGGTGCCGCCTAAGCAGTTGACCTATTTTCTGGCCGAGACCAGGACGGAGGCACCAAAAAGTTGATGCTCAACCTCAATGTTTGAAAACCCCTGGTTGCGTAAGGCTTGGGTGAGCTCGTCCACCCATTGCGTTCTTGCCAGCAGGGCGGGGACATCGGCGAAGGCCACACTCCATTCGGGGTGCCTCCAGCGACCATAGGCCTGCAGAACCTTAAAATGCGCGTTCCACAGGGCCACGAACAGCGGCCGCGTCGGGCGCGTCAACTCGTGCATTACCAGCACGCCGCCCGTGCGCAGCATCTTGCCGGCATGCGCCACCAAAAGCTCGAGGTCGACATATTTGGCAAGGTAGTCGGAGACGATGCAGTCGAACTCCTCCTGCAAGAGCACGCTCTCTGCCCGGCCGTGAATAAATTCGACGTTGCTGAAGCCGAGATCGCGCACCTTTTTTCGGGCAATGCGCAAATAGTCCTCCTGCAGTTCCACACCGACCAACCGGCAGCCGGGATAGCGCCGGGCGATTTTGCACGTCAGAATCCCCGTGCCGCAGGCCTGCTCGAGGATACCTTGTGGTGCCGCCGGCAATTTCTTGAGAATCTTGTGCTTCCACCAACCATCGAGGCCGAGCGTCGAGACGCGGGCAATATGGTCATAAGTTGCCCCATTGTCCGCGAAATAGCGTTGGGCTAGCTCCTGGGGAGGGATGTTCATAAGCGTGCACCTCGCGCTCTAGGACTTGCCGGTCTTGGCTCCAGTCATGGGACCAGGGCCCCAACACCGGGCTCGCGCCCCGCACAATAGGGCCCTAGCCGGCGACCCGTTGCGCCCTCTTTCGCTCCTGGCGCTTTTAACTCGGGCCGGCTGCGGGGATGGTATCAAAACCGACGGGCTGCTTCGACCACCCCATGCCGCCGCCGTGCCTTGCGCCAGGCGAGTTTCGAAGCTGCGTCGGCACGGGCCTGGCCATAGCCGCCGACGATGGTGATCTTGCGGCCGTTGCGCCGGCTGGTCAGCAGCGTCAATCGGTAAAGCGGCGCGACCTTGGTCGATCGGCGAGACCTCTCCCGATGGGGTGGCCAAGCGCCTCGGTCGCAACCTCGGTCGCAACAGGCAGGGCTTGGCCAATCGGGCAGGATATGGTGGGCTGCCGCCGTCACGTAAGCCAAGAGAGTTTA
>DASTMQ010000058.1:0-4822 GCA_035714005.1 Hyphomicrobiaceae bacterium
GACCCATGATCAACGCCATGGCGGCGGCCGTGCGCGAGCAGGGCGGCACCGTCATCGAGGTCAGAGGCGACGGCATCCTCTCCGGCTTTGGCGCCTTGGATAGTCTCGAAGACCATCCCCTCGCCGCCTGCCGGGCCGCGCTTGCCATTCGCCAGGCCGCCAAGGGCGGCGCGTCGCCGGGGCTGCCGGTGCGGATCGGCATTCACACGGGCGAGGTCATCGTCACCCCCGGCGAGGCCGGCAATTCCATGATGGGTGCCACGGTTCATCTCGCCAGCCGGCTCGAGACGGCAGCCGAACCCAATACCATCCTGATCTCCGAAGACGTCTATCGCGCCGTCGCCCCCGCCGCCGAGGTGCAACCCCGGGGCCGCTTCACGTTCAAGGGCTTCGACCAGCCCGTCGAAACCTGGGAACTGCTCGACGTGGAACACCGCTCGCGCTGGGGTGCGCGCGCCCTGTTGGGGTTGACACCTTATTGTGGCCGCGCGTCCGAGCGCGCCCAGCTCAAGTTTTTCATCGAGCAAGCCAAACAGGGCAGCGGCGGCGTCCTCAGCATCACCGGTGATCCCGGTGCCGGAAAGTCGCGTTTTATTCACGACGCGCTGACCTCGGGTCTCGTCGATGACTGCACGATCTGGTTCGCCGAAAGCGAGCTGCCGGCGCGGCATTCGCCCTACGCCATCGCCCGCTCGATCGCGCGCAGCTGGCTCGGCCTGACGGACCACAACACGGCGCAGGATGTGGAGCGCCGGCTTTCGGCAATTCTGCAACAATTTGCAGAGACCATCCTCGACCATGCCCCCGCCCTCAAGGCGCTGCTCAACCTCAGTGTCGCCGACACCGACTGGGCGCACTTCGATCAGATGGAGCGCAAGCGTCGGCTGGCCGCCTGCTTTCTGGAAATTTCCCGGCTGCAGGCGCGTCATCGGCCGCTCTTTATAATCGTCGATGATGCGCAATGGTGCGACCCGGAAACCCTGCAGCTTCTGGCCGAGGTCGCCGGCCACGTCCCCAGCATGTCGGCGGGGTTAATCCTGTTGCGGCGCGCCGGCGACGACGCCGAGCTCGACCAGGACTTTGCGGCCGCCGCTACAATACGGTTGCGCGAGCTGAGTGCCGAGGAGACCCGAGGCTTTTTGAGCGTGGTGATGGGGTCGGATGCCTCGCTCGAGCCGGTCAAGGCCAAGCTGACGGAAATGGCCGGCGGCTTGCCCTTCTTCCTGGAGGAAGCGGTCCGCTATCTCACCCGCAACGGCATCCTGGTCGGCGAAGCGGGCGACTATCGGGTGCTTGCGCCAGCCGGTGCCATCAATATTCCTGACACGGTGGAGGCTCTCGTCTCCTCCCGGATTTCGAGCCTGCCTGCAGAACTTCGCTCGGTGCTGTCGGCCGCCTCCATTGTCGGACGCACCGGACCGCTGGCCTTGATCGCGCGCATTTGTGACAGTTCGGTCGCCGACGTGCAGCCGAAGCTGGAAAATCTCGAGCGCCAACACATCATCGCCATCTCGGAACTCAAGTCCGAGACCATCTTCGAGTTTCGCCACGAGTTCTTCCGCCAGGTCGCCTATGCCATGACCTTGAGCAGCGACCGGCGCGTGCTGCACGCCAAGACCTTGCGCGCCGCCGAAGTCCTGTTCGACAACCGCATTTCGGATTGGATCACATTCCTCGCCTACCACGCCGCGCTGGCGAGCCTGCACGCCGACGCCGCCCGCTACTGTCGCATCGCCGCCGAACACGCCGTGCTCGCCTCCTCCTACAACGCGGCTTCGGAGTTTTGCGAGCAGGCCGTCAAGCATTTGGATCAGTTGCCGCAAACGGTCGAAAACATCCAAGCCTCGATCGACGTGCGCCTGCTGTTGCGGGTGGCCGCCGGCGGCACCTCGGATTTTCAGAGCTGGTTGCACCACCTGACAAAATCGATCGAGCTCGCCGAGCAGATCGGGGACATGTCGCGGCGCCTGCTCGCCCTCATTCACCGCACCTGGGCGCTCAATTTCTCAAGTTCCGCCGTCGATGCCGTGCGGGCCGGGGAGGCCGCGGTCGGGCTCGCCCAGGCCTTGCGCATACCCTCGAGCGAGGCGCTGGCCCGCTTTGCCTTGGGACAAGCGCACTATGTCAATGGCGGCTACCGGGATGCCATTGAGACTTTGACCCCCGCCGCGCAATGGCTGGCGCAAGGGCGGGAGACCGAGCGGCTCGGCACGACGGGGACCACGCTCGTCCTCACCCAGATGATGCAGGCCAATTCGTTTGCCTCGATGGGGCACTTCCAGGCGGCCGAACGCGAGCTCGCCCGCCTCGAAGACCTCGCCAATGAGACGGGGCGAGCCTACGATCAAGTCGTGCTCTGCTACTGCCGGGGCATGGTTTGGGTCGGCCAGGCCAAGCTTGATGTCAGCATCGAGGCGCTGGAGCACGCCTACGAGCTGTGCTGTCGGCACGGGATCAACCTCTTCCTGCCCGTCATCTCCGCCGCGCTCAGCGCTGCCTTGGTCGCGACGCGCAATGGGGAACGCGCCAAAGAAGTGGCGCTCTTGGGTTTGGAGGTGGCGGAGAGGCTTGGCCACAACGTCGGCCGCACGGCCACCACCGCGGCGCTTGCCGGCGTGCGTATTGCCGAAGGCAATCCACGCGAGGCCATTCGGCTGGCGAGCGAGGCACGGTCGGCTGCCAACGCCTACGCCCATCGCGGCGTCGAGGTCAGCGCCACGCGCGTGCTGGCGCAGGCCTTCCTGGCGAGCAACCCCGGCGATCTCGAGCGACCGTTATTTCTGTTACGCGAGGCCATGGAGCTCGGGGAGGCCATCGACGCCATCCCGTCGGTTGCCAGCTGCGGGCTGCTGCTGGTCGCGACCTTGAACAAGAGCGGCCAGCGCGAGGAAGCGCGCAATTCCTGCAAGCACCTGATCGCCCTGACGGCGCAGCGGGATATGCCGGCGCAAACCGCCCGCCTGAGGGGTCTGCTGGCGGAGCTCGGTGGCGACGCGGTTCCCGCTTAGATTACTGGCTGGCGGTCTCCGTCGGCGGCGCCTCCTCGAGGAACTGCTGCACGGTGCGGAACAACAACACCCGGTTCTTTTCCATCAGGATGGTGTGGGTTGCCTCGCTCAGGATGGCGAGCCGCTTCCAGGCCGCTTTGGTGAGCAGCGGGAACAGCGTTTGCGCCATATAGGGCGGCGTATCCTTATCCCATTCGCCGAGCACCAAGAGGGTGGGGGCCACCAGCTTTTCCGGATCCCAATAGGGTTTGGGCGGCGTCGCGGCCCAGAATTCTTGGCCGTCCTGGATGACGCCGTTGGGGGCCCTCAGCGTCTTGCCGCCGCCCTTGGGATCGGTGGCGAAGGTGGCATCCGCCCAGGCCTCGAACCAGCCGGCCGGGATCAGGCTTGCCTTCTTGTCCTCTGGCACCCCCGTCAGCCAGCGCGCCAAGGCCTGATCGCGGCTGACCGTGCGATAGGCGCCGAGCTTGCCCTGAACCTGCACCAGGGAGGGTGTGGTGCGCAGCCAGACCGGCGCATAGAGGACGACGCGCTCCACGGTGTTGGGGCGCTCGCTGGCATAGCTGGCGACGATGGCGGTACCCCACGACCAGCCGACCAGCATCGCCTTTTCGGCGCCGCGCCGCTTTAAGATGTGATCGACCACGGCGCCCACCGCCTTGACGGCCTCGGTGCCGCGGGTCAGGGGTGCATTGTCTTCGGCCGCGGCCTCCATGGCCGGCGCCCGGGTCGAGCGACCATAGCTCGGGAGGTCGAGCGCATAGGCGTCAAAGCCGCGTTCGGCCACGTAGTCCATCCAGGACTTGCCCCCCAGCGCCAAATCGAAGGCCGTGCCCGGGTAGGTGGCGCCGTGCACGAACAGGACGATGCGATCGCTCTTGAAGCTCGCCACCCCATCGGGGCGCTTGTTGCGCACAAAGATCTGCCCGTCGCCGAAGGGCACGGCCAGATCTTCGCTGGCGATCTTCGGCGCCTGCGCCAGCGCCGGCGCGACGAGGCCTGCCGCGATCACGAGCATCGCCACCATCTTGAGCATGAGTGACCTCCCGAATTCGTCCTCTTTTGTCGGACCTATCCTCGGCCCGCACCTGCGGCGCCGTCAATGCCCAGTTGTCCCCTGGCAACGGTGTGCCGAGCCCAGACCTCGGTGGGCGCAGGTCTTGGCTTTCAGCGGGCTTCGCTGATGATCAGATTGCCGAAGCGGTCGACGAGGCCTGTCTGCCCCTCGAGAATGAGGGTGGTGGCATCGAGCTGGGTGATGATGGCGAGGCCCTCAAGGCGCGCGCCGGCACCGAGGCGCTCGCGGGCATAGATCGTGGCTTCTTTCGCTCCGCTTTCCAAAAACACCGTGCGCGTGCCCCGGCGGGCGTCGTCCAGGGTCGTGGCGGGCGGCAACTCGTTTAGCTTTGGCGTCGGAAAGACGCCCTGGGCATCGACCCGCAAGGTGACGAACTCGACGGGGGTATCCTCCTGGGCAAAGGTATAGAGGCGCTCGTGCAACCGATGGAAGGCGGCAACGGTTGCCGCCGCCGCGGCCTCGGTCACCTCAAGGCCGTCCCAGGGTACGGTGAGTTCGAAGCCTTGGTGCTGGTAGCGCAGGCTGGCATACCAAAAGATGCGCCGAGCCGCGGCCGGGACCTCCTCCTGCTCGAGCCAGGCGCGGGCTTCCCCGTCAAGGGCCTCAAAGGCGCGGGCGACCTCGGCGGCGTCGAAGGCGCCGGCCTTTTGCAGGCAGGTCCGGGTGAACTCCGCCTTCAGGCTCGACATCAGGAGCCCGAGGGCTGAGAGCACGCCCGGCGCCGGCGGCACCACCA
>DASTMQ010000059.1:0-5973 GCA_035714005.1 Hyphomicrobiaceae bacterium
GAAGATGGCAAGTTTCTGGCGCGGGTCTTGCCCGCGCCGCCGCCACCAGTCGATGGCGATCTCACCGCCGGCGATGGGATCCCCGGAATCGATGCGCATGCCGGTCCAATGCGTGACCCAATCGGGTGCCCGCTCGAGAAAGCCGCGGCTGCCGTAGGTGTCGGGCAGCATGACGCGCAGGTTGCCGTCGTAGTCCTCCTGCCAGTCGGCCAGCACCTTGTAGGGTGCCTCCGCCAGCTGCCGGTCGTTGGCGGCGAGCGCGCAGTAGACCATCGGCAACTCGTGGGCATTGGTGCCGATCGCCTCGACCTCGCGCCGCATGGCGATCAGACAGTTGGAGGTGCCGAGGAAGGCCGCACCCAGGCCCTCGATCATGGCCTGCACGCACCAATCTTGCCACAAAAAGCCGTGCCGCCGCCGGGTGCCGAAGTCGGCGATGTTGAGGCCGGGCAGCTGTTTCAGGCGACCGATCTTCTCCCACACGCGGGTCATGGCGCGGGCATAGAGCACCTGCAGCTCGAACTTGCCCATGCCCTTGGTCACGGCCCGGCTATGCAACTCCATCAGCACGGCGAGGGCGGGAATTTCCCACATGCTGGTTTCGATCCAGGAGCCCTCGAAGGTGAGCTCGTACTGATCGCCGCTGCGTTCGAGGTGATAGGCGGGATAGCGGAAGCTCTCGAGCCACTGAATGAAGTCGGGGGCAAACATCTGCCGTTTGCCGTAGAACATGTTGCCCCGCAGCCAGGTAGATTCGCCGCGCGACAGCGCGAGGGTGCGGATGTGATCGAGCTGCTCCTTGAGCTCGCCGGGGTCGACGAGCTCCGCCAGGCGCACCGAGCGCGTGCGGTTGATAATGCCGAAAGTGACCTGCGCGTCCTTGTGGCGGCGAAAGATGGTTTGCGCCATCAGCAACTTATAAAAATCCGTATCCAGCACCGAACGGATGATCGGATCGATTTTGAAGCTGTGGTTGTAAACGCGGGTGGCGATGTCCGTCATGGAGCGCTTCTAGGCGGCTAGCGGGTCGGTCTCCAAGTCGCGGGCCCAATGGTAGCCGTTGGCCGCACCCAAGCGCAATGCGCGCCGGGGCGCCCAGCAGCTTGGCCCGAACCAGAAGGAGGCTTGGCTTGGCGCCAGCGGGGCGCCAATATTCGCGCGGGGTCCGCAGGGGGGCAACGCCAAATGAGCCCGTGGGTTGGGCAGTCGGGCCATGGGGGAGCAACGTGCCGATTGAACCCGCAACGCGCCGGTGGGCGCATTTGAGAGGCCTGATCATCGTCTGCGGCAGCCTGCTCGCCGCCGTCTATACGGTGGCCAAGGTGCTGGCCCTTTACTATGCCAAGGTTTATCTGATCGACAGGCCAGCGCTCACGGTCAACATGCAGGTCGAGCAGATTGGATCGACGGAGGACCAGCGCTACCTGATGGTGACGCTGGCCCTTGAAAACAACGGCGTGCGGCCCTCGACCTCACGCTTAAGGGCCTGAAGCCGATCACCATCGCCCGGGTCACGGGCGGTCTCGATGGCGAGCCCAGCTACAAATTGTTGAAGCAAATTTCGCTGCCGAGCGTCTACCCGGACGGCGCCTCCGTCGTCATTCACGACATCAACGGCATCATCTTCAGCCCCGGCGAGAGAGGCAAGAATGCGGTGGCGACGGCGGTGCCGGAGCCGGGCCTCTATTTCGTCGAGTTCAATGCCGCGGTTGCCTACCGCTCGCTGATCGGGGAGTTCCTCTGGAACAGGATCGCCAGCACGCCAGCCGAGCCAAGCTGGCTGTCGGCCAATGGCTACGTCTACATCAAATGAGCGCTGGCCCCGGCGCTTTGCTTGCGCGCGGAGCCGGCAGAAAAGCGCCCCGGCGAGGATCGCCGGGGCGTCGTCGGTCGACGGCTGTTGGACCTGAGCTGGCGGCGTGCGCGCTCGAGGTGCGGACCGCTTAGAAGTCCATGCCGCCCATGCCGCCCATGCCACCCATGCCGCCGGGACCGCCGGGCATCGGCGGCGGGGCGTCCTTGGGACGCTCGGCCACCATGGCCTCGGTGGTGATCAATAGGCCGGCCACGGAGGCGGCGTCCTGCAGGGCGGTGCGAACGACCTTGGTCGGGTCGATGACGCCCTCGCTGACGAGGTCGCCGTAGACGCCGGTCTGGGCGTTGTAGCCGTAGGTGTACTTCGACTGTTCGAGAATCTTGCCCAGCACGATGGAGCCGTCCTCACCTGCGTTCTGCACGATTTGCCGGGCAGGCACCTGCAGGGCGCGGCGAACGATGTTGATGCCGACCTTCTGGTCGTCGTTCTCCGCCTTGAGGTTCTCGAGCGACTTCATGGCGCGCACGAGGGCGACACCGCCGCCGGGGACGATGCCCTCTTCCACCGCTGCGCGCGTGGCGTGGAGCGCGTCGTCGACGCGATCCTTGCGCTCCTTCACCTCGCTCTCGGTGGCGCCGCCGACCTTGATCACGGCCACGCCGCCGGCGAGCTTCGCCAAGCGCTCTTGCAGCTTTTCGCGGTCGTAGTCCGAGGTCGTTTCCTCGATCTGCGCCTTGATCTGCTTCACGCGCGCCTCGATATCGGCCTTTTTGCCGCCACCATCGACGATGGTGGTGTTCTCCTTGTCGATCGACACCTTCTTGGCCTTGCCCAGCATGTCGAGGCCGACGTTCTCAAGCTTGATGCCGATGTCCTCGCTGATCATCTGGCCACCCGTCAGGATGGCGATATCCTCGAGCATGGCCTTGCGACGATCGCCGAAGCCGGGTGCCTTCACGGCCGCCACCTTGAGGCCGCCGCGCAGCTTATTGACCACCAAGGTCGCCAGCGCCTCGCCCTCGACGTCCTCGGCAATGATCAGAAGCGGCCTGCCAGCCTGCACCACCGCTTCGAGCAGCGGCAGCATGCTCTGCAGCGAGGAGAGCTTCTTCTCATTGATGAGGATGTAAGGGTTCTCCAGCTCGGCCAGCATCTTGTCGGCATTGGTAATGAAGTAGGGCGAAATGTAGCCGCGGTCGAACTCCATGCCCTCGACCACCTCGAGCTCGGTCTCGAGGCTCTTGGCCTCTTCCACCGTGATCACGCCCTCGTTGCCGACCTTCTTCATGGCCTCGGCAATGATCTTGCCGATTTCGCGATCGCCGTTGGCCGAGATGGTGCCGACCTGGGCAATCTCGTCGTTGGACGTCACCTTCTTCGACTTGGCCTTGAGCTCCTCAACCACCAGGTTGACGGCGCGGTCGATGCCGCGCTTCAGGTCCATCGGATTGGCGCCGGCGGCGACCGACTTGGCGCCCTCACGCACGATCGCCTGCGCCAATACGGTTGCCGTCGTGGTGCCGTCGCCGGCAACGTCCGACGTCTTGGCGGCAACCTCGCGCAGCATCTGCGCACCCATGTTCTCGAACTTGTCTTCGAGTTCGATCTCCTTGGCGACGGTCACGCCGTCCTTGGTGACGCGTGGCGCCCCATAGGATTTCTCGAGCACGACATTGCGGCCCTTGGGGCCGAGCGTGATCTTCACGGCATTGGCCAGGATATCGGCGCCGCGCAACATGCGCTCGCGAGCGTCCTGGGCGAACTTGACATCTTTTGCTGCCATCGTCTGGCACCTCCATGTTGTAGCGAAGGGCAAGCCTTCTCGTCACTGTTGGCTGAGCCGCTGCCGGCCCACACACACGCCTCCTGCTCAGGTCGTTGCTTGCGCCCGCGGCCAAAGCCGTGCTCCGCAGCGCCGAACCAAGATCGAGGCGCGCTCGGCGGTCAGGCTGCGGCGCGCACGGACGCCTTTCCCTCGATGATCCCGAGGACGTCGCTCTCCTTCATGATGAGCAGATCCTCGCCATCGATCTTGACCTCGGTGCCGGACCATTTGCCAAACAGCACGCGATCACCTTTCTTGACGTCGAGCGGCACCAGCTTGCCGGCCTCATCGCGTGCGCCGGGCCCGACGGCGAGGATCTCGCCTTGCATCGGCTTTTCTTTCGCGGTGTCGGGGATAATGATGCCACCGGCGGTCTTGGTCTCCTCGTCGACGCGACGCACGACCACGCGATCGTGCAGAGGGCGAAACTTCATGGCCTCTACCTCACTCCTGTAGAACGAATTTTCCTCAGTTTTTGGCGGCCGTCCGTGGAACTTGGACGAACCACCCGCGCCGACCTCATCGCCCGCACCGGGGTGCCCGATCGGCATCGGCGAGGTAATAAAAAGCCCTGTTAGCAGTGTCAAGGGGAGAGTGCCAGACTTTCTGAGCGGATATGGGCCGAGGGACTGACCCGAGCCCCCGGCAGGGACGGACGGTTTCGCGTATGGGAGCGCGGGTTTCGCCTTCCCATGCACTGGCGGGCGGCCCCGGCACTGGTGCGGACGCCGGCTTATCAAAGCGGGCCGTGGCGGGAGTTCTTTTTTTCCGTGCGTGGCGCCAGTGCGCGAGCAAGCGTGCAACGCCGACGCCGATCGCCTCGGTCTCGTGTGCGTGCTCCCCCGCTCTTTTGTGCGTGCTCGCCCGGTCTCTTGTGCGTCCGCGTCCAAACCGCAATTTCCCTCGGGCAGCCGGCCCCGTCGTTGGCGCCATGCCGGCCGCTTTGGCTCGGGGCCGGCGCGGGCGTTGGCACTGTCGGCACACTGCTGCTGGCGGGGCTGCTGGCGGCCCGCCTCGGGCCCCGTGCGTCGGCCTTGCCCGGGCGCGGGAACCAGGCTCGGCCGTGCGCCGTTTTCGAAGGCCTGCGGCGGCCTCAACCGTCGTCGACAAAATGGGACGATCGCGCGCGCCGCTTTTGCGCATCTTGATAGGGTGCTTGCGACGAAGAGATGAGATGAGTTGTGGGAACTATGCAACTTGTGAATCAGCAAAGTCGGCTAGCATCGGCCGACGTGCGGCGCATCTTGAGGTCAGGGGAAACCCATGCCTGATCGCGACTTTCGAACTCAGCTGGCGGGCTTCAGCCTGACGACTGCGGAGATCCTTTACCGTCTGCCGGACCATCCGCTGCTGCTGCAGAGCTTTGTCTGGCAGGAATACGACGTGCATCCGCGCTTCCCGCGCTTGACGCATTTTTTGGACTTCTGGGTGCGCAACCTCGACGGCAAGTTGCACAGCGTGAAAGTGGCGCACAAGCGGCTGATCACACCGGCGGAGCTGCGCCTCATCGACGGCGAGTTTCGTCTGCACTAGGCGCGACAGCGCTCGCTTCAATCGGCGCGCAGGATCAGACAGTCGACTTTGAGGGCGCGTAGTTCTTTGCAGGCGGAGGCCGCCGCCGCGCCATCGAAGCCGGCAAACCGCGCCCGATAAAAGAGCTTGTCACCCTGCTTGACCGGTTGCGTCACGGCTGCGTGTTGGCCGATCACCGAGGTCGCTCGTTGGCGCACCCAGGCCAGCCGCCGCTGCGCCTCATCGACGCTCTGGAAGGCCCCGATTTGAATGGCCATACCGCCCGTCCAGGACACGGCTGGCGCCTCGGTGGCCTCACCCAAGGCTTGATCGCGACGCAAGGCGACGGCCTGCTCGGCAAGCGTCGATGGGGGGCTGCCGCGCACGAGCCGCGGCGGCGACAGCAAGGTTGGCCCGCGCTCTGGCGGGGCGGCGCCCGCGGGTGTTGGGGCCGGCGCACTAGGCGGCACAGTAGGCGGCGCCGCGGCGGCAGGCTCGTCGGCCTGCGGCTGTGCGTCTCGGCGCACAGTGCGCTCGATCAGGGCGGCAATGCTGGTCGCCGCCGGGGCGGCGTTGTCCGCTAGGACTGGTGCTTGCGCGCTTGCGCCGACGCGCACGGGTCTGACCTGGGCCATCTCGAGGCGCGGTTGAGAAGCGGTTGGCGTGATCGGCGGCGCTGGTTCGGCCGGCGCTGCAGAGCCGAGCACGGGCCGCGGCTCGGGCCGCGACGAGGGGCGCGGGCTGGCCGTCTTGGCCGCGGGCGGTGCTGCGGCCGCCACCAGCGCGCGCCGGCGCGTCTCTTCACTGGCGCCATTGGCGA
>DASTMQ010000060.1:0-43182 GCA_035714005.1 Hyphomicrobiaceae bacterium
GGCGACAGCAAGTTGGCCCAGCGCGTCCTGAAGGCACACTTCGACAAGGCCAAGGCGGACGGTCACCCCGAGGCTAAGGCCCTGCAGGACGAAATCGAAGCCGGTGCGCAAATCCCGCTTCTTGTCGCCACGCCGACCGAAGGTCTTGCCGAGGCCTTCTACGGGCTGGGCGAAGCCTTGACGGGGGAAGGCGGCGTCAGCGTGGGGGCGGTCTATCTGCAATTCGCCCTCTTTTTGAGGCCCGACTTTCCCTTTGCTCTGGCCACCCTCGCCAACGCTTACGAGACCACCAAGCGCTATGATGCGGCCATCGCCGCCTACGATCGGATCCCGAACAATACCCCGCTGCAGGTCAGCATCGAAATCCGCAAGGCTCTCAACCTCAACCAGCTCGAGCGCGTCGAGGAGGCCAAGGAGCTGCTGGAGGGCACGGCGCGCAGAAATCCGACCGACGTGCGCCCGCTCGACGCCCTGGGCGGCATCATGCGCGGCCAGAAGCGCTACGAGGAGGCGGTCGACTATTACACCCGAGCCATCGCCCTCATCGACAAGCACGAACAGAAGCATTGGTCATTTTTTTACTCGCGCGGCACCTGTTATGAGCGGATCAAAAAGTGGTCGCTCGCCGAAGCCGACCTAGAGCGCGCGTTGCAGCTGAGCCCGGATCAGCCGCTGGCGCTCAACTACCTCGGCTACTCCTGGATCGATCAAGGCCGCAATCTGAAGCAGGGAATGGCGTTGATCGAGAAGGCCGTGCGCCAAAAACGCGACGACGGCTATATCGTCGACAGCCTGGGTTGGGCGCATTACCGGCTCGGCAACTACAAGGAAGCGGTCAAGCATCTCGAGCGGGCCGTGGAGTTACGTCCCGAAGATCCCGTTCTTAACGACCATCTGGGCGATGCCTTTTGGCGCGTCGGGCGCGAGCGCGAAGCCCGCTTTCAGTGGGAGCAGGCTCTGACGCTCAAGCCCGAACCCGAGGACGCCGATAAAATCAAACGCAAGCTGCAGCGCGGGCTGCCTACGCCTCAGCAGGCGCGTCCGGTCAAGCGAACCAAGGAAGTGGTCAAAAAGGAGCATCTGAAAAAGAGCTCCGAGACCACCTTCAGCCTGCCGCTGTTCAAGTAGGTCGCCGGGGTAGCCTGGCGGCCGCGCACGCAGCCAGGGCGCAGGGCTTCGGATGGGCGTTTCACAAATCGCTCGCGCCAAGGTCAACCTGACGCTCAAGGTGCTGGGGCGGCGTGGCGACGGCTATCATGAGCTCGAAAGTCTCGTCACCTTTGCCGCGATCGGCGATCGGCTGAGCTTTGTCTCGGGCGAAGGCAACCGCTTGCTCGTGCGCGGGCCGTTTGCCGAGGCGATCGGCGGTCCCAACATCCTCGAGCGCGCCCTCGCCCTGTTGTCGCAGTCGGGCGTCGATCTGGGCGCCGGCAGCATCACACTTGAGAAAAACCTGCCCGTTGCCGCAGGTCTTGGCGGGGGCTCGTCGGATGCGGGCGCCTTGCTGCGGCTGGCGCGCGCCGCCCACGCCAAGTCTGTCGCGGAGCCCCTGTGGGGCGATCTAGCTCGGCGGCTCGGAGCCGACGTCCTCGTCTGTCTTGCCGACCGACCCGCCCGCATGGGCGGCATTGGTGATGAGCTCGAGCCGTTGCCGCTGGGATCTTCGCCCCCACCCCCCCTCGCGGCCGTGCTGGTCAATCCGGGCGTCGCTCTCCCAACCGCACGGGTGTTTGGCGCCCTCAAGGCGCCACTCCTTAACGGCGCGCGCGCGCCCAAGACGCCGTTGGCCCCGATTGGCTCGCTTGGCGCCCTTTGCGACCACATCGGCAGCGTTGGCAACGATCTCGAGCCGCCGGCAATGATGCTCGCACCCGTGATCGGCGCCATAAAGGCGGCGCTGAACGGCTGCCCAGGGTGCCGCGCCGCGGCCATGTCGGGCAGCGGGCCAACCTGCTTTGGCATTTTTGCGCGCGAGGATCAGGCCAGGGCCGCGGCGGTGGCCTTGCGCAACCGCGAGCCAGGCTGGTGGGTCGTGGCAACCCAACTCGACGGCGTCACTGCTTCGGCCGCAGCCTAGCCGCACGCCTGCGGTTGGCGCCGCGGCCGCCGGGCGGCGCCGAACCGATCAATCGGCCTCCTGGAACACTTCTTCGCGGCCCTTGCGGATCGCCGGCAGGACCGCGAGCACGATCGTGATCACGGAAACCACCAGCAGTCCCGCACTCAGGGGTCGATCGATGAAGGTCATGAAACTGCCGCGCGAAATCACCAAGGCCTGACGCAGCTTTTCCTCCATTAACCTGCCGAGCACGAAGCCGAGCAAGAGCGGAGCGGGCTCGAACCCGAACTTGACAACGGCGTAGCCGAACAGGCCGAAGCCGGCCGTCATCAGCACCTCCACGGGCGAATTGTTGATCGAATAGATGCCGATGCAGCATAAGAGAATAATCGCCGGAAACATCAGACGGTACGGCACCTTCAAGAACCGCACCCACAGTCCAATCAAAGGCAAATTGATGACGAGCAGCATCAAGTTGCCGATCCACATCGAGGTGATCATGCCCCAAAACAGGTTGGGCTGCTTGGTCATGATCTGCGGCCCCGGCACAATGCCGTGGATGGTCATGGCACCGACCATCAAGGCCATCACCGCGTTGGGCGGAATGCCGAGCGCGAGCAAGGGTATGAATGCCGTCTGGGCGCCGGCATTGTTGGCCGATTCCGGACCCGCCACGCCTTCGATTGCCCCCCGCCCAAAGCGCGTCGGATCCGCAGCCAGCTTTTTTTCGATGGTGTAGGACGCAAACGGGCCCAAAACGGCGCCGTTGCCGGGCAGGAGGCCCAGGATGGATCCGATCAGGGTGCCGCGGGCGATCGGCGCCGCCGATTGCGCGAAATCCTTGCGGTTGGGCAGAAGATTGCCGATGGCGCTGCGCACCACGTCGCGCGCTTGCGAGATCTCGAGGTTGCGCAGAATTTCGGCGAAGCCGAACAGGCCCATGGCCAGGACGGCCACGTCGAGGCCATCGGAGATTTCGGTCCAGCCGAAGGTCAAGCGCTCCTCGCCGCTCTCCAGGTCTGTGCCAACGGTGGAGAGCAGGATGCCAACCAGAATGATGGCGATCGCCTTCGGCACCGAGCCGCGCGCGAGCACAACGGCAAACATCAGTCCCAGGACCATGAGGGCGAAGTAATCGGCGGGCCCGAACAAAAGCGCCATCGCCGTGAGCGGCGCGGCCAGGGCCGAGATGATGATGGTGGCCACGCAGCCGGCGATAAACGAGCCGATCGCGGCGATGCCAAGGGCCACCCCGGCGCGTCCCTGCTTGGCCATCTGGTGGCCGTCGAGTGTGGTCACGACCGAGGTTGCTTCACCGGGGATATTGACCAGGATTGCCGTGGTGGAGCCACCATACTGCGCTCCGTAATAAATGCCGGCGAGCATGATGAGCGCGCCGACCGGATCGATGCCGAAGGTGATCGGCAACAGCATGGTGATGGTTGCAATCGGCCCGACCCCCGGCAGCACACCGATCAAGGTCCCGATCAGGCAGCCGAGGAAACAAAGCCATAGGTTCTTGAGGGTGAGCGCGACGGCGAGGCCGAGCGCCAGATTGGATATCAGATCGAATGTCACGTCGGGTCCTTCAACGTGTAATGGCGCCCTTCAGGGCCGCAAACAAGCCCGCGATCCCAGCCTTGGCGCCGGCATAAGCCTGCGTCAGCGAATTGGGAATGAGGCCGAGAGGATCAAACGGAATGGGCAGGTTGAGGAGTTCTTTGAACAGCAAGCCCGACAGCAGGGTCAGCGCCACGGCAAAGATGGCAATCTCCGTCGGTCTCGTGTCGTCGGAGCCCAACGAGGACATGACGACGGCCAAGGGTCCGGCGACGAGGAGACCACCCCAGCGGATGGTTAGGGCAAACAGGACCACGGCGCCGAGGACGAAAAATGGACCACGAATGGCCCAGCGCTCGAGGGCGGGGCCCTGGCCGAGGAGGCCTTGCACGATCAGCAGAATGCCAAAAGCCGCGATCAGGACCGCCAGCGTCTTGGGCAGCAGCCCCGAGCCGATGCCGGACAAATGTCCCACCGGTAGATTGAAGCCGCCAAGGTAGCCCAGGGCGGCGATTGCCAGCAAAAACAGGCCGCCGGCTACGTCAACGGCTGAGCCCGCCCACGGACGGCGATTAGGGGATTGCGACATTTTCCCGTTGCTTCCTTGCGGCCTGCCGCCCCTGGGCCGGGGCATTTTTGCCTTAGGCTGGACCCTAGCGTTCCCCTGCAGGTCCGTCCACCGCCAGCGCCCTCGCAACGTTTGCCGCTGGTGGCTAGCGGCTTGCCGCCCGCCCGGCGTCCGCGCGCATGGCATCGCGCAGAACACGTGCAACGTGCAGCGCCTTTCGGCCCGTACCGTCGCGGATTTGATGCCGACAGGAAAAGCCGTCGGCGGCGATGAGAGCGTGCGCGGGCGCCCGGCGCAGGGCGGGAAGCAAGGAAAGCTCCCCCATTGCCAGGGAAACATCGTGCGTTTCGGCGGCATAACCGAAAGCGCCCGCCATGCCGCAGCAGCTAGACGCCACCGTTTCGACGCTGAGCCCGCGCACCAGCGCCAGCGTTTGCTGCACGGCGCCCATGACGCCAAATGCCTTTTGATGGCAGTGCCCGTGCAAGAGGAGCTTGCCCTCGCGGGTGCCGATGGGGCCGGCAAGGCGGCCGGTTTCCACCTCGCGGGCCAAAAATTCCTCCAACAGCAGCGCCTGCGAGGCCAGCCGCTCGCTGGCCGCCCCCGGCAAGAGCGAGACGAACTCGTCCCGCAGTGTCAGCAGGCAGGACGGCTCCAGACCCACAATCGCCGTACCACGGTCGATCAGCGGCCTGGCGGCCGCAAGCACGCGCCGGGCCTCGGCGCGGGCTTCCTCGACCAGTCCGGCCGACAAGAATGTCCGCCCGCAGCACAACGGGCGCCTCGCTCCGGGCAACGCCGCCCTGCCGTCGCCACCCTTGCCAGCCTCGGCGCCCAAGAGCCGTACGCCATAGCCGAGCCGGCGCAGCACCTCGACGGCGGCATCGAGGTTCTCGGGCTCGAAATAGGTGTTGAAGGTGTCGGCGAGGAGGGCGACCTCCGGGCCCCCGGCCAGCGCTGCCCTGGCGCCGCCCTCGGTAGCCGATGCGCGAGCCAAGCGAAATGGTCGGGGATGCCAGCGCGGCAGCGGCCGTTTCGACGAAAAGCCGGTCAGACGTTCGCTGAGCCGGGCCGCGCCCAAAACGGCGTTGCCGGCATTGATCAGGGCAGCCAAGCGTGCCGCGTAGGGCGCGTAGCGCGGCAGGTAGGCGATCAGGCGGTCGCGCAGGGGGAGGCGGCGCTGCTTGTTGGCGGCGGCCAGCACCTCGATCTTCATCTTCGCCATGTCGACGCCGGTCGGACATTCTCGCCGGCAGCCCTTGCAGGAGACGCACAACTTCATCGTTTCCAGCATCTCTCGCGAGGCAAACGCGTTTGGGCCGAGTTGACCAGAGATGGCGAGCCGCAACGTGTTTGCGCGCCCGCGCGTGACGTCGCGCTCGTTGCCGGTGACGCGAAAGGAGGGGCACATCACCTCGGAGGCGAGCTTGCGGCACTCGCCATTGTTGTTGCACATTTCGACCGCGCCCTGGAAACCGCCGCCGGCACCGGGATAGGCCGACCAGTCGAATTGCATTGTCAGCGGCCCGACCCGGTAGGAGGGCTTGAAGCGGAATAGTGCACGGTCGTCCATGCGCGGTGAACGTACGATCTTGCCGGGGTTCATGAGACCCTTGGGGTCGAAGCGGTCCTTGACCTCCTCGAACAGGCGCACGGTGTGCGGTCCATACATGCTTGCGTGAAATTCCGAGCGCACCAGGCCGTCGCCATGCTCGCCCGAGTGCGAGCCCTTGTATTCCTTGACCATGGCGAAGGCCGCCTCGGCGATCGCCCGCATGGTTACGGCATCCTTCTCGAGCTTCAAATTGAGCACCGGACGCACGTGCAGGCAGCCGACCGAGGCGTGCGCGTACCAGGTGCCGCGCGTGCCGTGCTTCTCGAAGATGGCGGTGAGCCGTTCGGTGTAGTCGGCGAGGTGTTCGAGGGGCACCGCGCAGTCCTCGATAAACGAGACGGGTTTGCCCTCGCTTTTCATCGACATCATGATGTTGAGGCCGGAAGCGCGCACATCCCAGACCGCCTTCTGCCCGGCCGCATCGGCCACCTTGACGACGCTGTTGGGGTGACCGAGATCCGCCAGCAGTTCGTCCAGGCGCTCCAATCGGCGCAGGTTTTCGGCCTGTTCGTCCTCGGCGAATTCCACCAACAGCAAGGCATCGGGCTCACCGCGCACGTAGCTCTCGACCACGGGCCGAAACATGCCAATCGCGCGCGCGAGTTCGATTAAAGTGCGATCCACCACCTCCACGGCCACTGGCTTGAGCTTGACGATGTGCTGGGGTGCCTGCATGGCCTTGCGGAAGCTGCCGAAGTGGCAGATGCCCAGCGCCTTGTTTTTCGGCAACGGCGACAACTTCAGTTCAATGCGGCGCGAGACGGCCAGCGTGCCCTCCGAGCCGCATAGGAGGGTCGCGAGATTGACCGGTCCAGCCGCCGGCAGCAGAGCATCGATCAGGTAGCCGCCAACCCGTCGCGACACCTGCGGAAACGCTTGCGCGATATGCGTCGCCTCGCGCCCTCCGAGGGCGAGCATGTCACGCACAAGGCCGAGCGCGCTGGCATCGGCGCTGACGCCGCCTGCCGGCGTGGCAGCAATGGACGTCGGGTTTGCGGGTGGCGCACCGATCGCCCCGAGCGGTGCAAGGTTGCGTCCGACCTCGCCGAAGTTGAGCTCGCTACCGTCGGCCAGGATGGCGGCGATGGACATAACATTGTCGCGCATGATGCCATAGCGGATCGAGCGCGTACCGCACGAGTTGTTGCCGGCCATGCCACCGATGGTGGCCCGGCTGGCGGTCGAAACATCGACGGGAAACCAAAGCCCCGTCGCACTCAATTGGCGGTTGAGGTCCTCCAGCACGATGCCCGGTTCGACCACGCAGGTACGGGCGCCGGGATCGACGCTGATCAGCCGTTTTAAATATTTGCTGAAGTCCATGACCAGGGCGCGGCCGACGGTCTGTCCCGACTGGGAGGTGCCCCCGCCGCGCGGCAAGAGGGGCACACCCTCCTCGCGCGCCGCTGCCAGCGCCATGTGCACGTCAGCGTCGGTTTTGGGCACGACCACGCCGACCGGTTCGATTTGATAGTGCGAGGCGTCGGTGGCATACCGCCCGCGTGAGAAGCGATCGAACAAGACCTCGCCCTCAAGCTCGCGCGCGAGCCGTGCGGCAAGGCGGTGCGAGGTCGGGGTCGGGTTGGTTGCGGGCATGGCGCGGTAATGCCCGGCCTCGCCGCGGGACACAAGTGCTAATGGTCGGCGCGCGGACCGGGGCGAGCGGCGGTCCCAGCCCAGACGCCGGCTGGCGCCGGCGAACTGAGCTTTCTTGGGCAGTTGCCGGCCGCCCGTGGGCGAAGCGGCCGCCATCGTCCGCCGGGGGGCAGCGCATCCGATGGGTTGGCAGCGCGCCGCGGGCCTGCTTTAAGCTAGGGCGCGTCACCGCTATTGGAGAAAATCGCATGTCGAATGCGCCGCGCCGCGCCGGCCGCCATTTTCTGCAGATTCCGGGCCCGACCCCGGTGCCCGATCGGATCCTGCGCGCCATGGACATGCCCGTGATCGATCATCGCGGGCCGGAATTTAGGGCGCTCGGCTTGCGCGTTTTGGCCGGCGTCAAGACGATCTTCAAGACCTCCGAGCACGTCTTCATCTATCCAGCCTCCGGCACCGGCGCCTGGGAGGCCGCACTCGTCAACACGCTCTCGCCCGGCGACAAGGTGCTGATGTACGAAACCGGGCATTTCGCGAGCCTCTGGCATAAGCTCGCCTTGAAGCTTGGACTGCAACCGGAGCTGATCGCTTCCGACTGGCGCGGCGGTGTCGACGCCGACGCCATCGAGACGCGCCTGCGCGAGGACAAGGCGCAGGCGATCAAGGCCGTGTGCGTGGTGCACAACGAAACGTCCACGGGTGCCACCTCGCGCATCGATGAGGTGCGCAAGGCCATCGATGCCGCGAAGCATCCGGCACTCTTCATGGTCGACACCATCTCCTCGCTGGCCTCGATCGACTATCGCCACGATGCCTGGGGCGTGGACGTCACCGTCGGCGGTTCGCAGAAGGGGCTGATGCTGCCGCCGGGCCTTGGCTTCAACGCCGTGAGCCAAAGGGCTCTCGCCGCGGCCCGCGCCGCGAAGCAGCCAAAGTCTTACTTCGCCTGGGAGGAAATGCTGCCCGCCAACAAGGATGGGTTCTTTCCCTACACGCCGGCGACAAACTTGCTCTACGGCCTGGCCGAGGCCATCGACATGCTGCACGAGGAGGGGCTGGAACGCGTGTTTGCCCGTCACGACCGTCACGCCGAGGCGACGCGCCGCGCCGTGCGGGCCTGGGGTCTTGAGATTTTGTGCAACGACCCCAGGCACTACTCCTCGAGCCTGACGGCGGTGCTGTTGGCGCCGGAGCAGGATGCCGACGCCTTGCGCAGGGTCGCGCTCGAGGCGTTCGACATTTCGCTTGGCACCGGTCTCAGCAAATTGGCAAAGAAGGTGTTTCGCATCGGCCACCTCGGCGACACCAACGATTTGACCATGCTGGGAGCACTCGCCGGCGTCGAAATGGGGCTCGCCCTGGCCAACATACCGCACACGCCGGGCGGGGTGCGGGTGGCGATGGACTATTTCGCCGAGCTTGCCAAGGCTGGGCGGGCCTAGTTCTGCCGCGCGCCGCGCAAACAAAGCTGCGAGCGCGAAAGCGGCGGTGAGGCCGCAAGATAAGCGGACAAGAAAGGTCGACATGCAAGATCGGGTTCTTCAGGATCTCCTCTACGAGGTGCGAGATGGGATTGGACTTATAACCTTCAATCGCCCCGCCGCACACAACGCCCTCACTTTCGAAATGTATGACCGGCTAGGCGAGATCTGTGGCGAAATCCGGCTTGGCGGAGCCGTGAAAGCCATCATCATCACCGGTGCCGGTGGACGCGCTTTTTCGGCCGGGACGGACATTTCCTTGTTTCAGAAGTTTTCCACGGCGCAACAGGGAGTAGACTACGAGGCGCGTTTGGAGCGCATGTTTGCCAAGCTTGAGCGCTGCCCGGTACCGACCATCGCGGCCATCGCCGGCGTCTGCACGGGCGGGGCGGCCGTGATCGCCGCCGCCTGCGACCTCAGGCTTGCCACCCGCCAGCTTAAATATGGTTTTCCGATCGCTCGCACGCTGGCGAATTGCCTGTCGGCGGCAAACATCGCCCGCGTGGCGCTCCTGACGGGGGTCGGGCGTGCGGTCGACCTGTTGCTGACGACGCGACTGATTGGCGCCGAGGAGGCGTTGGCCATCGGGCTCGTCAACGAACTGTTCGATACGCCCGCGGCGCTGATGGAGCGTGCCCGCGCCCTTGGCGCCCAGATCGCCACGCAAGCGCCGCTCACCATGATGGCTGGCAAGGAGGTTGTGCGGCGGATGCGGGCAAACTTCGGCGCCATCGACGACCGCGACCTGATCGAGCTGTGCTACGGCAGCGCCGACTTCCGCGAAGGACTGTGCGCCTTTCTCGCCAAGCGCGCGCCCAAGTTCACGGCACAATAAGGCACGCGTGCGCGTGCGGTAACTTTGCGTGCCGCCCACCGCGCATCACGCCGTGGTCTCGCTCAGCCCTCGGCCTTCAATCCCAGCAGTCGGGCGGGGTTTTTGCGCATCATGGTATCGATGTCAGCGTCGGCAATGCCCTCTTTTTTCATGGCGGCAATCGCCGCCTCGACGCCATCCGGATGCACCATGTTGCTGCTCTGTCCGAGGTCGGTTGAGACCAAGACGTGCTCGGCGCCAAACTCCTTCAAGGCTTGCGCCACGTGCTTGGCATTTACCTGCGTCCAGTGCGTGAGGAAGGCGAGCGGCGCGTTGGGACCGGCTAGAAATTGCAGGAAACAGATTTCGATCACCGCCCCCATCTCGGCCACCTGTTTGGCCTGCGCCATGCTGAGGCCGGGAACGTTGGTGAGACCGTGCGTGATGATGATGTTCTTCACGCCCAGCTCACGCGCCTTCTTCACCACGGCAATGATTTCTTCCGGATGCACGTGACCGGTCGCCAGCACCAGGTTCTCACGCGCGATGATTTTCAAAATCGCTTCCATTTCCGGCGAGACCTGACCGTTCGGCGCGACCGTCAGGCCAACGGCATCGGGCTTGGAGAGCGTCTTGACGTGCTTATCGGACTCGAAGGTCGGCAGCCAGACGACCTTGCCGCGACTGCCATAGATGCGGTGCATCCACTCGACGGCATCCGGGTTGACCCCGCCCACCGCCCTGTTCAGGACAATGCCGCCAAATACTTCGATGCCGGGCACGACCTTCATCACCAGCGCCGCCCGGCTTGCCGTTTCGGAGATGTGGTTCTTAAGGACGATACCGCGCATGCCGCGCGCCTTGGCAAGCTGCGCCACATCGATGTCGTCCATGTTGCGGCCGAACACGTCGGGGTGCGAATGCACGTGCATGTCGATAACGCCCGCAGCAGGGCTGATCTTGGGCGGCGGCGGCGGGAAACCCGCCTGGGCGGCGGCCTGTGCCGAGCCCAGCACGACGCCGGCAAAAAGAGCAATCGCAGCGCTAACCCTTCTCATCGTCTCCTCCCATAAATGCACGCGGTTCACCCGCATACTGAGTTCATGGGCAGTTTACAGCAGAAGTCAGCGCCGGCGAAACCGGGTGAGGCAGGGCCGTTATTTGCTGGCGCTCGGCGCGGCGATGCCTAGGCCCTGCAGATAGAGCAGCGTCGCCGCCTCCAGTAGTTCTTCGGCGCTGATCGGTAAGCTGCGCCGGGCGTCGTCGCCGCGCGCAAACAGGCTGGCGATACCATGCGCTAGCGCCCAGATGTGCAAGGCCATCATCAGTGCCGGCGGTCGTTTGCCGCCCGGTAACGCGGCGACCACCGCCTCGCAGGCCTGCCGCAGCACGGCAAAGGCGCGTTCGCTCGCCTCATGCAAGTCGCGGTGCTTCGCAACGGGTACGCCGGATTCGAACATGGCCGAGAAGTAGGCTGGCTCATCGCGCGCGAAGCCAAGGTAGGCGCGGCCGAGGCGCTCCAGCGCCGCCGTGGGGCCCAGGCGCCCGTCGTCCCAGGCCGCAGCGAGGCGCTGGGCGAAACGCTCGAAGCCCTGGCGCGCCACGTCCGCCATCAAGGCGTCACGGTCGCGGAAATGCCGGTAGGGTGCGGCCGGGCTGACGCCGGCCTGCCGGGCCGCCTCGGCAAATGTGAAGCCGGCGGGACCTTTTTGCGAAATGAGGTCGAGCGCGGCGCCGATCAGGGCCTCGCGCAAGTTGCCATGGTGGTAGCCGCGCCGTCCGCCGCGGCCGTGTCGGGACCAGCTCATGGGCGGAGGTTTAGCGCATTCGGCGCCGCGAGACATCAACTCGCCGCGATCTGCTTGATCAGCCGCGCACGAAACCAAAAGGCAATGACGACCAGGACGACGGCGGCGATGGCAAATACGGGGCGGGCACCGAAGCGGTCGACCACCGGTGCCCCCAAGGCAACCCCAAGGGATTGGCCCGTGAATAGAAAGAATGCGAAGAGCGAGACCGCCAAACCACGCGCCTCCGGCGCCATCTGCGTGGCATTCACCTGTAGCGTATTGTGCAGCATGTAAAAGCCGAGGCCGATACCGGCGATGGCGGGCACGGCAAGCCATAGCCACGGCATCACGACCAAGCTGCCGTAGCCGGCAGCGAGCAGCAGCGCGCCGGCCGCCGCAAGCCCAGGCTGACCCAGCCTCGGCACAAGCCAACTCGCGCCCGCCGCAAAGGCGAGCGCCCCGGCGCCGAAAGAGGCGAGCAAGGCTCCAACCGTGCCGAGCCCTAGGCCGAAGCGATGATGCAAGTCGGCACCGACATAGGCCAGCGCGCCGAACATCGCCAGGCCCTCGATGAAGACGCTAATCAGCACGACCCGCACCCAGGGTTGGCGCAGCACGCGGTAGGCCTCGAACGCCGCTTGGGCCCAGCGCGGCTTGCGCGGCAAGGTGACGCCGATGCTGAGCTGCCATCGCTCCTTAAGGATAAGGAGGCCGGCGCCGAGATGCCCGATGCCAAGCATGAGGAGCGTGGCACGCCAGCCGATCAGCTCGCCGAAAATGCCACCCGCCGCCTGGCCGAAGACGATGCCGAGGATTTGACCGGAGATGTAGCGGGCCAACAGCGCTTGCCGGCGCTCGTAGGCCACTACGTCGCCGATCCAGGCGATCGCCAGCGGTATCACCGCCGCCGCCCCGGCGCCCGCCAAGAAGCGAAAGAGGACGAGGGGCGCCAACGCCGGCATGGCCGCACAGACAATGGTGGCCATTCCGGCCCACAGCGAGCCCAGGGCCACCATCAGCAGTTTGCCGCGTGCGTCCCCGAGCGGGCCAACGACGATTTGGCACACGCCATAGGCGACCGCAAAGGCGGTAACCATCATGGCGGCCGTGCCGACGCTGACGCCGAGTTCGGCCGCGATTTGCGGCAGCAGAGCGTCGCACACGCGCAGGTTGGCGGCGCCGACGAAAGATGCCAACGCCAAAAACAGAATGGCGCGTGTGGGCGGCGCTTTGGGATCGGTCGTTGTCGCCGAATTCATGCTCCATCCCGCGGACGTGGGACTTGAAGGCGGGGCGCCGCGGGAAGCTCTAGGCGTGCGGCGGGTGCTGCTTGCTACGGGTTGGGCAAGGACCTGTCGAGCGGGAAAGACCGCCGCCACGTCGGCAGGTAAAACCAGGGGCCCGGCGGCTATTTGCAGATCGCGTTGGCTCCGTCGCGGCCGTGTCGGGCCAGGTCGAGGTGGAAGTGGTCGCGGTGGTTGGCATCGTAGTTGGGGCCGAGCACGGTGGTGAAGAGATTGCAGCTGCCGCGATGCACATCGCGCAAAAAAGTGCGCTCGGCGAAGGCGCCCCACCAACCGGTCTTGACCAGCACCGCGCGCCCATCGGCCAGTACGAAACCCGAGACGTCGATGGCATTGGCATGGCCGTGCTCCGACAGCAGCGCGCCGTCGACATTGTTCATCGGTCGGCAGGAGAAAGATCCCGCGATCTTGAGGGCCACCAGTGGGCTGCGAAAGTGACGCCGCGCCGCCGGCACCACGACCCGCTCGACCCAGTGGTCCAGTGCCGGCACCATTGGGCAGCGCAGCAGCGCCGGGGGGCGCAACTCGACCCCGCCATTGGCCGCGGCGGAGACGCTGAAAGGCTTGATGGCGCCGCACACGGCCGGGCCGCCGAGGCTCGCGCGCTCCACGAAGGGGCTCTCGCGCACCACGCCCGAGGATAGGCAGGCGCGTTCCTCGTCCGCCCGCCAGGGCTCGTCACGGGCAATAAACTGCGGCCTTTGGCTGCAGGCCCAAAGGGCGAGCGTGAGCAACGGCACCAGCAGCAGCGGAACGCGCGACGAGAGCATGCCTCAGAAAATAGGCTGGCGCGCTTAAGAGCGCGTTAACCTGCCGCCCCCGCTGATCGCGCGAGGGCGGGCGCCGTGGGCCTTGATGCGGGTGGCGCGCGCGCCAGGCGGCGGCCAGGAGCCATCAATTTGGCGCCTTCAATTCGGCCCCGTATCCAAGTAGCGGCGCCATTGCTGCTCGCCGAACGTACAATCCCCGCCGCTCATCGGTTCGCGCCATTGGGCAGGGAGCAGCCGCGCCGGCTCATAGCCGGCAATCTCGAGCAGCAGCTTGCGGCGGGTGGCTGTCTTGAATTCGAAACGTTCGCGGATCGGGATCATGAAGGCGCCGGTGCCGCCGATGACGCACTCCGTGTAGTAGACATCAAGATCGGCAATGTCGAAGAAGCTCGAAGGCTTTTTCAAGAGAATGGGCAGGCCATTGATGGCAATCCCCTGGGCGACCAGCTGGTCGCGGACCACCGTCACAAGCGGACCGGCGTTGTTGGGTCCGTCGCCCGAAACGTCGATCACACGCCTAATTCCCTTGACCCCGCTGCTCTCGAAGAGCTGGGCGGCAAAGACCAGGCCCTGCGAAATAGAGGTCATGCGCGCCCTGGAGATCGGCTGCGCCTCGAGCGTGTCGGCCATGGCATGCGCCGCCGCGGGACCGTCTATGATCGTCCAGGGAACGACCACGTTCTGCACGCTGGGTCCTGCCCACTCTAGGTAGACAACGGCGATGCGGCCGTGGGGACCCGAGGTGATCGCTTTATGCACCTCCCCATCACGAAAGGCGGCAATGTAGCCGTCACGCTGCAGACGCTGCTCGTCGAGATCCATCGATAAGGAGACGTCGACCGCCAGCACCAGCTCCAAATCGACGAGGACTTGGGCGAGGGCGGTGCCGACGAAGGCGAGTGACACGATGGCCCCCGCCGCCAGGCAGCAACAGCCCAGTTTGAAGGCGGCGGCGCGGAAAATGCCTTTCATGCGGCCACACTGGCATGGCGCCGGCACGCGGGGAAGACCCATTGCCCGGATCGGTCTTGCGAACGGCCGAGATCCCGGCCGCGCCGCCCGGGCGATTTATCCACAGGATTTGAAGGTCGACAGCCGCGTGCGCCCGGCCTGGGGTTGTGACATGGGTTGTAGCTGCTGCTAGTGTGCCCGCCACGAAGACGCCGCGTGCCTCAGTTGGGCGTCGCTCGTGCGTAAAATTGCGTAAATTTGCCTAGCATGCGTGCGCCTTACGGGCGCGCCCTTTGCTGCCGGTTGGTGCGACAGACGCCAAGCTTTGCGCGTCGTTCGCCGCCGGCAGCGCTGCGGCCCCATGGCCAGCGGCAAAGTGCCAGTTCCAATTTTTTCGGTGCCCACAAAGCAAGACCTTCGGCAACGCGAGGCCGACAGATCGAGACGGGCGCATCGCCGCTGCCAGATCTGCCGTTCCCCACCCATGCAATGAGACCCATGCAGACGGGGACCATCAGGGCCGGCCACTTGGCTGCCCGCACGCCTAAACAACAGGGCCGGGTGCGGCCATGCGGCCGCCCTTCGCAAGGGCGGCGTGCCGCCACGCCGCTCCGGGTAGGTTTTGACGCCGATCGCCACTGCGGCGATAACCCTTCAACGCGGGTTCACTTGGATCCGCACCCGCCGCCGCTCAGCAACAGGACAAGACCGCAATGGACTGGCTCGGGCCCGGGCTCGTAGTGGCGGGAGCCCTGATCGGTGGCCTTCTCAACGGCCTGACCGGCTTCGGGACCGGGCTCACGGCGCTGCCCCTGTGGCTGCAGGTGCTGGAGCCGGCCGTTGCCGCCCAGCTCGTCTCCGTTGCCTCCGTTGCCGGACACCTGTCGGCCCTGCCCTCGCTCTGGCGCGACAGCGACTGGCGGGCGTTGGCGCCGATGCTCCTCGCCGGCTTGGTCGGCGTCCCGATCGGGCTTTGCCTCTTGCCCGTCATCAAAGTCGAACTCTTCAAAACGGCCGTGGGGATCATTCTCATTTGCTATTGCGCGTTCATGTTGTGCGCGGCCGGCCGCCTACACATTCGCCGCGCCGGCACGGCCGCGGACATGGCGATCGGTTTCCTCGGCGGTATCCTTGGCGGCATTGCCGGTCTTTCCGGTCCGCCGCCGATCGTTTGGGGCACGCTCAGGTCCTGGCCCAAAGCGCAGCGGCGCCGAACGCTTCAGGCCTTCAACACCGCGGTCCTCTCGGCAATGCTGGTCGCAAGCCTGGCGGGCGGGTTCATCGACGGGCGCCTCGTCGTCGCCGCCGCCATCGCCTTGCCCGCCACGTTTTTAGGCAACTGGCTGGGTGAACGCCTCTATCGTCGCCTCGACGAGCGCCGCTTCGATCGCGTCGTGCTGGGCCTCGTCTTCCTGTCAGGTTGCCTGCTGGTTTGGGCAAACCGCTAAGGGCGGCCAGGGCAAAGGCTGCGGCCGTCATATTTCCGGGCCGTTACTCGGCCACAACCGCCGGCGAAGTGGGATCGCGGAGGGTGCATGGGCAAAACCACAGGTCGCTGGCTTAGCCTTGCCATCCTCACGCTTGGCGGCCTCTTCTGCCGGCCCGCTCTTGCGCAAGCGCCCACCGTCCCGCCGAGCACGGCCGTGGAAACCGAGGCGGAAAAGCGGGAGCGCGAAACCCGGACGGCCTGCGCCGAGGCCATTTGCTCGACCCTGTACAACCATAAGCCCGATGCCGGACAGGTCTCCTGCGCGGTCACGAAAACCTGGCGCAAGGAAGTGGTGGAGAAGATCCTGTCGCAGGCAAAATTGAGGTGGCCCTGGGGTTATGCGCGCTGCTCGACGGACTTGCAGCTCGATCGCAGCATGCTGGTGAAGGCGATGCTCGATGCCGAGGTTGAAGTGCGCCTCGACAGTCACGACATCAAGTGCGAGCTCGAGGGTGAAACGGAGAAATACGGCGTCACGTTGCAGATTTCCCCCAAGGTGACCTTCAAGCAAGGCAAGGCTATTAAGGCTAGTCTCAATTGGGGCAAGATCGTCGCCCCGACACTGGCAAAATCGGCGCTTTGGTCGGCAACGGCGGCGGACAATGCCTTCGGCATCTTGCAAAGTACCTTGGTTGAGGATGTGAACCGCTTTATCGAAACGCGGTGCATGGAGGTGAAGGAGGCGTGGCAAGGCAAGTAAGGCCTTCCCGATTTGCAATGCTTGCTCGCGACGGCGCCGATCGCCCGCCGGCCGGCGTCGCAGCGGGAGGACCGGGCACGCCATGACCTCAGGGATCATCCTCGTCCTCAGCGGCATCCTAATCGGCGCCGGTTTCGCCCTGGTGTGGCGCGACATCCGCCGCAGCCGGCGGCAGGCTTTTCTGTCGGAGCACGACACCGCCCGGGTCGCGGAAGCCGATGTCGAGATCACCATGGCGCGTCCGGCAAAAGCCACCCAGGCGGCAAAAAGCATCGCCAGCGCCATCGGTGCCTCGCTATTGTTCGGGCGCAAGGGGGGAGCCTCGGAAGCCACGCCGGTCCTGGACCAGAAGGCGCAAGAGGCGGTCGTGGCGGAATGGTCGGCCGCGCAGCAGCCGCTGGAGGCTGGCGTCGAAAAGATCAATGCGCTCTTGCAGCAGGCGGAAATTTCCATTGCAGCGCCGGGAGAAAGTGCCTGGAGCTACAAGAATCACGGCTACGGCGTCTATCGCCGCATCCTGATCGGTGAGGAGAGCGTGGCGTGGCTGCGCCTGGAACTCGGCCCCGATGGCGTCCTGCACGCTAGAGTGAAAGCGCACAAAGACGATCGCTCCGAGATCAACGCCTCCTCACAGGCCCAGGCCAACGCCTTGGACGCCACGCGCGCCGGGGATCTCTTGGCCGAGTGCCTCAAGCCGCTCGCTGCCCATGTGGCCAAGACCCAAGGTCCGGCCAATCCCCCCAACCTGGCGAGCGCCAAGGCTTGGGAAGAGATCGACGCCGTGGTTGCCGCGGCGCTGACGGCAACCAACGGCGCCCTGTCGCAGGCCGGCGCCCGACTAGTGCCGCTCGATGCTCCGGCCTGGCACGCGGAGGTCAACGGACATCGCCTCCCACTCGCCATCGAGGTCTATGGCAAGGACGTGGCGCGCATGCACATCGATCATCGCGGCAGCGAAGTCGAGGTGGCGGTCGGCGTTCCGGACGCGCTCTTCATCAATCTCGGCCGACGCCGTCGTATTCCCGTTGCCGGGCTTGCCACCCATCCCCTTGCGGAAGTGATCGCCGACTGCGCCTGGCCCGTGATCTCCCGATCCAGGGACAGCCGCCGCTCCGCCTGAGCCCAGGCCTCGCTTTGCCTGTTTCACGTGGAACAGCGTGGTCTGCGCTTAGCTCAACGCGCTTTTGACCGCGCTGCGGATCTGTTCCAGCGTGAAGGGCTTGCTGATGACACGGGCAATCTTGCTGCGCAGATGCTCGGCGCGGCCGAGTTCGTCGGCGAAGCCCGACATCAAAAGCACGCGCAGTTGCGGCGCGATCTTGAGACTGGCCTCGACCAGGGCAATGCCGTCGAGACCGGGCATCTGCACGTCCGAAATCAATAATTGCACCGGCGCTGGCGCGGCGCGCAAATACTCCAGCGCCTCCGTGCCATCCTGCGTGACAACGACCTCGTGGCCATCGAGGCCCAGGGCGCGCTGCACCAGATCGCGCGTGGCGCCGTCATCTTCGGCGAGAAGGATGCGTACCATGGGGGCCCTCCCTCATCCGACCTCGGCCCTAGGTGGCCTGTCGCGTTACCCGCCCGACAAAGGGCAGTTCGCGGAAGCGGTGCGCAAGGTCCATACCATAGCCTACCACGAATACATTGGGACACTCGAATGCCCTCATATCCGCAGTAATGTTGGCGGCGCGCGCAACCGGTTTGTCCAACAGCACGCAGCTGAGCACCTGGGCGGCGCCGCGCGCCATAATGAGGTCCTTGGCAAAGGCGAGGGTGCGGCCCGACTCCAAAATGTCGTCTATCAGCAGCACATTACGGCCGCGCACATCGGTCTCGACGTCACGCAAAATTTCGATGCGTCCCGACGAGCGCGTGCCGGCCCGGTAGCTTGACAGGGAGATGAAGTCGACCTCCGGCGAAAGCCCAACCCGATGCAGGGCGCGAATCAAATCCGCTGCAAACACGAAACTGCCCTTCAGGACGGCCACCACCAGAAGGCCGTCGAGACCGGCGGCAGCGATGTCCCCGGCCAGCGCCTCGATACGCTCGGCAATCGCCGAGGCGGGAAAAATCGTCTCAATTCGCGCTGGGCCACCATCGTTCATCGCACCACTCCTGGCTCGTTCTCCTTAGCCACGGCCGGCCGCCAAGGGCAAGCGGACCCTTGCCGCCAGGCAGCGGGAGGCATCAGTCCGCCACAATCCTGGAGGATTGATCGCTATTCCCCCCCACGGCGATAAAGGCTAATCAACCCAGGTCAGGAGCCCGGCATACGACGTGATTAGACTAAACAGCATCGGCGTCAGATACGAGGGAGGCAACCATGTGTTGCGCGATGCAAGCTTCCATTTGCGTCCGGGCTCGTTCCATTTCCTGACGGGCCCATCCGGTTCAGGTAAGACGACGTTGCTGCGTTTGCTGTTCATGTCCATGCAGCCGACCCACGGGCAGATCTACGTGTTGGGACAAGATATCAGCCGCGTCACGCCGGCGCGGCGCGCGCAGCTTCGGCGCCGGATCGGCATCGTCTTTCAAGATTTTCGGCTGCTCGATCACCTTAGTACCTGGGAGAACGTCGCCCTGCCGTTGCGTGTGACCGGCAAGCGCGTTGCGGACTACAAGGAGGACGTGACCGATCTTTTACAGTGGGTTGGACTGGGCGATCGCATGCATTCCTTCCCATCCGTGCTGTCGGGCGGCGAAAAGCAGCGCGCCGCCATTGCTCGGGCCGTCATTAACAAACCTGAGCTGCTGCTCGCCGACGAGCCGACCGGAAACGTCGATCCGCAGATGGCGCGCCGATTGCTGCGCCTCTTTATCGAGCTCAACCGGCTCGGCACCTCGGTCGTCATCGCCACCCACGATCACCAGCTGATGCGGCAGACCAAGGCGCCGCGTCTCGAACTGCACGACGGTCATGTCCGGATCGTATGACCGCCCAACCGGGCCGCCAACGCTCGATCCGAGGGCGACCCGCCTCGAGCCCGATTTCCATGGCGGTCCCGTCACGGGTCCGCCCACGCAGGTGAGCCAACGCCCACGCCCCAGCCAGCAGCATCAGGCGCCAAGCCGGGCGAGCGCGCGCCCGCGGTCGCGCCGGTCCGACCACGCACAAGCCAATGCGCCGATCGTCCCCGCCGGCTCGGTCACCGGTAGGTCGCTCACCCTCGTCATCACCATCATGTGCTTTCTCGCTTGTCTGACGGCAGGTGCGGTCTACATGATGAACCAGTCGGCCTCCGCCTGGTTGCGCGATATCGCCAGCGAGGTGACGGTGCAGATCGAAGCGCGCGATCGCGCCGACATCGACAGGGTCGTTGCCGACGTGGCAAGCTTCATTGCCGCTCAACCCGGCATCGCCACGGTCAGGCCGCTGAGCGTTGCCGATTCGACGCAATTGCTCGAACCATGGCTCGGCCAGACCGAAGCGCTGCGCGCCCTGCCGATCCCGCGGCTGGTCGCCATCGAAGTCGATCGCAACGCTCCCGCCGAGCTCGACGGCCTGCGCCAGACCTTGAAAGAGCGTTTCAAGGGCGTAACGCTTGACGACCACCGCCGCTGGCAGCAGCAGATCCGCACCATCACCCGCTCCTTCGCGCTCGGCGGGCTTGCCATCCTGGTGCTGGTGGGGGCGGCGACGACCGCAATCATCATATCCGCCACGCGCAGCGCCATGGCCTCCAATCGCGAGATCGTCGAGGTCTTGCACTTCGTCGGCGCCACCGATCGCTTTATCGCCAGGGAATTCGAGCGGCATTTTCTGCGCCTCGGTGTCCGGGCCGGCATCGTCGGGGCGATTTGGGCGATGCTGGTGTTCCTGGCCATGCCGACGGTCATGGAACTGCTCGGCGGAGGCGCCGTTACGTTGGCCGAAATCCGCCGGTTGGTGGGCATAGCCACGCTCGATGCACCGGGCTATTTTTTGCTGGGCATCGTGGTCCTGGTGATCGCAGCGCTTTGCATGCTCACATCGCGTATCGGCGTTTACCGTATTTTGAATGTGCGGCAATAACGTTCGAATATCGGCGTTAGGTGCGGCGGCACCCAATCACAACCGGGCCCAAATCGGCTACTTTGCTCCACCACTGCGGGCGCAAGCGCCCGGCTGGAGAGGTAACGTGGCACGAACAGGCAGGCTTATCTGCGCCGCTACAGGTTTGGCCCTTTTGGCTTTCCTGGGCGGCTTCATCGTGTTCGCCGGCAGCGTGACCCACGATGCGCCGCGAAGCGTCGAGCACGCCGACGGCATTGTGGTCCTGACCGGTGGGCCGTTTCGATTGCCCGCGGCGGCGCGGCTGTTGGCGGCAGGGTTTGGCAGCCGGCTGTTGATCTCTGGCGTCAACCATATGACGACGCGCGACGACCTGTTCCGCAACAGTGGCTTGGCGCATGCGCTGTTCGATTGCTGCGTCGATATCGGCTATAGCGCCCATGATACCAGCGGCAACGCGAATGAGGCCAAGGAGTGGGTCGATACGCACCGCTTTGCGCGGCTGATCGTCGTCACCTCGAGCTATCATATGCCGCGCAGCTTGACCGAACTTGGCCGGGCGCTGCCGCAAGTGGCGCTGATTCCCTATCCGGTGGTGCCGCGCTCCTTCCGCGCCGAGCGCTGGTGGCTGCACGCCGGCAGCCTACGCTTGTTGTTCACCGAGTATCTCAAGTTCCTGCCGTCGGCGGCGCGCCTCGGCGTTGCGCGGTTGCTCAGGCAATGGGACAGCCATGCGCTCGCTGGCGGGCGCGCCGCCGCGGCCCGCAGCATCTGACACGGCAGCTCGCGCTCATGCTTCGCTCGCTCTTGTTCGCCGCCGTCTTCTACATCAATACCGCCGTTTTTCTGGTGTGCGGCAGTTGGCTCCTGCTGGCGCCGCGCAGCTGGGCCATGCAGGGCCTGCGCTTGCATGGGCGCGCCAGCTTGTGGTGGCTCAAGCTCATCTGCGGCACCAGGCTCGAAGTGCGCGGGCGCGAGAAACTGCCGCAGGGGGCCTGCTTGGTTGCGGCCAAGCACCAAAGCGCGTGGGATACCTTTGCCCTCATCCCCGTGTTTCGTGATCCGGCCATGGTCATGAAGGCCGAGCTGGGCTTGATCCCGCTCTACGGCTGGTTCAGCCACAAGTTCCGGCATATTTTCGTCAAGCGCGACAGGGGCCCCCGTGCGCTCAAGCGCATGATCCGCGACGCTCGCGACCGTGCCGCGGCCGGCCGTGAAATCGTCATCTTTCCCGAAGGCACCCGACGACCACCCGGCGCCGCGCCCGACTACAAGCCGGGTTTTATCGCGCTCTATGAGGGTTTGGGGCTGGCCTGCGTCCCCCTTGCCCTCAATTCCGGCCTGTTCTGGCCGCGCCGCAGCCTCAGGCGCTATCCGGGCACCATCGTGATCGAGATCCTCGATCCGGTGCCACCCGGGCTGCCTCGCGCCGAGGCCCGCACGCTGATCGAGGCCCGCATCGAGAGCGCCTGCGCGCGGCTCCTCGCCGAAGCCCGGGCCGCCCCCAATCCGCCGCCGTTGCCGGCCATGGCCTCGGTGCGGGCTTCGAGCTGAACCGCGCTGCCGGCATCAGCCGGCGTCCATGGCGTCGCTTTCAAGGGTCGAACGCGGACGGCGCTGCTTGGTCGCGATCGGCCGAATGCGGATGGCCGTAATCTTGTTGCGGTTCTTGCGCAAAATCTCGAAGCGATAGCCATAGAACGTGAAGGCCTGCCCCGGTTCGGGAATGCTCTGCGCCTCGTGGATCACCAGGCCGGCGATGGTTGTTGCCTCTTCGTCCGGCAGGTCCCAGTCCATCTGGCGGTTGAGGTCCCGCACCGCCACCGTGCCATCGACGTTTACCGAGCCATCGGCTTGCAAGCGGACGGCGGCGTCCTGCACGTCGTGCTCGTCGGCGATCTGGCCGACGATTTCCTCCAGTATATCCTCGAGCGTAATCAGGCCCTGCACCTCACCGTACTCGTCGACCACAAGGGCCAGCTGCGCCTTGCGACGCAGGAATTCGTTGAGCTGATTGCCGACGCTGGTCGTGTCCGGCACGAACCATGGTTGCGCCGCCACCGCGCCGATATCGATCTTGGCCACATCCCAACCCGCACGTGACAGCGCCAGCAGCAGGTCTTTTGTGTGTAAGACGCCGACGATGTTTTCCGGCTCGTCCTTCCACAGGGGCACGCGCGTGAACTGGCCCTTGAGCACCTCGTCGACCACTTTTTCCGGTGCGTCGTCGATACTGATGGTTTGCATCTTGGTTCGGTGCACCATGATGTCGAGGACCTTCAGGTCCTTGAGGTCGAGCACGCCCCCGAGCATGGCTGCGTCGCGCTTGGCCACGGCACCCTCGATCTTTTGCAGTTCGATGGTGCCGCGGATTTCCGCATGCGCCTCGAGAATGTTGGCGGCATCGTCGCGGCTGGTCGGGGTGAGCTTCAGGAACAGGCGCACGATCAGCTGGATGGTGCGGGTCGCCGGATTGAGTACGGCGATCATCACGCGCATTAGCGGCGCCACGAACAACGCCAGTCGATCGGCAAAGGCAAAGGCGTAGGTCTTCGGCAATACCGCGGCGAAAATCACGATCAGAACGGTCATGATTGCCGTGGCATAGGCGACGCCGGCGGGACCGATCAGGATGACGGCGAGCCCCGAGGCGAGCGAGGCGGCGAGGATGTCAACCAGGGTGTTGCCGAGCAGGACGACACCGATCAGGCGCTCGGGCTCCCTGAGCAACTGATTGACCAGCCGCGCCCGCGAATTGCCCTCCTGCTCCAAGGCATGCATGCGGGCGCGCGAGACGGCGGTCAGGGCGGTTTCGCTGCCGTTAAAAAAGGCCGACAACAGCAGCAGGACGGCAATGGCCGTCAGGGTCAAGGCGATATCGAGCGACATGGCTTTCTCTGTGCCTCGCTGGCGGCGCCTCGGCTTGCGGTCGGGCGACCTGGAAAAATGCCGGCAAGCTGGCCGCGCAAACACTAACATAGTTGCAGTTGCGCCTCCCTTAAGCCCTGCAGGCGCGGGTGCTGGCCGAGCGCGCCGCGGCACGCCGGCCCGGCCTAGGGCTAGCCGATTTGGCGCACCAGGAAATCGCGCACCGTTGCCGTGGGGACGTCGCGCGTGGCGAAGGCCTTGCCGATACCGTGCGCAAGGATGAGCGTGAGCTGGCCGGCGCGAACCTTCTTGTCCTGGGCCATGAGACGCAGCAAGGCCTCTGCCGGCGGCCATTCGTTGCCGGCAATGTCCCCAATGCGTGTCGGCAGGCCGGCAGTTGCCAGGTGGTTGCGGACCCGTTCCGCGCTTCCGGTATCGGTAAAGCCGAGCTCTTGGGACAGCTGAAAGGCCAGGGTGATGCCGATCGCCACGGCTTCGCCGTGCAAAAGCTTGTCGGAGTAGCCGGCCCACGCTTCCAAAGCGTGACCAAAGGTGTGGCCGAGATTGAGCAGCATGCGCTCTCCAGTCTCGGTTTCATCGCGCGCCACGATGGCGGCCTTGCCGGCAACGGCGACGCCGATGGCCTCGCTGAGGGCGGCGGGCTCGCGCCGAAACAAAGCTTGCCGGTTCGCTTCGAGCCAATCGAAATAGGCGGCGTCACCCAACATGGCGTATTTGGCCGCCTCAACGTAGCCGGCGCGAAACTGCCGCTGCGGCAGGGTCGCCAGCAGGTCGATATCCGCCAAGACCAGGCTCGGTTGATGAAACCTGCCGATCAGGTTTTTGCCGTGCGTGACATTGATCGCGGTCTTACCGCCGACGGAAGAATCAACCTGCGCCAACAGCGTCGTGGGCAGCTGCACGTAGCGGATGCCGCGGCGCAGGATGCTGGCGGCAAAGCCGGCAAGGTCCCCGATTACGCCGCCACCCAACGCCAGCACGAGGTCGCCGCGCTCAAGCTGCATCGCCAGCAGGCTTTCGCAAAGCTCCGCAAGGACGGGGAAACTCTTGCTGCCTTCGCCGGGCGGCAGGACCTTGGCACCGGCCAGCCGGCCCCGCGCAGCGAGCCCGGCCTCGAGGCCCGCAAGATGCAAGGCGGCAACGTTGGCATCGGTGACGATCGCGCACTTGGCAGCAGGGGGAGCGATATCAAGGTGCTTGGCAATGAGATCGGCGGCGCGCGCGCTCAGCTGCGGCCCGATCAGCACATCGTAGGGGCGGCCCGCCAGTGCGACCCGCACGCCGATCAAGCCATCGGCGTGGCCGGGACGGGTTTGGATTTGGGTCGCGTCAGCCCCCGTCGCTTTCCCTTGGCCTGCGCCAGTCAAGTCGCCTGGTCCTTTCATATGGGCTCGTCGCTGCTTGGGGATTGCTCGGCGCCGGCGCTGACCCGCCGCCGCGGCAAGGCATGTACCGCCAAGGCCTCGATGATCTCGAAGACCATAACGTCGTGGGGCAGGTCGCGGCTCTCAACCGTAATGTCAGCGGTGGCGTAAATCGGATAGCGCGTTTCCACAAGCGAGCGCATCACACCTTCCGGATCGCGCTCGAGCAAGGGACGATTGTTGCGCTTGAGAACGCGGCGCAGCAGCAGCGAAAGCTCGGCCTTGAGCCAAACCGAGACCGCCGCGCGACGGATATTGTCCCGCGTCTCGGCACTCATAAAGGCGCCGCCGCCGGTAGCAAGTACCTGTGACCCGGAGTTGAGAATGCGCGCAATCACCTTGCGCTCGCCCTCACGGAAATAGGGCTCGCCGTGCTCCTTGAAAATGTCGGTGATGGCCTTGCCGGCGGCCAGTTCGATTTCATCGTCGGCATCGACGAAGGGCATCTCGAGGCGGCCGGCCAAGCGCCGGCCGATCGCCGACTTGCCGCAGCCGGGCATGCCCACGAGCACGACCGAGCGCGTGCCCAAGCCGGCGCGGACCTTGGCGGCGAGCTGGGCGATCTGCTCCTCCTTTTTGCCTCCGTACCCGAATCGCATCATCTCTGTCCTGTACGATGGCCCTTGATGCCACCCCCCGCGCTTTCTGGTATCAGGTTTGCGGGTAGGCCTCAAAGCCGCACCGTGCTCCGGGGCGCCCGGCGCGGCGATCCCTAACCGCATTTCGGCCAATCGGGGCGTCATTTGGCTCGAACGGTTACCGGAAGCAGGAGCAGCGTTGCGACATGCCGAGCCTAATCCGGTTTCTTATGGTTGTGGGCATCATCGGCGCCGCGGTGATCGGCGGCCTTTACGTCATGGCGGTATTTTTTGAGCCGACCCAGCGGGAGACGGCCACACCGCTGCCGGGCGTCAAGGTCCGGCGTTAGCGCCGGGGCGCCCGGGTTGCCGCTTGTTTGCCGGAGGGTGCTGGTGACAACCACACACGATTGGCTCGAAGGCTTTTTGGAAATGCAGGCCGCCGAGCGCGGGGCGGCGGCCAACACGCTAGCGGCCTACCGCAGCGATCTGACGCACTTCTTCGCCTACCTCGAGGGCCGCGGCAAGGGCCCCGGTTTGGCCGAGGGACGTGACGTTGCCGCCTATCAGCGCCACCTGGCGGAGCTGGGCATGGCGCCGAGCACACGCGCGCGGCGGCTTTCGGCCGTGCGCCAGCTTTTCAAGTTTCTCGCCGCCGAGGGGCTCATTGGCAATGACCCGGCTCACCGCGTCGCTGGTCCGCGACGAAGCCGGACCTTGCCCAAAACCCTCTCGGTGGCGGACGTCGATCGCCTCATCGAAGCGGCCGGGGGACGGGCGCAAACGGCGGGGGGACGCGACCGGCTGCGGGCGTTGCGGCTCCATGCGCTGATCGAGGTGCTGTACGCCACGGGTCTGCGCGTCTCGGAGCTCGTGAGCCTGCCGCGCTCGGTGCTCGATGGTGACGGCAAGGTGCTGGTCGTCAAGGGCAAGGGCGGGCGCGAGCGCATGGTGCCCCTGACCTCGGCCGCGCGCACGGCCCTGGCGCGCTATCTCAATGCCGGCCGCGATGATCCCGGCATGACCCCGATGCTGAGGACGCGCTGGCTGTTCGCATCGCGCAGCAGCGAGGGCCATCTGACGCGCCAGCGTCTCGCCCAGGAGCTCAAGGAGCTTGCCGAGGCGGCCGGCCTCGACCCCCGCCGGGTGTCGCCGCACGTGCTGCGGCACGCCTTTGCCAGCCACCTTCTCGACCGCGGCGCCGACCTGCGCTCGGTACAGCAATTGTTGGGCCACGCCGACATTTCGACGACGCAGATTTACACGCACGTGCTCGAGGAACGCCTCAAGAAGCTTGTTTTTGAGCACCATCCGCTGGCGCCACCGCCGGCGCGGCGCTAACCGTTGACGCCCCGCACGCCCGCCGCCCTGCCTGGCAAGGGCCCGTTAACTTGACTTGCGGCGGCGGCGGGGCCTATGTCGCCGGCTCAAGACCTCCCGCGCCGGAGCAACCGGTCATCAGCAATGGATCGTCCGCTCACCGTTCGCACCTACCTGGATTTCGAGAAACCGATCGCCGAGCTTGAGAGCAAGGTGGCGGAACTCAGCGCGCTGAGCGTGGAGGATGACGGTTCCGTCTCGATCACCGAGGAAGTGACGAAGCTGCAGCAAAAGGCGCACCAGGCGCTTATCGATACCTATGCCAAGCTTACCCCCTGGCAGAAGACACAGGTCGCCCGGCACCCGGACCGACCGCATTGCCTGGATTACGTCAGGGCCCTGGTTGAGGATTTCACGCCACTTGCCGGCGACCGCTACTATGCGGAGGACGCCGCCATCATGGGTGGCATCGGCCGCTTTCGCGGCCGCTCGGTGATGGTGATCGGGCACGAGAAGGGCTCCGACACGGAGAGCCGCATCAGGCACAATTTTGGCATGGCGCGTCCCGAAGGCTATCGCAAGGCCGTGCGCCTGATGGATCTGGCCGAGCGCTTCGGCATGCCGGTGGTGACGCTGGTCGACACCGCCGGGGCCTATCCCGGCATCGGCGCTGAGGAGCGCGGTCAGGCCGAGGCCATTGCCCGTTCGACGGATCGCTGCCTGTCGCTCGGCGTTCCGCTGGTGGCCGTAATCATCGGCGAGGGAGGCTCGGGTGGCGCCGTCGCCATCGCCACCGCCAACCGCGTCATGATGCTGGAGCACGCCATTTACACGGTGGCCTCGCCGGAAGCCGCCGCCTCAATCCTGTGGCGCGACCCCGCACGCGCGATCGACGCCGCCACCAGCATGAAGATCACGGCGCAGGACCTAAAGGCGCTGGGCGTCATCGATGTGATCATCACCGAACCCGTCGGCGGGGCCCACCGGGATACGGCCATGATCTTCAAGCAGACCGCGGGCGCAATCGCCGGCGCGCTGACGGAATTCTCCGGCATGAGCGCAGACGCCATCCGCGAGCAGCGCCACGAAAAATTTTTGCAGATTGGGCGCAGCCTATAGTGCGCGCGGCCGGCCGGATTTTTCGTTCCCTGGTGGCCCCCAAACTCCGGCGTCGGCCTGGCCGCGTCGCTGCGGGGGTTGTGTTTGCGTTAACCCCATATTAACGTTTGCGAATCATTGGTGATCGCCAGACGCCTGGGGCACGTGCGTATGAGTTTGATCATCTCGGGGGCCAGCGCTAAACGCGGCTTGGCGACGCTGCTGGCATGTTTGTGTCTTCTGGCCGGTTCGCTGCTGGCCGGCTGCATGAAGGTTGAGCTCGTCGGCGCACACTTGGCGCCGCTGTCGCAAGACACCCTGATGCTGCTCGGCAAGAAGGGCATGGATCCGCAGTCCCCGATTTTCATCCGCATCTTCAAGGAAGAATCGGAACTGGAAATCTGGAAGCTCAAGAGCGACGGACGCTTTTATCACTTCAAGACCTACCCGATTTGCAATTGGTCGGGCGAGATTGGCCCCAAATTAAAAGAAGGCGACCGGCAGGCACCAGAAGGGTTCTACTCCGTCAGCCGCGAGCAGATGAACCCCGATTCCAAATATCACCTGGCGATGAATCTGGGCTACCCCAACGCCTTCGATAGGGCGCATGGGCGCACCGGCGAATTCTTGATGATCCACGGCAAGTGCAAGTCGGCGGGCTGCTATGCCATGACGGATGCCCTGATGGAGGAGATTTACGCCATCGCGCGCGATTCTTTCCTTGGCGGCAACGACGCCTTCGAGGTGCACGCCTTTCCCTTCCGGATGAGCGAGGCCAACATGGCGCGTCGGCGCGAGCATCCCGCTTACGCCTTTTGGAGCACGCTCAAAGAGGGTTACGACTACTTTGAATTGACTAGGCAGCTGCCCGCGGTGGGGGTCTGCAATCGCCACTACGTGGTCAACGTGGCCATGCGCGGGGACCTTAAGCAAATCGATCCCATCGCCGCCTGCCCTGCATTCCGGCGACCCAAACCTGACCCCTTTCGAGCCCATGGCAAAGACGAGGCCGACGCCGATGTCGGTGCCAAGGGACAGCCCACGCCGGGCGGCGAGGCTGCGGCCCTGCGCTCGGGATTGACGCGCGGGACGGTCCCCTTCTCGAGCTTGAGCGTTGCCCCAGGGCGCTAGCCGCGCCCCTTCGCCCTGCCCCGGGCGTTGGAGCGGGCCCGCCCGCGCCTTGCGCGCATCATTCACAGTGCATTCATGCGCCGCGCCCGATGATTGCCGGATCGAGCAAATCAGGCCAACGGCCGGGACGTCACGATCTGCTTTGATAGTTTACAAACTGGAGCACGGAGCCCAATCATGCACAGGAAACTACTGCTCTCCCTTGTCGGCGCCAGCGCGGCCATCGTCATGGCGGTCGGAACGGCGCAAGCCGCGCCCGGCTCCAGCGCCGGGGACGCTTTGCGCAGCTTCGCCCAAGACCAGAGCGCCGTCCAAGACGTGCGTTGGCACCGCCGCTGCTACAATCGCTGCTGGTGGCACCGCGGTCATCGGCATTGCCGCCGGGTCTGCAATCGCCGCTGGTAGAAAGCAGGGGGTCGGCGGCAGGCTCGCGGCCTAGCGCCTCGGCGCGCGCCAGCCTGTTGCTCTCTCAAAACCCCGGATGCGCAGCGCGGCTAGACGGGCGGCGAGGCGCTCCGGGTGCTCAAACAACACCCCTCAGCCCTGACATTGCTCGGGCAGGAATTGTCGCCCATGCGAGCCGAGGCGCAGGCCGCAGCGCGGGCAGCGCTCGCGGAATTGCACAATGCGGGCGGAGGCCAGGCAGCAAGCCGGCCGCGCCGGACCCAGGCCTCAACCCCGAGCATTGGCAGCCCCGCACCCGCCCGCGCCAACAGCGTGATGGCGAGGCGGTAAAAGACGACCATCCGGCGCTGCTAGCGCCAATGTGCGCGCGCGTTCACCAAGCCTGAGCGGCCAGCGGGTCGGTCATCGCTGCGGCGTGCTGGCAGCGGCCGCCGGACGCAACCGCTTGACCGAGCTGATCGGTAATCCGGCCCGCGCAATGCGCTCCACCGCACTGCGCACCGGCTCGACAATGGCAGCCATGTGGTGGGCATTGGCGTGCAGCAGCATAAAGCCGTCCGTCATGATGCCGACGTGGCTCTTCCAAAACACGAGATCGCCGCGTTCAAGCCCTTCGAGTACATTGTTGCCTTCGAGGCTTTGGCCAAGCTCGGCCTCCTGCATATCGCTGTCGCGCGGACAATCCCGGCCCGCTGCCTGCAACGCCGTTTGCAGGAGCCCCGAACAATCGACGCCGAAGCGCGTTCTGCCGCCCCACAGATAGGGCACGCCGACGAAACGCTCCGCGGCGGTGACGAAATCGGCAACGAAGCGGTTGGCCTCGGCGATATGCCGTGTCGGCACGAATGTGCCATCGATCAGCCTTGCAAAGCCCGGCCCTGTTTCGGCAATTGCGAGCAGCGCATTCATGCTGAGCGGCATTAATGGGGCCGCCTTCACATCGGCGGTGGCATACAGGAACGTGCCTAGCGCCCGCACGCGATGCGTGCCGGCGTTGACTTGCGGCGACAGCGCCGAAGCGCGGATGTAGCCGACATAGCCGTCTGCGGCCAGCTGCACCCAGGCCCAATCCTTGTTCTCGTCGTAGACCCTGACCCGCTCGCCGTAGAGGACCTCCGTCGTCCAATTCTCGCGCGCGTCCGGGCGCGCCCTGAGCGGGGTTGCCGGGTAGATGACCTGACGGTCCCAGCCGGGCGAGTACTTGCGCGCCTTTACGGTGCCGCGCAGGCCTTCGGCAGCGAGGTCTTCGCGATAGGCATGGCGCCGGGGATCGGGGAGGCCGGCCTCGGGCATCAGCTCTGGCGCCCCGCCCACTCGCGCCGCAGCAGCTCAAACATGGCGCGCGCAACCTGCGGCTCGGCGCCCTTGGGACCAAGGGCCCTTGCGGTTGGCCGCCAGCCGAAAATGTCGAAATGCGCAAAAGCGCGCGCCTGCTGCACAAACCGACGCAAAAACAGCGCGGCCGTGACCGAGCCGGCAAAGGCGCCCTCCGAGACGTTGCTGAGATCGGCGAGGGGGCTGTCGAGGGTGGACTCATAGCCGCCCCAAAACGGCAGGCGCCAGACGGGATCGCCCACGCTGAGACCGGCCGCGGCGATGCCGGCCGCTAGCGCGTCATCGTCGGTATAGAGCGGGGGCAGATCCGGTCCAAGCGCGACGCGGGCGGCGCCCGTCAAGGTGGCAAAGCTTGCCATGAGCTCGGGTCGCTCCTCGTCCCCCAAGGCTAAGGCGTCGGCCAGCACCAGGCGGCCTTCGGCGTCCGTGTTGCCAATCTCGACGGTTTTGCCCTGCCGGCTCGGCAGGACGTCGCCGGGGCGAAAGGCGTTGCCAGCGATGCTGTTCTCCGCCGCAGGAATTAGGATGCGCAAGCGCAGGTTGAGTCCCGTCGCCATGATCATATGGCCCAGCGCCAGCACCGTCGCCGCGCCGGCCATGTCCTTCTTCATCAACAGCATGCCGCTGGCGGGCTTGATGTCGAGGCCGCCGGTGTCAAAGCAGATGCCCTTGCCCACCAGCGTGACCCGCCGGGCCCCGGGGCTGCCCCAGCTGAGGTCGATCAACCGGGGTGGGCGCGTGCTGGCGCGGCCGACGGCGTGGATCATGGGAAAATTGCGCGCCAGCAGCGCATCGCCAACAATGCTCTCAAGCTGGGCGCCGTGCCGTTCAGCCAGCGCTCGCGCCGCGTCCTCAAGCTCTTGTGGGCCAAGATCGCCCGCCGGAGTGTTGATCAGATCGCGAGCGAGCCACACCCCTTCAAGGATCGACTGCGCCCGGCTCGCCTCGGTGCCCACCGGCAGGCGCAATCGGGCGGGATCCTCGCCGTCGCCGCGCTTGTAGCGGCGAAAGCGATAGGCGCCGAGCCCCCAGGCCACGGTCGCCAACTCCCGATCCAAGTTCTCGTCGGCCAAATGGTAGCAGCCGGCCGGCAGCAGACGCGGCAAATGTCCGATCGCCAGCTCGGGCTTGTCCGGCCAGCCGCTGCGCTCCTCGCCGAGCCACAAGACCGCCCCGGCCAAGGCGCCGTCCGGGCCCGGCACCAGCACGTGGCGTGAGCCGCCGCCCGCGCGCAGGCCGTGCGCGCCGACCCATGCCTTTTGCGCCGCGCTCAGGGGGGCCGAGCGCAGCCAGTTGGCATCGCGGGCAAGCCAGATCGGCAGCGACGGCTCGCGGCTGTCGGCGGGCGTCAGAACACTGTGGGGGCCAAATGGTTTTTCGCTTGTCGGCATGGATCGTTCGGTGACCTCAAACTGCTAGGGGCTATTATCTTCAGCGTGAGCCGATATGACAATCGGTGTCGCCGCGCCTGGAGGGAGAAAGAGCCATGGCCTATGCGCTCGTGATCGGCAGTAAAAATGTGTCGAGTTGGAGCCTGCGCCCCTGGCTCGCCCTCGTTGAAGGCGGCATTCCCTTCCAGGAGATTTTGGTCCCTCTGCGCCAGCCCGGCACCAAGGCCCAGATCCTGCGCCACTCCCCGGCGGGCCACGTGCCGGTCCTGATCGTGGAGGGTGGCGGCGAGCGCCAGGTCATTTGGGACAGCTTGGCGATCCTGGAATTCCTCGCCGAAACCCATCCCGAGGCCTCGCTGTGGCCGGCGCAAAAAGACGCGCGCGCACACGCGCGGGCCATTTGCGCCGAAATGCACGCGGGCTTTGGCGAGCTGCGCGATCACTGCCCGATGGACCTGTTGGCGCGCCGGCCGCTGCCAAGCCTGCCGGAGGCCGTCGCCGCCAACGTGCGGCGCATCGTCGACCTGTGGGCGGCAAGCCGGCGGCGCTTCGGCGGGGGCGGCAACTTCCTGTTTGGCGCCTTCACGGCCGCTGATGCCATGTACGCGCCCGTTGCCACGCGCTTTCGCACCTATCTGCCCGATCTTACACCCTATGGCGATGATGGCACGGCGCAGGCCTATGTCGAGGCCGTGTTCGCCCTACCGGGCATGGTACGCTGGCAGGAGGCTGCCCGGCGCGAAGCCCGTGACGAGCCGAGCTAGGATTGCGCCAGGCTGATTGGCCCTCTTTTACTTAAGGGATTGTTGACGGCCGGCCGGGACACTGGACCCGCGGGCGCGAATCGGCGCGCGGTCTCGGAAGCCATTTCTATGACATCACCCCCTTCGCGCCCGATCGCCGCACTGAGGCGTTCAGCCACTGTCGGCATTGCCGGGATCGCCAGTACCATGCTGCTGGCGGCCTGCGCCGGTTCGCCACTGCCGTCCCCGGGCAGCGCCGAGGCGGCGTTGCTGGCGCCGCCCGATGCGGCCGAGACGCGCGCCGAGGCCAGCGCCAAGGGCAGTCTCGAGCACTGGGGTAGGGCCTACGTCAAGAACCCGCGCAGTGCCGAGGCTGCCCTCAACTATGCCCGCCGACTGCGCGTCGCGGGCGACAAGCAGCAGGCACTACTTGTCCTGCGGCAGGCCGCAGCCCTGCATACCGGCCACCGCGGCATCCTCTCCGAGTATGGCCGTCTCGCTCTCGAGCTCGAACAGGTCGAGCTTGCCCAGAAGCTGCTGGAGGAGGCCGACGACCCGGCCAATGCCGACTGGCAAGTTATTTCCGCGCGTGGCACCGCGCTTGCCAAACAAGGCAAATATCGCGAGGCGATCGCCCTCTACGAGCGCGCCCGGGCGCTGGCGCCCAAGCAGGCCTCGATCCTAAACAATTTGGCGTTGGCGCTGACCATGGAAGGCAAGCCCGAGCAGGCAGAGGGATTGCTCAAGCAGGCCATGGCGCATGGGGGCCACGAGGCGCGCGTCAACCACAATCTGGCCCTCGTACTCAGCCTGCAGGGCAAGTACGAGGAAGCCAAACTGCTTGGCGCCCGCCAGGCATCGGCCGAAGCGGTGACGGCAAATGTGGACTACGTCAGGCGCATGGTCCAGCTGGAGGCCAAACCATTGGCGGCGGTCCCGGCGGGTCTGAAGCCGCAGGCCGGCAGCGATGCTGCCAGCCCCGAGCGGGCTTTGGGCACAGGCTGGGACGCGGCGGCGGACGCGGACTGGGTCACGCACGTGGCCCAGACAAAGCCCGGCGCCTGACGACAGCCAACGTCAATCGGCGCCGGCGGCTTCCCGCAGCGTCGGCAGGGTGAGCAACAGGGTCGTCAGCAACCAAAGGCCAGCCGATAGCGCCGTGCTCTGGTTGAGCCCTCGCAGGCGCTCATAGATCGCCGCCGGGATGCCGCCAAGCAAGAGCGTCATGACGGCGATGAAGATCGACGTGCGGTAGGGCTGCAGCGGCAGGGGTCCTGTGTGCACCGAGCTGCGGGAAAAAAGGTATAGGATCTGATCGACCGAATCGTAGATTGGCGAGTAAAGCGAGCCATTGAAGAGCGCAAGCAGTACGCAGCCGCCCAGCGCCAGGTAACGCAGCAAGCCGGCCCCGCTTGGTGAAAGACGCACGATGATCAACCCAACCTGAGGCCGGTCGCGGCGAAGCCGGCGCGCAGAATGATACGCGCGGCATACAACCACGCCACCACGGCGAGCAGCACTACCGGCGGAGGAACCAGGCGTGGCGTAATGGCCGCAACCGGCGCCACGACCGGCGCCGTCAGCGCGCTCAGCGTGCGAACGACAGCGCTGTTGCCGATTGGGAAGGGCGACAGCAACAAGCGGGCCAGGACGAGGTAGGAGGCGGCAGCCAGGAGCATGTCGGGCAGGTGATAATACCAGTTTAGCATCGGCCTCACGCTCGACGTCGGTTGCCTGTCGCCGGACGCTCCTTGTCCGACAAACACTAAAGGCGCGCAAGAGCCGGGCTCAGTAGGGAATTCTCTCCAGCACTTCGACCATGAATTGAGCGGCCTGCAGGAGAGCCAGCCGGGTCGCCAGGTTGGCGCGGCGAAATCTGGAGTTGAGCAGGATGAGGGCACTACGATAGCCTGGCACCAGCTTGGCGCCGCTGCTGAGATGGCTCAATCGGCGCAAGAGCGCTTCGCGGTCCAATTCCAAGCGATCAAGCGAGCGCTTGGTTTTCTTGCTGCTCGCCGACCGGCTCGCTTCCGGGCGCGGCTTTTGCCGTTTGCGCAAGCCGCCAGCTGGGTCATCGATGCGCTGGTTCAAAAGGCCGCTCCAAATGGTCGTGGGCCGCTACAGCCGCTGCTCAAAGCCCGCTCCTCACCCGCGAAGCTGCCAAAATATCGCATAATGCGCTGCAATATCAACATTGTAGAGGATCTGTGCAGCGCTCGCGAGCAGCAGCTTGCCGCGTCAAAAACCTGTGCACCCATTAACCGTTGCCAACAATCCGCGACGGGACGATCATCCCGGCCTCGGCCGAGCGATCGTTTCCGTTCGCAAGCAGTGTCCGGGCGCCGCCGTCGGCTGCCGCTTGTCTGGTTCTGTCCGCTCCAATAGGCTCGCGCGGCAGGGACGAGGGGAGACATGCCCGCCGACGTCAGTGACCGGTCTCACAGGGGCCGCGCGCTCTTTCCGCGGCCGCTGCTGTTATCTGCCGTTTTTGCCCTGCTGTCCACGCTGTTGCTGGCATTTTTGCTGCCGCTGTTGGCGCCAGGCCTGTTACGTTTCGAACATGCCATGGGCGACTTGCGCACAGCCTGGATGTCCGACCGCCTGTCCAGCCAGCATCCCCTGATTGCCGTCGTGGCGGTCACCGACGAGACGCTCAACGCCTACAAAACGCGCCTGCCGCTCGACCCCGGCGTCCTGGCCCGCACCATTGATGCCATCGATGCCGCCGGTGCCAAGGCCATTGGGCTCGACGTGCTGTTCGTGCGCACGGCCCGGCCGGACAACGAAGGCGAGCTCATTGCCGCCATCCGGCGGGCAAAGGCCAAGATCGTGTTGGCGGCTGCCGACGAGCGGGTGCAACTGTCACCCCAGCAGAGGGAACGCCAGCAGGCGTTTTTTCGCGATGCCTTGCGCCCGGCGGGCTATGCCAACCTGGCCGTCGAGCGCGATTTTATCGTGCGCTTCAAGGCCCAACCCTCTCCCAACTCGGCCTTCCCCAAAAGCTTCGCCGAGGTATTAGCGGAAAATGCCGGCTTTACTCCCACCAGCAGACGCCGACGCATTGCCTGGCTGCGCCCACCGGCCGACCGGTCCGATACCTTCCTGACCCTGTCCGCCGATACCCTTATCAGACCTGCCGGTGATCCCTTGCTCAATGCCGCCAAGCAGGCGCTCAAGGGCAAGATCGTCATCCTGGCCGGGATGTTGGCCGATATCGATGTGCACCGCACGCCCTTAGAGGTAATGCACGGCGCGCTCATTCATGCCCACATTCTGGCGGGCATCGTCGATGGTCGCAGCATCGGCCAGGTCGAGAGCGGCACGGTGGCGCTCCCGGTCACGCTAGCCGCCATCACCGGCCTCGGTTTCCTGGTCGGTTGGTATTTCCGCTACCGGCGCCGTGGTCTGCTCGCCAGCGGCGTCGCGACCGCCGTCATCATTGCCGTCGATACCGTGGTGTTTTGGCAATTCCGCATCATTTTGCCGCTGGTGCTTGCCCTGATGGCCTGGTTCCTGGGCGAGTTCTCGGGCCATTATCTCGGCAGATGGCTCGGCTACAACAGCGATCGATCGAGGTGGTTCGTCACATGAAAATCGACCGATTTTTGTATGCTATGGCAAGCCTCCTTGCGGCACTGGTGGTCCTGGCGGGGGGCGCTGCGTCGGCACGGGCGCAGGTCTACGTGATCGAATCGAGCGTCCCCGAGATCAAGGTTGGCGCCCAACTCGCCCTGGCCGACCACCTCTCGATCCCGGCAGGCGCTGCAATTCGCGCCGTCCTTCCCTCCGGCAAGACCCAAACCGTCAAGGGTCCCTACCACGGCCCCGTCGCCGACCTCGCCAAGGGGCAAGAGATCAACGATGGCGTCGTTGGTTGGCTCAAGAACATCATCCAGACCGGGGGCGCGACCGAAGCAACCCCGGGAGCAACGCGCAGCGCCGGCGCAGCGGGCCGCTCGCGTGCCACGGCGCGCTTTTCCTGGGCCAACGTGCCAACCTCGATCGATGGCAATGTTTGCGTCGGCAAAGATGCCAAGCTGCAGCTGGCGCGGGTCCCAGTTCCGGTGGCGCAGCGCGTGGCCGTGGTCGATGTGGACAGCGCTGCGCGCGGGGAAGCGGAATGGGCGGTGAGCGGCGATTTGGTGGCCTGGCCGGCGGGCGTGGCCGTGCGCCCCGGCGGCACCTATTACCTCATGGTTGAGGGGCGCCCGCGCCGCCAATTGAAGCTTGAGGTATTGGACAGCCTGCCGAGCGAAGATGACGTCTTGGCGGAGCTGCACAAGCGCGGCTGTCGCCATCAGTTCGAGGCCTTCGTGCGCGAGAAGCTCGCGGCGGCGAAGCCGTAGCCGGTGAGCGGAGCCCACGCCGCTGGCCGCAGCTCGTGCGGACGCTTTTGCCCGTGCGCGCCAATTTTTTGCTCTGAATGCCAGCCCGCCCAGGCGGGGGAGGCGGGGGCTCAGATCGGCGGCTTCCTTGGGAGATAGCAGGCAGCATGCAGGCGCAAACCTTCGATTTCATCGTCGCGGGCGCGGGGTCGGCGGGCTGCGCCGTTGCCGCGCGGCTTTCCGAATCGGGGCGCTATCGGGTGCTGCTGCTGGAGGCGGGGCGACGCGATCGCTACCCCTGGATCCACATCCCCCTCGGCTACCACAAGCTCTACAACCACGCGGGCTACAACTGGAAATTCGAAAGCGAGCCGATCGCCGGCCTCGACAATCGCACCTCCTACCAGCCTCGCGGCAAGATGCTCGGCGGTACCAGTTCCCTCAACGGCTTGATCTACATGCGCGGCACGCCGGCCGACTACGACGCCTGGCGCCAACACGGCTGCCAGGGCTGGGACTATGCCAGTGTTCTGCCCTATTTTCGCAAAGCGGAAAATCAGGAGCGCGGGGAAAACGAATTTCATGGGGTCGGCGGGCCGCTCAACGTTTGCGACCCGCCGTTCCGGCACGAACTCGTCGATGCCATGATCGCGGCGAGCCTGGAGGCGGGCATTCCGCCAAATGCGGATTTCAATGGCGCCAGCCAGGAGGGTGTCGGGCGGTATCAGGCGACGGCCTCGGCCGGCCGCCGCTGGAGCGCGGCGGTCGCCTACCTGAAGCCGGCACGCACGCGCAAGAACCTCCTGGTGACGCCCAATACCCACGCCACGCGGATCCTGTTCGAGGACGGGCGGGCCGTCGGGATCCAATATCGCACGCCGCACGGTGTTGCGAGCGCGCGCTGCCGCGCCGAGGTGATCGTCTGTGCGGGCGTTTATGGCTCGCCGCAGCTGTTGCTGTTGTCGGGGATCGGGCCAGGCGCGCATCTTAAGGAGATGGGCATTGCGGTGGTGAAAGACCTACCGCCCGTCGGCGCCAATCTGCACGATCATTTCAATTCTTATGTGGCCTTGCGTTGCGCCAAGCCCATAACGCTCAATGACTTGACGCGCAGCCCGCTGGCCAAGCTGGCGGCGGCGGTCCAGTACGCCTTCACCGGCCGAGGCCACCTCGCCGGCCCCGGTCTTTACGCCGGCGCCTTCGTGCGCAGCGATGCGCGCTTGGATCGGCCCGATCTGCAAATGAATTTCTTTCTCTGGAGCATCGAAAAGCGCGATGGGCGTGGCGTCCATCCGCACAAATTTCCAGGCTTTTCGCTGTCGCCGGTACATTTGCGCCCGGAAGGTCGCGGCAGCGTGCGGCTTGCCTGCCCCGATCCCTTGGCTGCCCCGCGCATCCACCTTGCCTACTTGTCGACCGCCTACGATGTCGACGCCATGCTCTATGGCATGCGCCTCGCGCGCAAGATTGCAGCCCAGCCGTCGCTTCGACCCTATGTGCTCGAGGAGGTATTGCCGGGCCCGTCGGTCACGAGCGACGAGGCGCTGACCGACGACTTGCGGCGGCGCGGCGTGTCGAACCTGCATCCGGTCGGCAGCTGCCGCATGGGGCCCGGCCCGGACGCGGCCGTCGATCCGCGGCTGCGCGTGCACGGCGTGACGGGCTTGCGGGTGATCGATGCCTCGATCATGCCACAGGTGGTCGGCGGCAACACCAACGCGCCTGCGATCATGATCGGCGAGAAGGGTGCCGCCATGGTGCTTGAGGACGCGCAGCGCTAGGCTCAATTGTAGATATAGGTCACCAAGAAGGTGCGATCGCTGCGTGTGGACCCCGTCGGGGGAATGGGAAAGCTCGACTGCCTTACGGCAAATACGACGCTTTGTGTGAGCGCGGGATCGGTGGCGGGACGCACGAGCTGCAGCTCGCTGAGGTCACCCGTTGCCGACAGCAGCAAGCGGACCGTGACCCTGCCAACTTCCCCGCGCGCGGGCGGCATGGTCTGCCGCAAGGCGCGGATCACCCTGCGTCCAAACTCATCGTTTTCCCCCGAGCGCGTGATGTCCGGCGGTCGTACGGCCGCCGTCGATAATCCCGAAGGCGCGACGAAATTTGGGGGCAAGTCGAGCTGCAACGAGAGTTTGGGGCTGGCCTTGGCCTTGCCTGTAGCCTCGGCTGGGGAGCTTGCGCTCGCCCCGGGCGGGGTGGCAGAGGGCCGCGCTTGGGTTTCGGCCGGGGCCGGCGCGGCTGCGGCCTCTTTCGTGTTCGGGGAGGTTGCAGCCTTCTTGTCTTCCTGGATCGGGGCGGCGACCTCGGCTGCGGGCGGCGCGGCAGGGCTCGGGGCGGCGACCTCGGCTGCGGGCGGCGCAGCAGGGCTCGGGGCGGCGGTCTCGGCTGCGGGCGGCGCGGCAGGGCTCGGCGGGGCGACGGCCTTGGCTGCGGGCGGCGCGGCAGGGCTCGGCGCGGCGGCCTCGGCTGCGCGCGGTGTTGTCGGCGCAGGGACCGGCGGCGCGGCTTTTTCGCCAGGCGTCGGCGGCGGGTTCATCGCCGACCCGACGTCGGCCGGGGGCCGCGGCGGCGGCGCAGGCGTTGGCGCGACCGGCGGCGCGGGCCGCGGGCCGCCGAGCTCGCTCGGATCAACGAGTTCGACACTGATGGCATCGGGGCTGCCGTCCCGCTCCCCGAGGTGGCGCGGAAGCGATCGACCGATGCCGACGATGGCGCTTGCATGCAGCAGGGCGACGCACGACAAGCCGATCCAGAACCTGCGTTCTAATCCCTGGCGCGGGTAGGGGAACGGTTGGCCTTTGAGCTCCATACTCCCTCCGCGGCGAAACCTGACCGCTTCGTTCGACGGGGTCAAATCCCTTTACCGCCTCGCCACCGTTAACGGAGCCTCAAGGCCCGAGCCTCGAGCCTAGCGGCGAAGCACGGCCAGGGCATGGCCGAGCCATCCTGCACCCGCTCGCTGGTGATCCTATGTGTCAGATTGTAGCTTGGCGCGACCGACGACCCTTAAAGTCGCAATCAGCGGCCAATTTTCCACAAGCGCGTGCGCTTGGTCCGGCTGGGGCTAAGCCTTGTTGGCCAGATCGCAGGCCGGCGTGGGCGCGACCCCATGCAAGTGCGCCATGGCGTTGCTGCTAGTCGAGCCGGCGCAGGAACGTGCGCTCCTCGGCCAGAATGAACCGCTTCTCCTCGGCCAGGCGGAAAGTGGCCGCTCCCGCCTGATCTGCCTTGAGGCGCGCCCGGTAGCTCTCGTAATGGGCAAGGCTGTCGAAGGAAATGAGGCCGAAGGCGATGTTGTTGGTACCCTCGTGCGGTAGCCAGTATCCCTCGAGCTTGCCACCGCAGGCCGGAATGATCGTCAACCAACGTCGCGCATAGTCGGCGAAAGCCTCGCGCTGGAATGGATCGATCTGGTAGCGAATGAATACGGTAATCGTCATGATCGCGCTCCTCGCGCCGGTGTCTACCTGAGGCCACGGTGTCTGAGGTTTGCCAAGGCATGCTACGGAATTGACCGAAGCGTGTGTCGCCGCGGTGCGGTAAGCTGCGGCAACGGTCGCGGAGCCCGTTTCTGATGGCCAGCAACGCCCAGTTCGCCGAAATTGCCGCTTTGTCGGGTGACCCCGGGCGGGCCAGCATGCTGCACGCGCTGATGGACGGGCGCGCCCTTACCGCAACCGAGTTGGCACGCGTGGCCGGTATCACGCCGCAGACGGCCAGCGGTCATCTGCAGCGCATGACGGTTGTCGGGCTCATCAGGGTCCACCAGCAGGGCCGCCATCGCTACTACGAGCTTGCCACCGTTTCCGTGGCGCGCATGCTCGAAAACATCATGCAGGTCGCCGCCGAGCTGGCGCCGGATCGGCGGCGCCTGAGCGTTGGGCCGCGCGATCTCGCGCTGCGCAGAGCCCGCACCTGCTATGACCATTTCGCGGGCCGGCTCGGCGTTGCCCTCGCCGATGCCCTGCGCCAGCGCGGCTATGTGGAGCTGACGAGCGATGCCGGCATCCTCACCGAGCCCGGCATCGCCTTTCTGGGCGAGATCGGGATCGACGCCGACGCCTTGCAGGTCCGACCGAGGAAAAGCACACGACGGGTGCTTTGCCGTCCGTGTCTCGACTGGAGCGAGCGGCGCCTACATCTTGGCGGCCGCGTTGGGGCGGTACTGTGCGCGCACAGCATGCAGCGGGGCTGGACGCGCCGTCTGGAGGGTACGCGCGCCGTGCTCATCACCGCGGAGGGCGCGCGCATATTTGCGGAAAAATTCGGAGCCGTGGGCGTGCTCGATTAGCCGGCCGGAGGCGCGGCGGAATGGGCCCGCAGGTGCCGACGCCTGGCCGCCAGGCGCCTCGCGTTCACTCCCACTCGATCGTGCCCGGCGGCTTGGAGGTCACGTCATAGACCACACGGTTGATGCCATTGACCTCGTTGATAATGCGGGTGGCGGCGCGGCCCAACACCTCGTGCGGGAAGGGGTAGAAATCGGCCGTCATGCCGTCGGTCGAGGTGACCGCACGCAGCGCGCAGACATGATCGTAGGTGCGCGCGTCCCCCATGACGCCGACGGTGCGCACCGGCAGCAGCACCGCAAAGGCCTGCCAGATTTTGTCATAGAGGTCGGCCCTGCGAATCTCGTCGAGGAACACCGCGTCGGCCTTGCGCAGAATATCGAGCTTTTCCTGGGTGACATCGCTCAAGATGCGAATCGCTAGGCCCGGCCCGGGGAAGGGATGTCGCCAAATGAAGTGCTCCGGCAGTCCCAGTTCACGACCCAAGGCGCGCACCTCATCCTTGAACAACTCACGGAGCGGCTCGAGCAGCCGCAAATTCATGCGCTCCGGCAGGCCGCCGACGTTGTGGTGCGATTTGATGGTCACCGACGGCCCACCCGTGAACGATACGCTCTCGATCACGTCGGGGTAGAGCGTGCCCTGCGCCAAAAAGTCGACGCCTCCCAGCTTTTTGGCTTCCGCCTCGAAGACGTCGATGAACAACGCGCCGATGGTTTTGCGCTTGGCCTCCGGATCGGTTTTGCCCGCGAGCTGGGTCAGGAACTGCCGGCTCGCATCGACGTGCACCAAGGGAATGTTGAAATGGCCGCGAAACAGCGTCACCACCTGCCTCGCCTCGTCCAGCCGCAACAGGCCGTGGTCGACGAAAATGCAGGTGAGTTGCTCGCCGATGGCCTCGTGGATGAGTTTGGCCGCCACGGCGCTGTCGACGCCGCCGGACAGACCGCAGATCACCCGGCCGGTGCCGACCTGCGCCCTGATGCGGGCGATCTCCGAGCTCTTGAAATGCGCCATGCTCCAGTCGCCCGGCAGGCCGGCGATGCGGCGGACAAAATTGCCGATCAGGCGGCTTCCCTGCGGGGTGTGCACCACCTCGGGATGGAACTGCACCGCATAAAGCTTGCGGCCTTCATCGGCGATGGCCGCAAACGGCGCGCCCTTCGAGATCCCCACCACCTTGAAGCCGGCCGGCAAGCGCGTAACCCGGTCGCCGTGGCTCATCCACACGGTGTCGCGGTCGCCCTTGCGCCAAACACCCTCAAACAGCTTGTTGTCGCTGGTGACCTCCAACTCGGCGCGGCCGAACTCGCGATGGTGCCCCCCCTCGACGCCGCCCCCGAGCTGGGCCACCATGGTTTGCTCGCCATAGCAAATGCCGAGCACCGGAAGCCCCGCCTCGAATACCCAATCGGGGGCGCGCGGCGTGCCAAACTCGGTAACACTTGCCGGCCCCCCTGATAGAATGACGGCCCGCGGCTTGAGCCGCTCCAACGCATCCTGGGCGCGGTTAAAGGGTACGATCTCGGAGTAGACACCCTGCTCGCGCACCCG
>DASTMQ010000061.1:0-2517 GCA_035714005.1 Hyphomicrobiaceae bacterium
GCCTGTCGGAGATTGTCTCGGAGCTGGCGTTGATCGGCCGCAACGACCTGGCCCCGCGCCTGGAGGCGTGGCTCGACCAGCTGGACGCGACCGGCCGCTGGGCACTGTTGAAAGTCTTGACCGGGGCGCTGCGCGTCGGCGTCTCCGCCCGCCTGGCAAAGGCGGCCGTCGCCGAGATGGCGGGGCTTGGCGTCGATGACATCGAGCAGATCTGGCATTCGCTGACGCCGCCCTACGAACCCCTGTTCGCCTGGCTCGAAGGCCGCGCCGGCAAGCCCGATATCGGCAGGGCGCTGGTGTTTCGTCCCCTGATGTTGTCGCATGCGCTGGAGGCGGCGGACTGGGCGGCACTCGATCTGGCGCAGTTCTCGGCGGAATGGAAGTGGGATGGCATTCGCGTGCAGGTGGCGGCCGGCGGCGGCGAGGTCCACCTCTTCTCGCGCAGCGGCGAGGATATCTCGTCGGCCTTTCCAGATCTGCTCGGCGGCTGGCGGTTTGAGGCAGTGCTCGATGGCGAGCTCTTGGTCGTGCGTGACGGCGAGGTCGCCCCCTTCAACGATCTGCAGCAGCGCCTCAACCGCAAGCGCGTGAGCAAGCGGCAGTTGGAGCAGTTTCCCGCCCATGTGCGCCTCTATGATGCTCTGATGCTCGACGGCGAGGACCTGCGTCAGCAGCCACTTTTGGCCCGGCGCGCACGCCTCACCTCCTGGCACGAGCGCCTTCGTCCCGCACACAGCGATCTCTCGCAGCTGATCGAGATTGCAGATAAGGCGGAACTGCAGCGGCTGTGGTCGCAAACCCGCGCCACCGGCATTGAGGGCATCATGCTCAAGCGGCGTGACAGCGCCTATGTCGCCGGGCGGCCGAAGGGCCTGTGGTGGAAGTGGAAGCGCGCGCCGCTCACGCTTGACTGCGTGCTGATGTATGCCCAGCGCGGCTCGGGCAAACGCTCATCTTACTACTCGGACTACACCTTCGGCGCCTGGCGGACCGATGCTCAAGGCGGTGCCGAATTGGTGCCGGTCGGCAAGGCCTACTTCGGCTTCACCGATCAGGAGTTGCTTGCCATCGACCGCTGGGTGCGGACCCACACCGTCGAGAGCTTTGGACCGGTTCGCGCGGTCGAACCGGAGCTCGTGTTCGAGGTGGCTTTCGACGCGGTACAAAGGTCCACGCGACACAAGTCGGGTGTCGCCATGCGCTTCCCGCGCATCCATCGCATTCGCTGGGACAAACGCGGCGCCGACGCCGACCGTCTCGACACCCTGCTGGCGATGATCGAAGGCGGATAGGGGCACCGCGCTACAGCGGTTCCCAGTTGAAGACGTCCTGGGACCGATCGAGCGGATAGAAGGCGCTCTTGAACGCCGGCAGCATGGTGTCGGCGATCGACTGCGGCGTCCAGCCACCGTCCTTGTGCGCGACCCGCAGGGGGCGCGACTGACTCATCAGAAAGATCTCGTCCTTGCGCACGGCGAAGATCTGTCCGGAAACGTCCTTGGCAAGATCGCTTGCCAGGAACACGCAGATCGGGGCGATCTTTGAGGCCGTCATGGTGTTCTGGATCCGCTCCACCCGCGCCTTTTGCTCGGGGGTCTCGACCGGGATGGTGCCGATCAGCCGCGACCAGGCAAATGGCGACACGCAGTTCGAGCGCACCTTGAAGCGTGCCATATCGAGGGCGATCGACTTGGAAAGCCCAACAATGCCGAGTTTAGCGGCGGCGTAGTTGGCCTGGCCGAAGTTGCCGACGAGCCCCGAGGTGGAGGTAAAGTGAATGAAGGAGCCCTGCTCCTGTTCCTTGAAGTAGGGCGCGGCCGCCTTCGACATATAAAACGCACCGTAAAGATGCACCTTGATCACGGCATCCCAATCGACGGCGCTCATGCGGTGGAAGATGCGGTCACGCAGGATGCCGGCGTTGTTCACCACGCAGTCGATGCGGCCAAAGTGATCGATCGCCGTCTTGACGATGCGCTCGGCTCCCTGCGGCTCGGCGACGCTATCGCCGTTCGCCACCGCCACTCCGCCGGCCTTGCTGATCTCGTTGGCGACGGCTTGTGCCACGCCGGCGTCGCTGCCGTCGCCGTCGGCCGCGCCGCCGAGATCGTTGACCACGATCTTGCCTCCCTCGGCAGCCGCCAGCATGGCGATCTCGCGACCAATGCCGCGACCCGCGCCCGTAACAACAATGACTTTGCCCTCAACGCACTTGCTGGCCACTCGACGTCTCCTCACCTGGTCGCGGCGAGGTCATGGCGCCCCATGCTGCCGCGACGTTGCCTTTGACCTTTCCCAAAGGGCAGCACGCCCGCGCCCCGCCACGCCGCCGCCCTGGCGCACCCATGATCCCCTAGCCCGCGGCCGAGCGACTTTAAGCGCCGTACTTTCCAACGATGGAGATGGCGGCGACGTTGCGCTGGGGAAAACCGCCGAGGTTGTGGGTCAGCCCAAACACCGGCTCCTGCGCCCGCTGGCGCTCGCCGGCGCGGCCCTGCATCTGTAAGTACATCTCGT
>DASTMQ010000062.1:0-2541 GCA_035714005.1 Hyphomicrobiaceae bacterium
TTAACAAACGCTCAGAAGCGTCCCTGAGACGCCCACAAGACGCCAGGCGCGAAAGGCAGTTATGATCCCCAACCAAGGGCGCTTTTGTGCGGGCCGCCGGCGGGCAAACCGCGCCATGGGGGCGCGCCATGGGGGATCGAAGGCCATGCACCATCCCGGCAAAGACGGCGAGCACACCTTTTGGCTCAAGGCACGAGGATGGATAAGGGTCGCCTTTATTGTGGGCCTGGTGGGCTCGTTTGCATGGCCCGCCCAGGCCATCCCCTTGGGCAGCAACGCCGAGGAGGCTTGCGCCGGGCTCAGCAAGCAGGAGCTGCCGGCTTCGGTTATCGGCCTTCCCAGCGGCACCGCTGCCATCGACAGCGCGGTCATGGTGGCGGCGGTGCCCTTCGCCGTCGTCGAGAGGGCGGCTACGCCGGCGGCACGCGTCACCCCGGCAACGCCGGCTTTCTGCAAGGTGCTTGGCCACATCAAACCGATCGACCCCAAGGCGCCTAACATCAATTTCCAGCTCAACCTGCCGCTCGACTGGAACGGCCGATCGGTCCAATACGGCGGCGGCGGCTTCAATGGGGTCCTCATCAGCGGGTTGGGCCTGCCGCCAGCGCATCCCTTCGACAAGCCCTCGCCGTTGGCGCAGGGTTTCGTGACCTATGGCACCGATTCTGGCCACCAGGCCAAGGCGGGCGAAGAGCCGCCGACGTTTGCCGCCAACGACGAGGCGTTCGCGAACTTCGCGCATCTGGCCTACAAGAAAGTGCGCGATGTGGCCGTAGCCGTCATTGAGCGCGCCTATGGCAGGCGGCCCCAGAAGCTCTACTTTGTCGGCTCCTCGGAAGGCGGCCGCGAAGGCCTCACCATGGCGCAGCGCTATCCAGCGGACTTTGCGGGCATCTTTTCGCGCGTGCCGGTGATCAACTGGGCGGGCTTGCAGCACTCGGGTTGGCGCGGCGGTCTGGCGACCATGGGCGAGGGCTACCTGTCTGGCGCCCACGTCACGCTCGTCCATGAGGCCGTGCTGAAGGCCTGTGATGCAACCGATGGCGCCGCCGATGGCATCGTCTCCAATCCCGTGGCCTGCAAAAGGCAATTTGATGTCAATAGCCTCGCGTGTGCCGGGGGACAGCGCGGCGATAGCTGCCTGACCCCCGCCCAGGTGCGGGCGGTTGCGACCTTGCACGCCCCGTTCAAGTTTGCGGCCCCCCTGGCCAACGGCCTCGACGACTATCCAGGCTGGGGCGTCTCCGGCGAGGCCACTCCTGGCTTTGCGGCAACGGGTGGCTGGCGGTCCTGGTGGCTGGGCTCGACGCCGCCGGCGCACCCTCCGGTCGCCAGCAACGGCATCGCCTGGATCTACGGCAGCGGCGGTATCCGGCACGTCTTTGCGCGCGATGCAAAGGCCGACATTGCAAGCTATGACCCCGACCAGCACATGTCGCGCATTCGGGAGGTGTCGGCGCTCATGGATTCGACCAATCCCGATCTTTCCGCGTTTGCGGAGCAGGGCGGCAAGCTGATCGTGCTCGAGCATATGGCCGACTATGCCCAGAGCCCCTATGCCGGCATCCGTTATTTCCAGGCTGTCGAGAGCAAGCTGGGGGCAGAGCGCGTGGCGCGCTTCATGCGCCTTTACACGGCTCCCGGCGTCGATCACGTCGGCTCCGGTGCACCGGCCAATGTTGACATGCTGTCGGTGCTCGTCGCTTGGGTCGAGCAGGCGCATGCCCCCGGCGAGCTCACCGTCACCGAGCAGAGCTTGGAGGCCTCTCCCAAGACCGTGCGGGCACGGCCGCTCTGCCGCTGGCCAACCTGGCCCAAGTATAAGGCCGGTCCGGTGGACGAGGCGCAGAGCTTCACCTGCGCGCCCTGACGGCGCGGCTCGCCTGCCCTTCGGCCTATTTCGGGGTTAGTGGGCGCCGCCGGTCGTGGGTCGGAAGGGTGCTGCGGCGTGGTGTCCTTGACTGGGACCGTCATGGCCGATGGCCGCGCGATTATGGCATGGCCGCCACCAGCCGCCGCGTGATCGCCTCGGCCTCCGCAAACGATTGCGCCACGTGTTGAGCCCCGGCCGCGCACAGCCGTGCTCGCTGATCGCGCTGGATGTGGGAAGCGGCCAAGATGCCAATGACCGTCATCCCGGCCGCGATTGCCGCGGCGACACCCGACGCACTGTCCTCAAGAACGATGCTCCGCGAGGCTGGAATTCCCATTTGCTGGGCAGCGTAAAGGAAAATATCTGGATGCGGCTTGCCGCGTGCGACGTTTGACGCGCTAAAGACGTTGCTGCCGAACTCGGATTGCAGGCCGCCGAGCACTTCGAGGCACAAGGCCAGGCGATCGGGTGAAGATGATGAGGCGATGCACCGCGGTATATGGGCGAAGGCATCGAGATAGCTGCGCACACCATCTACCAGCCGCAATTCTTGCCGCAGGCGCCCCAGCGTTCGCGCTTGACAGTCCGCCGCAAAGGCCGGCGGCAGCGGCCGGCCGAGTGACAGTTCCACGGCGCTGATGACTTCGCTGAAGCGCTTGCCCATGTAC
>DASTMQ010000063.1:0-7068 GCA_035714005.1 Hyphomicrobiaceae bacterium
GTCAGCCAGGCGCATTGGCGTGGCCGTCCTCGCTTCAAGAGCCTGCACATCCTGCAAATCCCCGAGGAGAGCACGCGCGTTGCCATGGTGCGGACCGGCGAGGCCGCGATCGCCTCGATCAGCCCCGAGACGGTGCTTGGGGCTGGCCGCGGAGGCATCGAGGTGATGACGGTTCCCGGCACCATGCAGGCCGTGTTCCAGTTCTATGGCACATTTCGCCCCTCCGTCGAGAACGATCCGATCAGCAAGCCGCGCGTGCGGCGCGCCTTATCGCTCGCCATCGATCGTCAGCAGGTGATCGAGCATGTGATGGCGGGCAAGGCGCAGATGCCACGGCCGTTCGCGACATTCGCCTTTACCGAAAGTCTGAGCGTCGAGCGCTGGAAGGCGTGGTCCGAAGAGGCCTACCGTTACGATCCGGCGCTGGCCAAGAAGATCCTGGCGGAGGAGGGCTATGCAAACGGCTTCGAGTTAAAATTCGCCAACGTGGCGCTGCCCGGCACCCAGTTCATGATCAGCATCGGCACCGCTATCGCCGACATGTGGACCAAAATCGGCGTCAAGGTGACCATCAAACACTACGAGTGGGGCGCCTTTCCGCCGATGCAGATGGGCGAACAGCCCAACTTGACGGGCTGGGCTTCGATGTTCCGAACCGCCGGCCGTCCGGATGCGCCCTGGCGCTACAACACGGCCTTCTCGCCCGACAGCACCGAACGGATGCTTGGCGACAAGGACAATTGCCCCGAGACCTGCAAAAAGTTCGTCGACCTCTACAAGGCCGTGATCAACGAGCGCGATCCCGGCAAACGCACGGCATTGAATGACGCCATGGTCGAGCTCATCGCCGAACAATGGATTGCCGTGCCGATCATCGAGGGCATGGGCTACTACGCGATCAACAGCAAAAAAGTTGGTGAGTTCGCTGCCATCCCAGGCCGGCATGAGCTGGGGGATGTGTTCGAGCGCATCCCTCATCCCGAGCAAAAGCCGTGGAAGAAGTGAGTGCAGCACAGTCCAAGATGATTATCGGTCAGCCGATGGAGCTGTTCTGAGGATATCCGCGGATGGGCGGTTTCATTGCACGTCGACTGTTGCAGGGCCTCGTGCTCCTCGTGCTGGTGGCGACCGTCGTGTTCTTTCTCGGGCGGCTCACGGGCAACCCAGCCGACCTGATGTTGCCGGAGGATGCGACCGCCGAGGATCGAGCGCGCCTGATCAAGGCGCTGGGCCTCGACGGCTCGCTGATGACGCAATACCGCGCCTTCATCGGCAGCGCGCTCAAGGGCGATCTCGGCACTTCGCTGCGCATGCGCCAGCCGGCGGTCGACGTCTTCCTGTCCCGGCTGCCGAACACACTCGTGCTCATTCCCTGGGCGCTCTTGCTGGCGATGCTGGTCGGCATTCCGCTCGGCGTTGTTGCGGCACTCAACCGCGGCCGCTTCCTCGACCGAGCCTCCGGCACGATCGCCGTGCTCGGCATCGCCACGCCGAGCTTCTGGCTGGGCATCGTCCTGATCTTTGTTTTCAGCGTCGAACTGGGCTGGCTGCCGTCCGGCCGCATGGGCGGACCGGAGCATTACGTATTGCCGGTGATCACGCTCGGCACCTTCCTGACCGCCGGCTTCATGCGCCTGACGCGGTCGAGCATGCTTGACGTGCTCGAAAGCGAATACGTGAAGCTCGCCCGCATCAAAGGCCTGAGCGAAACCATGGTGATCTGGAAGCATTGCCTGCGCAATGCCTTGATCCCGGTGCTCACGCTCTGGGGTGTGTTTGTCGGCAATCTCATTACCGGCGCGATCGTGACGGAAACGGTCTTCGCTTGGCCCGGCGTCGGGCGCCTCACCTACGAGGCGGTGATTTACCGGGATTTTCCTTTGCTACAGGCCGTCATCATCCTGAAGGCAATCCTGATCCTCACCATCAACCTCGTGGTCGACATTCTTTATGCCTATGTCGATCCGCGCATCAGGCTCAGCTGAGTGACGAGAATGCGAAGGATGCCCTGGCTCTCCATCCTCGTCATCGCCAGCATGCTTTGCATGGCTATTTTGGCGCCGTTGCTGGCGCCGCATTCGCCCATCGACCAGACGCTGCGCGACAAGCTGCTACCGCCGTTCTGGTTCGAGGGCGGAACCAGCAAATACATCCTGGGCACGGACGCCTTCGGACGGGACATCCTGAGCCGCCTGATCTACGGGGCTCGCGTTAGCCTGATCGTGGCGGGGCTGGCTTTGACGGTCGGCGGCGGCCTCGGCCTCCTGATTGGCATCCTCGCCGGTTACCGGGGCGGCATCGTCGAAACGATCCTCATGCGCCTGGTCGATGCGGCCTTCACCTTTCCCGCGATCCTGTTTGCGCTGTTGTTGGCCGTGACGATGGGGCAGGGTTTGGGGACGCTGGTGATTGCCATCAGCCTGCTGCTCTGGGCTCCCTTTGCGCGGATCATCCGCGGCGAGGTGCTGGCCTTGAAGCAGCGCGATTTCGTGGCCCTCGCCAAGGTGCGAGGATGCTCTGAAGTGCGCATTATGCTGACCCACATCCTGCCAAACGTGCTCAACACGTTCATGGTTTTGGTCACCCTCAACATCGGCGTCGTCATCATCGCCGAGGCGGCGCTGAGCTTTCTGGGCGCGGGCATCCCGCCGCCGACGCCGACCTGGGGTCTGATGGTCTCGGAGGGCCGGGGCCGCATCGCGGAGGCATGGTGGGTCTCGCTGATACCTGGGCTGGCGATTACGGCCCTTGTGCTTTCCGTGAACCTGTTCGGCGACTGGTTGCGTGACCGCCTGGATCCGAGGTTGCGGCAGCAATGAGCAACGAGAACGTCCTGGAGGTGCGCGACCTCGTCACCTACTTTTTCCTGCGCCGCGGGGTGGTGAAGGCCGTCGATGGCGTGAGCTTCGACCTCAAACGTGGCGAGGTTTTGGGCCTGGTTGGCGAGTCGGGCTGCGGCAAGAGCCTGACCGCGCTCTCCATCATGCGGCTGTTGCCGAAAGGGGGGGCACGCACGCTGCGCGGCGCGGTTCGTCTCGGCGGCGAAAATATCCTGACCCGCTCGCCGCGCCAAATGCGCGAGATCCGCGGCCGACGGATTTCAATGATCCTGCAGGACCCGCAGACTTCGCTCAATCCGGTGTTCTCGGTCGGTGAGCAATTGCGCGAGGCGATTTTCCGGCGCACGCGGGGGAGCAAGGCGGAGGTCATGCGGGAGGCCGTGGAAGCGCTCCGCCGCGTCGAGATCGCGGCGCCCGATCAGCGTATCGGCCAGTTTCCCCACCAGATGAGCGGCGGCATGAAACAGCGTGTCGTCGGCGCGATCGCCGTCTGCGGCCAGCCGGAGGTGCTGATTGCCGATGAGCCGACCACGGCCCTCGACGTGACCATACAGCTTCAGTACCTGAAGCTCTTGAAGCGCCTGCAAGCAGAAACGGGGATGGCCATCCTGTTCATCACCCACGACTTCGGCGTGGTGGCCAGGATGTGCGATCGTGTGGCGGTGATGTATGCCGGTCGCATCGTGGAGTGCGGTCCCGTGGTGCAGATCTTCGAGCACCCCTCCCATCCCTATACGCAGGCGCTGATCGCCTCGGTTCCCCGCATGTCGGGAACGGTCGGCGGCCGGCTTGCGACCATCGACGGCCAGCCACCGTCGCTCTTGGATTTACCGGCAGGGTGTCGGTTTGCGGCACGTTGCGCGCATGTCCAAGCGCGCTGCCGCGACACCTATCCACCGACGGTCACGGTTGCTGGCGAGCACACAGCCGATTGCTGGAGGCTTGGCGCCCAATGAGCCCCGGACAGGCCAGCGCCGAGCCGCTGCTTCGCGTCGACAACGTCAGCAAGTACTATGCCTTCGGCAAGGGCGTTCTCGTTGCGCGCAGGCTCGGTCAGATCAAGGCCGTGGACGGTATCTCCTTCAGCATTCGGCCCGGCGAAACGGTGGGGCTCGTCGGCGAGTCGGGCTGCGGTAAAACGACAACGTCGCGTCTCATTCTCAATCTCGAGACGCCGACGGCGGGCGAGGTGCGCCTGGAAGGCCAGCCGATCCACAACCTCAAGGGTGAGGCGCTTACGGCGTTTCGTGGCAAGGTGCAGGCCGTGTTCCAGGATCCCTGGTCATCGCTCAACCCGCGCATGACGGTCGGCCGCACCATTGCCGAAAGCCTGATCGTTGCCGGCTGGGAGCGGCCAAGGATTGCGGCGCGCGTGGCCGAGTTGTTGGATCAGGTGCGCTTGGAGGCGGCGCACGCGCAGCTTTATCCACACGAGTTCAGCGGCGGCCAACGCCAGCGCATCGCGCTCGCTGCCGCGCTTGCCTCCCGACCGGGTCTGATCGTGCTCGATGAGCCCATCTCGGCGCTTGACGTGTCGATCCGGGCGCAGATGATGAACCTGCTGAAGGATATCCAGACGCACGACAACGTGGCCTACCTGCTCGTTGCCCATGACCTCGCAACCGTGCGCCACATGGCCGATCAGACGGTGGTGATGTATCTGGGCAAGGTCGTCGAGCATGCGCCCACGCAAACGCTGTTCGATGACGTGCGCCATCCCTACACGCAGGCCCTGTTCTCGGCGGTCCTGCTGGCCCGGCCGGGTCAGCTGAAGGAAGAGGTGGTTCTGACGGGCGAGATCCCGTCCCCGCTCAGTCCGCCGAGCGGTTGCCGGTTCCATACGCGTTGTCCGCTGGCGATGCCGCGGTGCGCAAACGCGGAGCCCCCGTTGCGGGAGGTATCGCCTGGGCACCGCGTGGCATGCCACTTATACGAGATCGGTGGTGACAGTGCCGTTTCGGCGGCAGGCGCGCGAAGCGTGGCGACGGGCGGTTGAGCCAAAGCCGGAGCAAGATCGGAAGGTAGCAGCATGACCGAGTGGATCGAGACCTATCGTGGTGTCGTCAGCGCCTGGGAATGCGATATCGTGGAGCATTTCACGATCGCCTACTATTTTGAGCGTTTTGCCGAAGCGACACGCAATTTTTTCGAGCTTGTTGACGAGGCGGAAAGGCTGAGCAGCGTGGTCGAGGCTCGGCCATCGCGTCTTTACACCAGCTTTAGCCAGGAGTTGCGCGCCGGCGCCGGCTTCCACATCTTGAGCGCGGTCGTTGGCCTCGACGAGAGTTCGCTGCGGCTTGGTCATCAGGTCATCTATTCGTCACGGGCCGAGACCGTGTCCTGGGTCATGGAAATCCTGCCGTTGCCGGCGTCGGCAACGCCAGAGCTGCGTCGCCGGCTCGAGGCCAACGTCGTGGCCTGGCCGGGACCCCAAGTACCCGCGGCGCCGCGCACGGCAAGGCGCGGTGCCCTCACCGCCCGGGACCGCGTGAAGCCGCGGGAGCTCGGCGAGGATGCGGGGATGGCGCTTGCCGCGCATGTGCATCGGTTTTCCGGGGCGGGCATGCAGTTTTTGTCTTCGATCGGCATGACCGGCGACTATATGCATCAGAACCGCCGCGGCTTCTCGACCCTGGCGCTGGACCTGAGACTGAGTGGGGTCGCAGGGGTTGGCGACCGCATCGACGTTGAGACTGGGATCGCCCACCTTGGGAACACCTCGCTCAGCTATCTGCATCGCATGCGTGGCGCGGATGGTCGCGAGATCGCGTCTATGCTGCAGACCGGCGTACAACTCGACCTCGACGCGCGGCGGCCGGCGCCGCTGCCGCCGGTCATCCGGGAGGCGGTCTCGAGGTTGTTAGCGCAGGCCTAGACGAGTTCAGTTCAGAAACGGGGAGAAGCCAATGACCAATGCCGATGGCCCGCTGAAAGGTGTGAAGGTCGTTGCCTGCTCGACGGCACAAGCCGGCACGGTGCCCTACATGTTGATGGCCGATCTCGGCGCCGAAGTCATCAAGATCGAGGTACCCGAGGGCGGCGATCCTCAGCGCGTCTCCTCGGTCCTACCGGGGCATCCGAGCTCGTTCTTCGAGACCAACAACCGCGGTGTTAAGAGCGTCACGCTCAATCTCAAGACCCCCGAGGGTCGCAAGATCCTGCGCCAGCTCGTGGCCGGTGCCGATATCTTCGGTCAGAACTTCCGCCCAGGCGCGGCGGAGAAGAATGGCTTTGGCTACGAAGAGTTAAAGCAGGTCAACCCGAAGCTCGTCTACATCTCGATTTCCGGCTATGGCCCGAAGGGACCCAACGCGCATTTGCCGGGAACGGACTCCATGGCGCAGGCGCTTGGCGGCATCGCCCAGGCCTATGCTGCGCCGGGCCAACCGATGCGCACCGGCATCGCCTCCGTTGCCGATGAAACCTGCGCCATTCTTGCCTTCGGCGGGGCGCTGGCGGCCTTGACGCATGCGCGCGCCACCGGCGTCGGGCAAAAGGTCGAACTATCGCTGCTTGGCAGCATCGTTCGCCTGCTGGGTTGGACCTTCACGACGACCTTGTGGCGCGGCACCGACCCGGTGACGGGCCAGGCCCGCGTCGCCGGCACGCGCGAGCGCCCGGCGATCTCGGCGAGCTTCAATGATCGTGACGGCAAGCCGATGGTGTTCCAGCTCGGTGGCGACCAATGGCAGAAGGCGATGGTCGGCCTCGGCTTTTATGGCGAGGTGGAGAAGGCAGGTTTTGGCCACTTGGGTGAGGCCATGGACAGTGCCGAACGGCGGGCCGAGCTGCTCGCCTTGCTCGACCGTCTGTTCGCGGCCAACACGCGCGAGCACTGGGTGGCCAAGCTCAGGGCCGCCGATATCGTCTCGGCGCCAATCAACACGATGCTCGAGGCGGCCGCAGACCCCGATGTGCTCGCCAACGGCTACGTCACCGAGGTCGACTATCCCGAGCACGGCAAGCGTTTGCGGGTTCACGGCACGCCCTGGCAGTTCTCCGAAACACCGGCCAAGATCGGGATTGCGCCCGACCTCGGCCAGCACAACGACGAGGTCCTGACGAGCCTCGGCTATGGCACGGCGGACATTCAGGGGTTCCGGGAGCGCAAGATCATTTGACGTCCTCAAGACCTGGCAGGCGATACCTGTCTTGGGGGTCGAGCCAACCCTTGAAGTTGGGCTTGCGCTTCTCGGCAAAGGCGGCGCGCGATTCCATCAGGTCGCGC
>DASTMQ010000064.1:0-3146 GCA_035714005.1 Hyphomicrobiaceae bacterium
CCGACCTGTCGCGCCGCGGGCAAGGCTCGAGCGGGGGCCCACGGCCAGCCGGCAAGGCGGACGCCGACCAGACCGCCCCCATTAGCGCGTCATGGCCGCATAGACGAGCGTTTGCACCTGCTCGCGATAATACTTGCGCAATTCGCCGGGCGCCGCGGTCCCGAATACGACCACCAGCTTTTCGGCCGGATCGGCGAAGAAGGCCGTGCCGTAGGCCCCGTTCCAGGTGTATTCGCCGACATTGCCCGGCACGGCCGACAGGCCCGCCTGGGTGCGCACGGCAACGCCAAGGCCAAAGCCGAAACCCTCCCGGTGCGGTTCGACCTTGCCGACGTTGTTCTCGATTTCGGGGCCCAAGTGGTTGGAGGTCATCTGCGCCACCGTCTTGGGACTCAAGATGCGCTGACCATCGAGAACGCCGCCGTTCATCAGCATTTGTCCAAAGCGCAGGTAGTCGGCAACCGTCGAGAAGGCACAGGCGCCACCACAATCGAACTTGGTTGTCTCGTTCAAGAGCACGATGGCTTGTGGCTTGCCGTCGAGGGGATTTTGGGCGAAGGGCTGCGCCAGGCGCGCGCGCATTGGCTCCGTGAGGCTAAAGGTGGTGTCCTGCATTCCCAGCGGCTGCCAGACGTTGGCTTTGAGATACTCGCCCAGCCGTTGACCCGACACCTTTTCGACCACGGCGCCCAGAACATCGATCGAAAAGCCGTATTCGAATGCCGTACCCGGCTGGTGGGCCAGCGGCAGTTTGGTGATGCGATCGATGAACGCGGCGGTGTCGCCCTCCAGCGCCGGTTGCGTGCCGTTGGGATAGAGCTTGCCGACGGGGTTGCTGTCCGGGCGTCCGCCGTAGGTCAAGCCCGAGGTGTGGCGGAACAGGTCCTGAATGAAGATCGGGCGCACCTGTTCGTCGAGCCGCAAGGTACCGTCCGGCTGGGGCACGGCCACCTTCATGTTGGCGAAGGCGGGATAATAGTCTGACAGCTTGCCCTTGAGCGGCAGGCGGCCGTCCTCGTGCGCGTGCAGGGCCGCGACGCTGGCCATGATCTTGGTCATGGAGGCCAAGGCGAACACCGCATCAAGGGGCATCGGCGTGCCCCGGGCGCTGTCGAGGAAACCGTAGGCCTTGTAGTGCACGAGCTTGCCCTCGCGGGCGATCGCCACCACGGCGCCCGGGACCCTCTTCTCCCCGATCTCGCGGGCAAAAAAGCGGTCCAGCCGGGCCAGGCCCTCCGGCGCAAAGCCGACTTCGCTCGGCGTCGTCGACGGCAACGGCGTGGCGTGCGCGTGGAGCGAAATGAGCCCGGCGGCGAGGGCGGCACTGGTGGCGGCGAACTTCATCGGGCACCTCGTGGCCAGGCTGGGACAAGGGACGGGCTTGCCGCAACGCGCGGGGCTGCGTCGCGCATGGACAGCAAGAGGCGTGAGGGTAGAATTGGCCCGCCCCGCCGTCCAGGGCAAACCTCACGCCCCACATAGCTGCCGTGGCGATGGCGCAGGTTGACTTGCGGCTTGATTTGCGGCGCCGTGCCCGGGCGACATGCGATCGGCCGCGGCGCCAGGGCAAGCAAGAAGGGCGTGCGAAGCGGAAGAAAAAACTCGAGTTCGCGCGGCCAACAGCCGTGGCCCCGGCGCCCGAGCGGAGGGTTTGTTCGACGGACAACCAATAGGAGGAGATCCATGGAATTCGGCTATTTCACCATGCCGTCGCATCCGCCGGAGCGGCCGCTCAAGGACGGGCACGACTGGGACTTGCAGGTGCTCGGCTGGCTCGATGAGCTCGGTTACAAGGAATGCTGGATCGGCGAGCATCACACCGCCCCGTGGGAACCTCACCCCGCTCCCGATCTGCTGGTGGCGCAGGCATTGATGGCGACGAAACGCATCCGCATCGGACCCGGCGGCTTTTTGCTGCCCTATCACCACCCTGCCGAGCTTGCGAACCGCGTCGCCATGCTCGATCACATTTCGGGCGGCCGGCTGAACTTCGGCATTGCCGCCTCGGGTCTGCCCAGCGATTGGGCCATGTTCAACGTCGACGGCGAAAAGGGCGCCAACCGCGAGATGACGCGCGAGGCACTCGATATCATCCTGAAGCTGTGGTCGACGAACGAAGCCTTCGAGCACGTCGGCAAGTTTTGGACCGTGCGCAATCCCGAGGTGATGTACGGCTTTCTCAAGCCGCACATCAAACCGCTGCAGAAGCCGTTCCCGCCGATCGGCGTGGCCGGGCTCTCAAAGGGTTCCGATACTTTGAAACTGGCGGGCGAGCGCGGCTACCTGCCGATGAGCCTCAACCTCAATCCGGCCTATGTCGGCAGCCACTGGGAGGCGGTCGAGATCGGCGCCGCCAAGACGGGACGCCAACCCGACCGGACCCAATGGCGCATGGTGCGCGAAGTGTTCGTGGCCGACACCGACGCCGAGGCCATGCGCCTGTCGGTGGGACTGCACATGGGCCGGATGATGCGCGAGTATTTCTTGCCGCTCCTGAAGGAGTTCGAGTTCCTGCAGTTTTTGAAGCACGACCCCGACCTCGCCGACAGCGAGGTGACGGCCGAGTACTGCGCGCGCCATAACTGGATCGTCGGGTCACCGTCGACGGTGGCCGAAAAGATTGCCCGCATCCACGACGAGGTCGGCGGCTTCGGCCATCTCCTGGTGTTCGGGTTCGACTACGTCGAGCACCCCGAGGCCTGGCACCGCTCGCTGCAGCTGCTGGCGCAGGAGGTCTTGCCGCGGGTACGCCAGCTGTCGCCGGCGGCCTGAAGTAGACCCTGAAGCAGATGCTGAAGTAGACCGGCAAACCTGCGGCCGGCCCACGTGGCCGCAGGCCAGCCAAGGCGCCGATCACCGCGCGGGGGTGCTGGCCTTGCCTACGCTCCGGGCCGGCCGGTTTTGCGCGGGCGGCCGTGCCGGTGCTTTTTCTTGCCCTCGGCCCCGCCATCGACGCTGGCCGTCGCCCGCCCGCCGGCGGGCGCCGGCTGGGGCGGCTTGCTTGGCAACGGCCTTCCCATGCTGGGGAGGCCGCGCTCGGCGTGGGGGCCCATTTCATCGTAAGTCGGCTTGTGCGGCCCTTTGATCTGCTCGCCCCAGGCTCCCGCCTTTTGCCGCGGATCGACGTGCGGGGCCCGCGCCTGATA
>DASTMQ010000065.1:0-12169 GCA_035714005.1 Hyphomicrobiaceae bacterium
CCTCCGATGTCGACAAAACGCCACCGGCAGATCGCTGAAAATACCCGGGCTTGGCCAACGTCAGTGGGTCCAAGCCCCTTTGCGCCCAAAGCGGAAATTGTCGGCGTAGGATTTGCGCACCGGCCGGCGCGGCCGCGGCTCCATTACATGATAGGCAATGCCGTTGCGCTCGGCATAGGCAATTGCCTCGTCCTTGCTGTCAAAGCTGAGGTAGATCTGAGACTTCATGTCTCCCGAGCTGGTCCAACCCATGAGCGGCTCGATCTCGCGCGGCGTCTCGGGCTCGAACTCGAGCACCCAATCCTTGCTGCGGGCTGGCCCCGATTGCATAGCCGTCTGGGCAGGCTTGTAGATCCGTGCGGCCATAGAACGATCTCCGACCTCGCCCCTGCCCCGACCGGCAGGATTTGGCTGGCCGGGATTTTCTAATCGGGGCCAGGCGCTTTGACAATCGGGCAAAGCCGCACGCCCGCGCGGCACCAGCTCAGGATAGCCAGCGTTTGCGCCGTTTATAGTGCTTGACGTCGCGATAGGACTTGCGCGAACCAACCTCGTTGAGACCCAAATAGAACTCACGGATATCGGAATTGGAGCGCAGCGCTTCGACGCTACCTTCGAGCACGATGCGTCCGGTTTCCATGACATAGCCGTGTTCGGCCACCGCCAGGGCCATCGTCGCATTCTGCTCGACCAGCAATACCGACAACTTCTCCTGCTGCACCAGGCGCTGCACGATGCCGAAGATTTCCTCTACCAGCATCGGTGCTAGGCCGAGCGATGGCTCGTCCAGCAAGACGACGCGCGGATCCGACATCAAGGCACGGCCGATCGCCAGCATCTGCTGTTCGCCCCCGGAAAGATAACCGGCAAGCTGCGCTCGCCGCTCCTTCAGCACCGGGAAATAACTATAGACCCGTTCAATGTTGTCCTTGATTTTACGCACGTCCCTTTGGGTGTGGCCCCCCGCAATGAGGTTTTCCTCGGTCGTTAGATGTTCGAACACGCGACGACCCTCGAAAACCTGCGCCACACCGAGCTTCGTCACATCGAAAGCGCGCATGCCGTCGATGCGCTTATCCTCCAGCGTGATGGAGCCCTTGGTGACGCTGCCGCGTTCCGTCCGCAGCACGCCGGAAATCGCCTTAAGCGTCGTGGTCTTGCCGGCACCATTGCCGCCCAGCAGCGTCGTGATCGCCCCCGTGCGCACCTGAAGTGAAACGCCCCGCAAGACCAGGATGACCTTGTCGTAGACGACCTCGATGTTGTTGATCGACAGCATGAAAGATTGCGCTTGTCATTCTAAGGGACGCGTCGAGCCCGCGAGCGGGCCGGCAACTTGCAAAAGCTTGCCCGGCAGCACCCGGGAATTGGCGCCATGCACCTTCCCGGGCGCAACCCAGCGGCGCGCCTAGTTCGTGGCCGCGAGGTGCTTCTTGATCACGTCGCGATAGGCCTGGAACCATTCACCGTCCTTGGTCAGCTGGCCGCCTTTGACCGTCCAGACCTGTACCCAGCCACCGCCCTCATGATCGTCCTGCGTCACTTCCATGGGTGGCACCATGCCGCCAAGCGTAAAACCCTTGACGGACTCCAGCCCAATCTTGACGTCCTCGCTCGTCGGCTTGGCGCCGCCCTTGGCCTTGATGGCGTTGCGCGCAGCCTCGGCATGGATGGCGGCGACCATGACACCGCGGTTGTAGAAGACGCTGATTTCCTGCTCCTTTGGCACCGGCTTGCCCTGCGCCTGGTACATCGCATTGATGTCTTTGATGACCTGGAAATCGCTGCCGACACCCGCGAACTGAATGGTGTGATAACCCTCCGCCATGGCGAAGCCGCCGGCAGCCTTGATATCGGCCTCCGAGGAACCCCAAACGAAAGCGATCACCTTGCTCAGCGGGTAACCCTTGCCTTTGAGCTCCTTGATCGACACCGACGGCGCGCGTCCGAACAGATGGGTAATGACGAAATCCGGTTTGTAGCGGCCGGTAATGTCGAGCACCTGCGCACTCATTTCCACGCCGGGTGCTGGGACGGCAAACGTGCGAAGCTCGAAGCCTTCACTCTTGGCGAGGTCCTCCAGAATGTTGAGCGGTTCCTTGCCCGCAGGATTGTCGTAGAACAGGTAGGCGATCTTCTTGTCCTTGAGGCTGCCGCCGAGCTGCTTTTTGGCGAACGCCACCGCCGCTGCGCCCTGGGACCAGTAGCTGGCCGCAATCGGGAAGGTATAAGGATAGCGCTTGCCGTCGGTTGCGGCCGCGGTGCCGAAGCCGGGCGAAGTGCCGAGGATCTTGTCCTCCTCGAGCTTCTTGGTCAGCGCCGCCGTTTGCGGCGTGCCATAGAGGCCCTCCAGTACCGCGCCGTCTTTCTTGAAGCGCTCGTGCGCTTCGATGGCCGGCGGCACCTTGTACTCGTTGTCGATCTCAATAACCCTGATCTTGTAGCCCTCGATGCCGCCCTTGCTGTTCAGCAGGCTGATGTAGTCGTGATAACCCGGGCACAGAAACACGCCCACCGTTTGGGTTGCCCCGGTACGGTCGCACTGCAGGCCAAACACCAGTTCCTTGTCCTGTGCGCCCGCCGTCGCGGCCGCCAAGGCCAGACCGCCGGCCAGACAGCCCGCCCCGAGCCAATGTCGCTTGTTTGTCATCATTTCCTCCTTGGTTACCTTGGTTTTTCGCATTCAATAGGAAAATGGCCAAACCCGGAAGTAGGTGCGAATATTGCGCCACAGCCGATTCAGGCCCTCCGGCTCGATCACCAAAAAGAAGATGATTAGTCCGCCAAACAGCACCAATCGGAAACTCGAGATGACCGCCGACATCTCGCCGGAATTGTAGAACAACGACAGCACCGGCTCCATCAACAGCCGCAGCACGATTGGCAGCATCGTGACGAAAATGGCGCCGAAAATGGAGCCTAGAACCGAACCCAACCCGCCGATAATGATCATCGCCAAATAGTCGATGGAAACGCCGATTTGGAACTGCTCGTAGTTGGCGATGCCGAGATAGTAGGTGTACAGCACGCCACAGACGCCGGCATAGAATGAGGAGATCGCGAACGCCAGGAGCTTGTAGCGGTAGATGTTAATGCCGATAATTTCCGCGGCAATGTCCTGATCGCGAATGGCCACGAATGCCCTGCCGATGCGGCTGCGCACAATGTTCAGGCTGGCCAGGGTCGCCAGCGCCGCGAAAAATAACAGAAAGAAATAGAGCTGCCCCTGCGTCCGCATCTGATGGCCCCACAGCTCCGGCCGCGGCACCTCGATCGAGGCCTGGGCCCCGCCCGAGATCGCCGGCGTGTGATTGATGATCCACTCGATGATCAGTTGACCGGCCAGCGTCGCAATGGCGAGGTAAAGGCCCTTGATCCTTAGACTGGGAATGCCGACGATGGCGCCGATCAGCGCCGCCATCAGGCCCCCGGCCGGCAGCGTGATCCAGAATGGCAGGCCGAGCTTCACGGCCAGATTGGCCGCCGTGTAGGCGCCGACCGACATGAAGGCGGCATGACCGACGGAGATTTGGCCGGTGTAGCCCACCAGTATGTTCAAGCCCAGGGCACCCACCACCGCAATCAGCACCAGATTGATGATGGAGAGATAGTATTCGTCCAGCGCCGTCGGCAGGACGACTGCGAACAGCAGGATGATGGCGGCAAGGCTCCAGCGCGCGATCGGCAACGGGTAGAGCGCCATGTCGGCGGCGTAGGAAGTTTTGTAGACGCCTGCTTCGCGATGCAGCATGGTTCTCGTGGTCCTAAACCCGTTCGATCCTGTGGGTGCCGAACATGCCGTACGGCTTGAACATCAGCATCAGGATCATAAGCACATAGGGCGCGAAATCCTTGGTGCCGCCACCGACGTAGGGGTCGAGGTAGCCGGCCGCCAAGCTCTCAACCACGCCGACGATCAGGCCGCCGATCACCGCACCAACAATGGAATCAAGCCCGCCCAAGATCACCACGGGAAACACCTTGAGCCCAACCAGAGCGAGGTGCACGTCGACGCCAAGCATGCTGCCCCAAATCACGCCGCCGAGCGCGGATACCGTGCCGGCCATGGCCCAGGCGAGCGCGAAATAGCGCTCCACATTGATGCCCATCGCCATCGCCACCTGCTGATTGTCGGCAACGGCACGCATGGCAATACCCATCCGGCTCTTCAGGAAGAACCAAGTGAAGACGGCCAGGAAGATCAAGGTGACGACAACGCCCAGCACCTGAATGGGGGGCAGCGTGATCGGTCCGAACCCGATCGGCGTATCGCCGATCGGCAGCGAAACGGCGCGGGTCTCGCCACCAACCGTGATCGGCGGCAGGCCGCGCAGCATCGCTCCAAGACCAATCGTCGCCATGATCACGGCGACGATCGGTCGCCCGAGCAGGGGACGCAGCACCACCCGCTCGAGGGCGAAGCTGAACACGACCATGACCGCGACCGCGATCGCCACGGCCGCCAAGACCGGTACCTTGTCACCAAGCGAGATGGCGGCAACGAAACCCGCCAGCATGACAAATTCGCCCTGGGCGAAGTTGATGGCATCGGTCGCCTTGTAGACCAAGACAAAACCGAGCGCGATCAGCGAATACATGAGCCCGATCGACAAGCCGCTGACGATCAGGGCCAGGGCAAACTGCAACTCATCCCACATCTGTCGCGCCCCCTTTTGCGCCACCCGGACAGCCAGGGTTTGGCCGTGAACGGAAAGGCCCGACAAGGCCGGGCTCGGCGACGAGCGAGGCCGGGCAAGCGGCAGTTAATTTCGCCCTCAATCTTGGCGCCTCCGTCTCGCAAGCGAGCAGTCGAAGCTGGGCGTTTGAGCTTGGCAAGGTGGGCCTCACGCGGCTATCTGCGCTTTGCCTGCGCTCAGCACATCGTGCACGGCAAGCGTCGAAGTAAGCGAGCTCTTGCGGCCGTCCTCGAAGGTGATTTCCATCGTCAAGCTGGCTTCGCTCGCACCCTGGTAGAGCGCGGCTACCACGGCGGCATACTTCTCGGCGACAAAGCCGCGCCGCACTTTGCGCGTGCGCGTCATCTCGGCATCATCAGCCTCCAGCTCCTTGTTGAGCAGGACGAAACGGCCAACGCGGCTCGACTCGGGCAGCGTCTTGTTGATCTTGTGCACCTCGTCGAGAATCAGCCGCGCCACCTCGGGCTTTCCCGCCAGATCCATAAAGCTGGTATAGGGCAAACTTTTAGCCTCCGCCCATTTGCCAACGGTGCTTATGTCAACGGCGATCATGGCGGCGACGAACGGGCGTTGATCGCCGAAGGCGACCGCCTCGCGCACATAAGGACTGAATTTCAGCTTGTTCTCGATGAATTGCGGCGCGAACGGAGTGCCGTCGGCGAGTTTGCCCACGTCCTTGGCGCGATCGATAATGGCGAGGGCCCCTTTGGGATCGATCAAGCCCGCATCGCCGGTCTTGAGCCAGCCATCGCCGGTCATGGCATCGCGCGTCGCCTCCTCCTGCTTGAAGTAGCCCAGAAACACGCCCGGCCCCTTGACCTCAACCTCGCCACGGTCGCCGATGCGCACGGCGACGCCGGGCAGCGTGCGTCCAACGGTGTTGGGGTCGGCCGCGTCATCGGCCTGCGTGGCAATGAGCGCGCTTGCCTCCGTCGCCCCGTAGATCTGTTTCAAATTCACGCCAAAGGAGCGAAAAAAGCGGAAGGTATCCGGCCCCAGCGGCGCGCCGCCGGTCAAGCACCAGCGCGCATTGCGCAAGCCCAGCTGGTCGCGTACCGGTCCATAGACCAGAAACTCACCGAGGCGGCAGGCGGCGCCAAGGAAAGCGGGAATGGGCTTGCCGTCACTCTTCAAGAGCTCGCGCCTTTCCGCGGCAGCGCGAAAATACTCATAGATTGAGCGCTTGAGCCGCGAGGCGTCGCTGGCCTTGACTTGCAGCGAGGTGAGCATGTTCTCCCAAATGCGCGGCGGTGCCAGCAGCGCGCTGGGGCCAAGCTCGCGCAAATCGCGCTGCACCGTTTCCGGGCTTTCCGGGCAATTGCAGGTGGCGCCCACGACCAGGCTGGTGCTGAGCGAGAACATGGAATCCCCCACCCAGCCCATTGGCAGGTAGCAAAGCCAATTGTCGCCGCGCCTGACGGACTCCACGCCCGCAAAGCTCTCCGAGGTGGCGATCATATTGTTGTGGCTCAACAGGGCGCCCTTGGACCGGCCGGTCGTGCCGGAGGTGTAGGCGATCAGCGCCACGTCCTCGGCGCTTCCCTTGCCGAGTTCGGTCTCATAGTAGTTGGAATGCGCTTTGCCGAAATCACGCCCCGCCGCTTCGACCTCGGCGATCGATTTGAGGAATTTCTCCCGGTAACCGCTCATGCCACGGGGGTCTTCGTAGAGAACCCAGCGCAGGTTCGGTAATTGGTCGCGCAATGACAACACCTTGTCGACCTGCTCTTGATCCTCAGCCGCGACCACCGATACCTCGGCGTGGGTCAGCACGTGCACCAGCTCGCTGGCGATGGAATCCTGATAGAGCGGCACCGCCATGCCACCCAGGGCCTGGGTGGAGAGCTGCGCCCAATAGAGTCGCGCCCGGTTGTCGCCCAGCACCGACAGCTTGTCGCCGCGCTTAAAGCCCAAGGCAGCCAAGCCGAGCGCGAAGTCGCGCACATGGGCCTGGCACTGTCGCCAGGTGAAGGTCTCCCAGATGCCGCGATTCTTCTCGCGCATGCCGGGTTGGCGCGGCCATATCTGGGCATTGCGCCGCAACAGTTTTGGCAAGGTATTGGTTTCCGGGCCCGCGACTAGCTGCATTGGCGTCCACCCCCCTGATTGGTTCCGAGATAAGCCTGAATCACCGCGGGGTCGTTCTGCACGTCCGCGGGGGCGCCGGCGGCAATCTTGCGCCCGCGATCGAGCACCACGACGTGATCGGAAATATCCATCACCACGCCCATATCGTGCTCGATCAGAACCACGGTAATGTTGCGCTCCTGGTTCACGTCGAGGATGTAGCGCGCCATATCTTCCTTTTCGTCCTGGTTCATGCCCCCCATGGGTTCATCGAGCAGCAAGATCTTGGGCTCGAGCGCCAGGGCGCGCCCCAGTTCGACGCGCTTGCGCAAGCCATAGGCGATCGCCGCCGTCGGCTGCTTGCGCAGGTCCTGCAGCTTGAGGAATTCGATGATCTCCTCGCAGGCGGCGCGATGGCGGATTTCCTCGCGCTGCGCGAAACCCCAGTAAAGGACGCTCGCCAGCACACCCGCCCGCATCCGCACATGCCGACCGAGCATCAGATTGTCGAGCACGGTCAGGCCGCTGAACAAGGCAATGTTTTGGAAGGTACGGGCGATGCCCAGCGCCGCAATCTCGCTCGGGCGGCAGGAGGTGATGTTGCGGCCCTCCAAGCTGATGCGGCCGCTGTCGGGCTTGTAGAAGCCCGAGACGATGTTGAGCAGCGAGGTTTTGCCCGCGCCATTTGGCCCGATGATCGAGAGGATCCGGCCCTTGGGCACATCGATCGAAACGGCGTCCACCGCCGTCACGCCACCAAACCGCTTGCAAACGCTGTCAACGACCAATTGGACGCCAGCAAGTTCATGGCTACGCGCGGCCACGGTCATGCGCCAACCCGAGCCGGCTTGGCGCTGCCGCGGCCAACGTGGCGGTGATGCCTCACGGCCCACATGGACAACCTCCCTTTGCGTGACCGCGACGGCGTCGGATCTGCGGGATCGTCACTCTTGGCCGGTGACCCACCCGCACGGCGGCGGCAGGGATGTTAGTTCAGCAATGCCCGCCACGCCAGGGGCGGCCGGCGCGGTTCGCTGCCGCCTCGGCGCCCGCCCTCATGTCGTTCCCCAGATGCGTCGGGCGGTGCGGGCAATCAGCTCGAGCTTGGCCCATTGGCCGGCCTCGCTGAGCGCATTGCCGCCGGCGACGCTGGCAAAGCCGCACTGGGTCGACAGCCCGAGCCGCTCGATGGGCAGGATCTGCCCCGCCGCCTCGACGCGCCGCACGAGGTCGTCGGCGGCTTCCAGCTCTTCGCGTTTGGAGGACAGCAGACCGAGCACGACGTCTTTACCCTCCGGCAGCAAGCGCAGCGGCGCGAAATCGCCCGCCCGCTCACTGTCGTACTCGAGCAGGAAGACATCCACCGGCACGCCGTTGAAAACCTTCTCGGCAACGGGCTCATAGCCGCCCGCGGCCATCCAGCGGCCGCGAAAGTTGCCCCGGCACAGGTGCAAACCGAGCCGCATGCCGGCGGGCCGCTCGGCGCAGATTTGCCCAATGAGGTCGATATAGGTGTCGAGGAGGGCGTGAGGGTCGGAGCCACGGCCGGCGGCTTGCTGGCGCACGCTTGGATCGCAAAGCATGGCAAGCGGCACCTCGTCGAATTGCACATACCGACAGCCCGCGGCGGCCAGTTCCTTGAGCTCGGTGCGGTACACCCTCACCAGGTCATGGAAATAGCGGGCGCGATCCGGATAGGCGCCAGGGTCGACCGCCTCCTCGAGGCGGAAGAAATGAAAGGCGCTCGGTGCGGGCAGGGTGATTTTCACGAGGGCCTGGCGGGCATGACGGCGCGCGCGCTCGTATTCGGGCAGCGCGATCGGACGCCGGCGCACGATCGGCGCCGCCGCCACGCAGGTCTGCCAACTGAAGGCCTGGTCGCTCGCATCCTTGAACTGGAAATGTGCCGGCGCAAGCCGGAAGCCCTCCAGGCCTTCAAAGAAGAAGCCGAACCAGGAGCTGCGGCCGAACTCGCCGTCGGTCACGACCTTGAAGCCGATCGCCTCCTGGCGGGATATGACGCGCGCCACTTCGCGCGCCAGCACCTGCTCCGCCTCGCCGCGCGCGAGCGCGCCCCGCGCGCTAAGGGCCATGGCGTCCTTGAGCACGCGCGGCCTGAGCAAGCTGCCGATCACCTCGGCGCGCAAGGCCTCAATCGTTGCCGGCATGCTGGAGCCTCGCAAGAAGGGTCGATGGAGCCAGCCTCACGCGGCACGCCCGGGCTGTCAATTGCGGGGCCTGCCGTCGTCGCCTCGGCGTTGGCGACTTAACCTTGGCGCAACCTTGGCAAGCCAGACTGCGGGGCCAACGGAGGACCCATGCGGCGGCCAAAGTTTGCCGAGCTCCTCGATGCCCTCGAGCGCGCCGGGCCGGGCGGCGAGCAGCCGCCGGCCGCGGCCACCCCGGCACGCCATCGACGCGCCTTCGTGGTTGAGAGCACGGCCAACCGCGCGGAGACCGATTACCCCGAGCCTGGTCGGCTCGCGGGCCTCTATCTTAACGAACCCCTGCTGGCGGCCGGCGACGTCGATGCCCGCCTCGCCTTGCAGGCCTGGGTTGCAGATGCGCTGCAATTGCATCCCGGCATGACGGCCGCCGAACTCAACCGGCTGCGCCGCACGTTTGCGCTCGCCCACCACCCCGACCGCGCCGGCGCCTTCGACCGCGATGAGGCCGACCGGCGCATGATGATCGCCAACATGCTGATCGATCAGGCCCTCGCCGGCAAGGCGAGCTGACCGTTCGTTCACGGGGCCTGAACAGATCCGCTACAATTTTAGGCAAACGTGAGGCCCAGGATTGGCGCTTCGCCAAGGCGCATGCGTTACAAGCCTGAGGTGGCACGCACTGCCTTCCCTCACGCAGCGCTGATGGGCAATGTCCGATCACTGCAAAATGACGTTGTTGCTGAGCCGCCGGGACAACATCCGGCATTGGCTCGAAGCCGAGGCACCCTACGCTGCCTTCGACCAGAAGCATCTTGATGCCGACACCCCGGAGCGTGCCTATTGGCACCACGGCTACCAGGCGGCCCTGACCGACGTTTTGCGGCTGCTCAGGGACGGGCATAAATGCGACAGCCCGGGCACTCCAGAGTAGTGCCCCGCGGCCGATCCGGATGCACGCGATTGCGTGGCGGGCTGATGTAGTGAAACAGCTGGCACTCCTTTTCGAAGGCCGCCCGGGCGTCGCGATAGTAGGAAAACTTGAAGAGCATGTCGGAGCCGACGTAATTGCGCAGTCTCGCCCGCACGTCTTGATCATCGCGACCGACGTGGCTGACGCAAAATCGACCCGTGCCGTCGGCGTGGCCGATGGCGTAGACACCCGCCGAGGTGCGCAGCACCGCTGCCTCGATGGCGGCAATCGTCAACCGAAAGGGTCCCGACAAACCCGTGTGCAGCATCACCGTCCCCCCGAAGCGGCTGTCAGGGCTTACCCGCTTCCGCTTGGCCCGGAGCGCGCACCGGGTCGCCCCCGTCCGGCGCGCAGAAGGCACGAGCCTCCGCCGTCCAGCTGCTAAAGCCGCTCGCGACCATGTTGGCGATGACGCGGCAGACGTAGCGCTTTTGCGCCGGGTCGTTGTTGGGCCCCGCGTGGTAGCGGGCCACGGCCAGCGTCCAGCTGCCTTCCCGTTCGCGCAGTTGGCGCAAGAAGCGTGCGGCATAGTCGACGTTGTTCGCCGGCTCCAGCATTTCTTCGATCGAGGCGAAGTTGTGCCCATGGAAGCGATGATTGATCTGCATGCAGCCGACATCGATCGATCTCGCCCCTGCCTGCTGCGCGGCCTTGAACCGATCGAGCGCGGCTCGGCGATCGCGGTCGTAGACCGCGCGGCCTTCGATGTTCAAAGCATAGGGCCGCAAACTGTCGCCGCGGCCCGTCTCCGTCAGGCCGATCGCATACAACATGCCGAGCGGTATGCCGTGCTTGTGCGCCGCCCGCAGCATCTGGCGCTCGCACGTCAAATCTTGGCCGAACGCGCACGAAACGCTAAACGTAAAGGCTGCCGCCAGCGCCAGCACTGCTGATTTCATCGTCGGCCTTTCGGCTTTGGTTGGGGGTCTTGGGCTCGCGTCCGGCCTGCCCCTGCTTGCCAAACGAGCGCGCATCGGGCTGAGCGAAGCCGGCGCCGGCCTGCTGCTGTTGGGGAAACTGCGGCCATCCCGGCGCGGCGCCGGTCGACGGCGCATCGGCGGGACGGCTCAGCACCTGAATGCTGTCCGTCGTAAAACCGTTTGCCTGCAGCAGCCGCAACAGCGTCTCGCGATCCCGTTGCAAGAGGCGCGCCGTTTCCTGTCGTTCGGCGGTGATCTCGACGGCAAGAGCATCATTGCGCATCGTCATGCGCACGCTGACGGTGCCGAGCTCGAGGGGCTGCAGCTGGATCGAAAGCACGCGCAGCACCGATGCCGTCGGCGGCTTGTCGCGCGCGACCGCAGCGCCGACCGCGCTATCGGCGGGCGCCGCCTCCGCGGCGATCTGCTGGGCCAGCTGGCGCAGCGGCGAAACCGGCGCGAGCGGCGCCGCCCCCCCCTGGGCGCGCGCTTCCGCCGCAGCGGCGAGCGGCAGGGCCGACGGGCCAGGATGGTTTTTGACCTCGGCCTCCGGCTCGGCGGCAAAGGCAGGCGCCGGTTCCCTATCCTGTTCGCGCCCTGGCCCGCCGCGCGTGGCAGTGTCGCCGGCATCGAGCGGGGGCGGCCGCCGCGCCCCCTTAGCGACATTGGCCTTAGCGTCCGGGCCGCCGGCCGTCGGCTCCTCGCCCGCGACTGCAACCGGGGTCGGCGCGTGTGCACCCGCGGCGGCCACGGTCGTGGCCGTCGGCGTTGCCAGCCGATCAAGCGCGGCGCCGGCGCCGGCCGCCGGTGCCAGATAAGTTTCGCGCCCCAAGACCCTCAAGCCGGACGCGGCCGCGGCGACGGGCACCTTGGCGGGGTTGGCGAGGCACGCTCGCGCGGGGCCTTGACGCGCCTCGGACAGCGGCGGGTCAAGCTTCCCTTGCGGCCTTGCCAGAACCGCGGCTCCGCCGCCTTGCGGACTGGCCTCGGCATCGGCGGCGGGCGCCGCCAGGGGCGGCAATGGCGCGCTCAGCACGGCGGCGACCTCGGCCAGCGAGGCCGGCAGCGGCATGGCGGCGGCGGCGTCGGTCGCCACGGTTTGGCCATCCGGCGCGGCCTCGGGCGGGCCTTGCTCGCCGCCGTCAGCGGACGTCAGTTGGCGCAGCGCCGCCGCCAATACTGTGGCCTTGGCCGCGCCGGTGGCGTCTGCCAGGCGCTCCTGCGGCAGATCCCGCCTTTGTTCGGCAAGCTCGGACAGGACGTCCGAGAAGCCACCGGCCTCACCACCGCCGCCTTGTGCCTCCGCCTGGCTTTCCGCGCCGGCCTTGGCCGTCCGCAAGGCCGCCG
>DASTMQ010000066.1:0-1544 GCA_035714005.1 Hyphomicrobiaceae bacterium
TGATCGCCGGTGTCTGAGCGCTCGGGAGAACCGGCCATGAACCGCAGGGCAATACTGAAAGGTGCGTTGGGTGGCGGCTTGGGCAGTGTCCTGGGTCTGACCCTGCCGCCCTTCGCGCGCGACGCTTTCGCCCAAGCAAGCTCCCAAGCAAGCCCCGCTGTGGTCCCGGTGAGCGAGGGATTCGTGATGCTCACGGCGCCGGGGGTAACGTCCTGGTGCGGACGGCAAGCACCGGTCAGGTCCTGGTGGACAATGGCGCTGCCGAGTTCACCGATGCGGTGCTTAAGCGCCTGCGCGAGCTGCCGGGCGCAGGCCGGGTCACAACTGTATTCAACACGCACTGGCACCGGGAGCAAGTGGGCGGAAACCTCGCCTTAAGGCGGTCGGAGGCGACGATCATTGCTCACGAAAAGACCCGGGCGCATCTGGCGACGGATTACTACCTGCAGGGCGAGGATCGGTACGAGAAAGCGCTGCCGAAAGAGGCTCGCCCGACCGTCACTTTTTTTACCGGCGACCAGACCCTCGCCAGCGACAAGCGGATCGAGTACGGCCAACTGCTCGAGGCGCACACCGACGGCGATATCTACGTATTCTTCCGAGACGCGAACGTGCTGGCCGCGGGTGATGCCATCTCGCCGCTGAAGGATCCCGTGCTTGACTGGTTCGGCGGCGGCTGGCTGGGCGGGCGCGTCGATGCGCAGGAAAAACTCTTGAAACTCACCGATGAGAAGACGCGGATCGTGCCGAGCTACGGTCCGGTGGTGGGCCGCGCCGAGTTGCAGGCTGAGTTCGACATGACGCGCGTGCTCTTCGATCGCATGCTTGACCTCGTCAGGAAGGGCATGAGCGCACAAGACATGCTCGATGCGGGACTGATGAAGGATCTGAATCGGACCTTCCGTGACCCGTACAGGTTCACCTATGACGCCCATAAGGGCTATTGGGCGCATCACAATTCTCTCGCAGGGAATGTGCTCTGATGGAAACCGTCATGAAGCGTGCCATTTTCGCAGTCATTTTTTGCCTCGCAGCGGCCAGCACGGCTGCCGCCGCCGATGACACGCTCGCCGGCCTGATCCAGGCCGGTAATCGGGATGCTGCGCTCAAGCGGATTGCGGCAGGCGCCGATGTCAACGCAGCCCAGGGAGACGGCACAACGCCACTGCACTGGGCCGTCTACAAGATCGACGTGGATCTTGCCCGCGCGCTACTCGAGCGCGGGGCGAAGCCCGATGTCACCAACAGTTACGGCTCGAGCCCTTTGGCGGAGGCGGTCAAGGCTGGCAATGCTCGCCTGGTCAAAATGCTGCTCGATGCAGGCAGCAACGTAGAGGTGCCGAACCAAGAAGGCCAGACGGCCTTGATGCTGGCCGCGCGCGCCGGATCCTTGGACGTTGCCGAGGTGCTGGTGCGCCACGGCGCCAATGTCAATGCACGAGAAAAATGGCGCGGCCAGACGGCGCTGATGTGGGCGGCGGACGCACGCTCAGCCGAGCTGACGCGGTTTCTCATCGACCATAAGGCGGACGTCAATGCCCGGG
>DASTMQ010000067.1:0-4949 GCA_035714005.1 Hyphomicrobiaceae bacterium
TCCAGGGCCACCGCCGGGTCCGCGGCGCTCGGAAGTCAAAGAGGCCAAGGGTCCAAGCAAGGGTCCGAGCGAGGGTCCAAGCGGGGTCCGTGGAACGGTCCATGGAACGATCCCTGGAACGATCCCTGGGCCCAGGCCCCCGCGGCTTGCTATTGCCCACAATCCCGTCACGGTGCCCGACAACTGGGGCCCCGACAACGCGAGGCCGGGACAACACGAGTCCAGGACAACACGGGGCCAGGACAACACAAGGCCGGGACAACACAAGGCCGGGACAACACAAGGCCAGGACAACACGGGGCGCCGCCGGGGCGGCCACTCGGGCCGGGGCCCGTGGCCGGGAGCGGGCTCGTCTAACGCCGCCCGCGCGCGCCGCCGTGCCCGATCGACCTCTGCCAGCCAGTATCGGCAGGCGCGCGGTTTGGCGATCTTGACCCGCCGCGCAACCCTCCCTTTCAATGGGCGGTTGGGAGTTGTCCCAGCCGAGGTGGAGGAGCTTTGACCCCGCATGTTTGATTTCGACCGCGTCATTGAGCGCCGCGGCACGCATGCGTCCAAGTGGGACAACATGGCCCGGCTTTCGGGGATCGAGGCGGCCGATGCTATTCCGATGTGGGTCGCGGACATGGATTTCGCCGCGCCCCCCGGCGTCACCGAGGCGCTCATGGCCGAAAGCCGCCGCGGCGTGCACGGCTACTACGCCGATACGGGGAGCTGGGCCGCCGCGCTCGTCGATTGGTTGCGACGTCGGCATGCTCTCAGCGTCGATCCCGCATGGGTGAGCGCAACGCCGGGGATCGTCGCGGGGCTTGGGCTGATCCTGCAAGCGGTGAGCGAGCCCGGCGATGACGTTGTGGTCTTTCCGCCGGCCTACCACGCCTTTCGACGCATCATTCTGGCGAACGAGCGGCGCATTCTCGATGCCGAACTCGTGCAGCGGAACGGCCGCTACGAGCTGCCTCTGGACGCGCTTCGCGCGCGGCTCACCCCCCGCACCAAGGTCGTGTTTTTCTGCAGTCCGCACAATCCCGGCGGCACGGTCTGGACGGTTGCCGAGATCCGCGCGCTCGCCGCCTTTTGTGCCGAGCACGATCTGATCCTGGTGTCCGATGAAATCCATGGCGATCTCATTTTCGCGGGCGCCAAGCACACCCCAACGCTCAACGCCGCGCCGGAGATTGCCGATCGCCTCATCACCTGTGTGGCCGCGACCAAGACCTTCAATCTCGCCGGCGCACACGTGGGCGCCTGCATCACCTCGAATGCCGCCCTGAAGCGGCGTCTCGACGCCCGCATCATGGCGAGCGGGCTTGGCTCCTATAACAGCTTTGGCATGCTCACCACCGAGGCGGCCTGGCGAACCGGCGAGCCGTGGCTCGAGGCCCTTTTGCCTTACCTGACCGCGAGCCGCGACCGGTTCGAGGCGGGCATCGCGGCGGCAGTCCCCGGTGCCCGCGCGATGCCGCTCGCCGCCACCTATCTTGCCTGGGTCGATTTTTCCGCAACCGGCCTGTCGCCCGAAGAGGTTGCCGCCAGGGTCAAGGGCCGCGCCCGCATCTTTGCCAGCCCCGGCTCACAGTTTGGACCGGGTGGCGAGAGCTGGCTGCGCTTCAATTTTGCAACACCGCGCTCGCTGCTGGAGGAGGCGCTGGGCCGCTTGGATGCGGCGTTTGGCGACCTGCGCCAGGTGCGTAAGTGAGAAACGCGATGAAGAGACCAGTCGTCGGGGTGATTGGCAATGCGCATCGGGTGGAAAACCGCTTCAATATTCACGGTGTCGGGGAGCGAAACTTGCGCGCCGTGGCCGAGGTGGCCGGGGCGCTGCCGTTAATGTTTGCGGGCACGCCCGAGGTCACGGATATAGGCGCCCTGTTGCAGGCGGTCGACGGCATCTTGCTGACGGGTGCGCGCGCCAATGTGCATCCCTCGCGTTTCCGTCAGGACCCACATCCCGCGCACGAGCCCTACGATGAAAGCCGGGACGCCCTGGCGCTGGCACTGGTCGAGGCCTGCGTTGCCGAGGCTGTGCCCGTGTTCGGCGTCTGCCGGGGTTTTCAGGAGATGAATGTCGCCTACGGCGGCACGCTGCACCCCGAGATCCGCGAATTGCCCGGACGCATGAACCATCGCATGCCGCGTCTGGAGACCGGGGAAATCCATCCCGATCCTGCCGTGGTCTTTGCCGATCGGCACGACGTCAGCCTGGTTCCTGGCGGCGTCTTTGCGCGCATCCTGGGGTGCGAGTGCATCCGGGTGAACTCGCTGCACGGTCAGGGCATCCTCGAGCTCGGCCAGCGCGTCTTCGTCGAGGGCGTGGCGGAGGACGGTACCATCGAGGCCATCCGGATCGCCGATGCCCCGGGCTTTGCGCTGGGGGTACAATGGCATGCCGAGCACAATGCCGGGGGCAACGCCGTCAACCGCGCCCTGTTTCAGGCCTTCGGCGCGGCGCTGCTGGCGCGCAAACGCTAAGGCTCAATCGACTGGCGATGCCAGCATTGTGGCCAAGCGCGCGTCCCGATGCGTTGCGGGGAGGAGGAGTTGGCCTGGGCGCGCCAGCGCGTTAGCTCCATCGTCGGCGGCAAAACCGCTGACGAAAAGCCTCGGGTCGTGTCCAAGGCGCGGTGGCGCAAACCTCGGCTGGATCAAGCCTCAGTCGACGATCGCTTGGTAGACCAGCTGCCGATAGAGCAGGCGGTGAAAGAGGCGCAAGCTGCCTGCCGACTGGACCATCAGGGTTGCCACCAGCTGCTCCTTGGGATCGACCCAGAAGAAGGTTCCAGCGTAGCCGCCCCAATTGAAGTCGCCGGCGGATCCCGAGAAGGGTGCGATGCCATCGCCGGGCCGCACCGCAAATCCAAGGCCGAAGGTATAGGTCGAGGCGCCGAGCACATTGCCGCCCAGGGTAGGAGCCAGCGGCAGGCGCGAACCCAGATGATCGGAGGTCATCAGCTTCAGGGTGGTGCGGCTGATGATGCGCTGGCCGTCGAGGCTGCCGCCATTGGCCAGCATCTGGGCGAAGCGTAAATAATCGCCGGCGGTCGAAACCGCACCGGCGCCCCCCGAATCGTTGCCCGGCTGGTTGCCGACGTCGATCAGTTTGATCGGCGTGCCGGCCACGGCATCCTTCTCAAAGGGTTCTGCCAAGCGCGCCTTGTTGGCCTCGGTGACCCAGAAGGCGGTATCGGTCATTTTGAGCGGCTTAAAAATGCGCTCGCTCAGGAAATCGCCCAGACGCTTGCCGGAGGCGGCTTCGACGACGCGGCCGAGCAGGTCGGAGGCGAGGCTGTACTCCCAGGTGCTACCCGGCTGATAGAGCAAGGGGATCTTCGCCAGCCGTTCCACCTGTTCGGCACCCGTCATGTCGCGGGCGTCAAACTCGATCACGCCCGGCTTGAACAGGCCGGCCTTGGCGAGGGCGTCCTTGACGGTGGCATTCTGCGTCAGCTCCCCGTAGGCCAGGCCGGCGGTGTGGCGCAGCAGGTCCTGGACGGTCATCGGCCGTTCGGCTGCGACCTCGCCGTTCTGGGTCCACACCTTCACGTCCTTGAAGGCGGGCAGCCACTTGGAGACCGGATCGGTCAGCAAGAGCGTGCCGTCTTCGACGAGCAGCATGGCCCCCACGGAGACGATGGGCTTGGTCATCGAATAGATGCGAAAGACAGAGTTCGTCCGCATTGGATCGGTGCCCTTGGGATCGCGCAGGCCAAGCGCGCTCGAATAGACGAGCCGACCTCGGCGCGACACCATCATGACGACGCCGGGGAGCTTTTTGTCCGCGATCTCTTTCTGGAAGGCGCCGGTCAGTCGCGCGAGGCGCGCCGTCGACATCCCGACGCTTTCGGGGGTGCCGGTCGCGATCGGCGCGCCTGAGCCCTTGGCACGCTGGGCGATCGCAGCAGAGGAGAAGAGCCCGAGGCTCGTCCCGGTCGCAAGTAAGATCAGTGACGCGCCAAACAGGGCGCGTGGCAGCAGGCCAGTCATGGCTTTACTCCCCCTTGAAGGTGCGTGTCCGTCCCTTGCCTCTGCTAACGCCTGCACAAGGCAAAATTGCGTTGCCAACCTTGGACGGGGTGAGCCGGGTGGCGCCAGGCGTTGGCGCTTGCGCGCGGGTGGCCGGCCGTGCCGCCGTCAACAAAGACCCTGCCATTTGTCAGGAATTCTCCCGATTGCTTTGTAAGCGGAGCTAATTGAGCGTTCGTCTTCTATGAGGCTTGGCAATGGAGACTTAGTATGAAGCAACTGGTAATTGCTGCCATGATTGGCGCCTTCGGCGCTGCTGTTGTGCTACCCACCGCCGCCGTGCTCACCTCCGAGGCGGCGTTTGCAGCGCAAAAGAGCAGCAGTAAGATGAAGAAGAGCGCCAAGAAACCGGCAAAGAAGAAGACGACGCCGTCGACGATGTAAGGCGTCGTGCGGCCGCCCGCCGGACGCCGCGCAGGTTGGGTCGGCGTTCGCGCTTCTGCCCGGCCAATCGCCGGGGCGAGGTGTCCGGCGCCGTGCGGCGGCGCACTACCTTGTGGCCAACCTCCGCGTGCCTGTCGCGGAGGTTCGCCGTTACGCCTGCGCCGGGCGCTCGCGCCTGGGCCAAAGGGCAAAAGGCCATTCGGCCGCCAACCACGCTGCGGTCGATGGCGCCGTCAGGGCCGAGCCTCAATTCGCCAAAATTCGCGCCGCGGTGCGAGCTCGCCCGTGACGGAGCGCACCTACAACCAAAGCCGGCGAGGATTGCCGAGGCCGCTTTAAGCATCGGACCGGTGGCGCTCACTTTAAAGGGGGTGAGGGCCGCGGCTCCAGAGCCCACAGCCGCCAGCCCGCTTTGATGGGTCGAGCCGGCCCGCCGCTGCAGCCGCGGCGACTGGCGCGGGCGGCTTGGGCCCGCGCTTTGCTTTTGCAGGCTTGATGTGTCTCCTCGAGCCTAGGCCAAAAAAAGCATCTCGCGGACAATG
>DASTMQ010000068.1:0-4142 GCA_035714005.1 Hyphomicrobiaceae bacterium
GAAGACGGCATCGGGCGAAAGCTCGAGCGTGCATGCGGCCAAGACCATCCTCGCGGTCAACGGTTATGCCGGCAATGCCGCGCTCGTTCGCCGGTTCTGCCCCGAAATCGCCGGTGCGCCCTATTTCGGCGCCTTGGGATCGACGGGAGAAGCGATCCTGTGGGGCGAGGCCCTGGGCGCGGCCTTCGCAAATATCGGCGCCTACCAAGGCTATGCCACGGTCGCCGATCCGCACGGGAGCTTGCTGTCGTGGACCACGATCGAAAAGGGCGGCATCATCATCAACGCCGCGGCCCGGCGCTTCGGCGATGAAAGCGCGGGCTACTCCGCCTTCACACCCAAGGTGCTGGCCGAGGCCGCGCCGCGCTATGCCATCTTCGATCAAAAAATGTACGAGGTGGCAGCCCTGGAAGAAGAGTTCCTCGAACTTGCACGCCACGGCGGCTTCAAGGCGGCCGCAACCGCGCCCGATCTGGCAAAGCAACTGGACCTCGATCCCGTCACGCTGGCGGCCACCATCGCTGCGGCGCAACGCTCAGCCCGCGGTGAGCTTGCCGACGCGTTCGGCCGCCGTGATTTTGGCCTCGGTCCGCTCGATCAGCGCCTCTATGGATGTCGCGTGGTGCCCGGCCTATTCCACACCCAAGGCGGACTGGCCGTCGATCTCGATGGCCGCGTGCTCGACAGCAGGGCAAGACCGATCCCGAACCTGTTCGCGGGTGGGGGTGCCGCCGGGGGCCTGTCGGGGCGCAGCGGCGCTGCCGGCTATGCCTCCGGTAATGGCCTGCTGTCGGCGATCGCACTGGGCCGCCTGGCGGGGCTTGCGGCGGCGGCCGAGGTCAGGGGAGGAAATTTGTGACCCTATCGCGCCAGCTTGCGCGCCAGGTCCGCGCCATCGGATTGGCCGACATTCCAGCCGACGTGCTGGCATGTGGTCGCCTGCATTTGCTCGATGGCATCGGCGTGGCGCTTGCCGCGGCGGGCACCGGCATCGGCCAACCGTATCTTGCTGCCGCCGCGACCCTCGGCGGCGCCGGGGTGGCGAACATCCTGGGGTGCAAGCTCAGGCGCGACGCCGCCACGGCAGCCCTCGTCAACGGCGGGCTGATGCACGGCCTCGAGTACGACGACACGCACACGGCCTCGATCGTGCACGGCAGTGCCGTGCTGGCACCGGCGGCGCTCGCCGCCGCGCAGGAGGCCGACGCCCGGGGCGAAGACCTGCTCCGCGCCTACATCCTCGGCTGGGAGGTTCTGGTGCGCATCGGGCTGGCGGCGCCCGGCGCTTTTCAAGCGCGCGGCTTCCAGGTCACCTCCGTCGGCGGCACGCTGGTGGCCGCCCTGCAGGCGGCCGAGATCGCAAAACTCGACGAGAATTGCACGGTCGCCGCGCTCGGCATTGGGCTCAGCCAGGCCGCGGGTGTGTTCGAATTCTTGAGCAACGGCGCCTCGGTCAAATCCATGCATCCGGGCTGGGCGGCGCACGCCGGCCTGTTGGCGGCGCGACTGGCGGCCGCCGGTCTCACCGGCCCCGAAACCGCGCTCGAAGGGCGAATGGGGTTGTTCAATCAATTTGCCAACGCCGGCGCCGTCGAAAATTTCGCGGCATTGCTGGCAACGCTCGGCCGGCACTGGCATATCCTGGAGGCGGCCTACAAATTTTTACCCTGCTGCCACTACCTGCACCCCTATGTGGAGGCGCTCGACCAACTCGGACCCGTGCACCCCGCCGACATCCGTGCCGTCAAATGCCTGGTGGCACCCGGCGCCGCCCAGATCATTTGCGAGCCGTGGGCACGCAAGCAGGAACCCGCGACCGGCCACGAGGCCCGCTGGAGCCTGCCGATTGTGGTGGCGGCACGCCTCATCGACGGCGCCATCGGCCACGCGACCTTTTCCCATCCCCCGGCCGCGGCGGTACGCGATCTTGCCGCACGCGTGACCTGGTCACCCCTCGAGCCCTCGCAATTCCCGCAGCGCTTCGAGGCCGAGGTGGTGGTGGTGTGCAACGATGGCCGCGAGCGGCGCTGCCGCATCGACGACGTTTTTGGCAGCGTCCAGCGCCCGGCCAGCCCCGAGCAGGTCAAGGCCAAATTTCGCGCCAACGCCGCGCTTTGCCTTGACGCTGCTGCCCGTGCCGGGCTCGAGGAGGCCGTCGACCGCCTCGCCGAGGCTGCCAGCGTGCGTCTTGGCGAGCACCTCGTCTCAGCAGGCGCCAACGCCTGCTCCGGAGCAAACGCATGACCCACTTCGACCTGGACGTCGATGCCCACCCTGCATCACGGGCACGGCAAGGATAAAATCGCGCCCTCTGGGTGGCACGCCAGTGCTGCGATCGACACGGGTCTCGACCGGCCATCTCCAGCCGCGCTTCTTTCAGGCAAGGCTCAGGGCATCTGGAACGTCGGGCTGCCCTGCTTGCCGTGATGGTGAGCGAGGGCCACGCCCGCCGCGGTCGTTCGGGCAGCGCATCGCCGAGGCGCTGGCACGCAATCCAGCGGAAAAAAATGGGCCAGCGGAAAAAAATGGGCCAGCGGAAAAAATGGGCCAGCGGAAAAAATGGGGCGGCCCCAGTGCAAGGCAGCATCCTGGTCGGCCACGACGGCGACGTCGCCCGGCCTAATCAAGGCCAGGCGCCGCCCCGGCCACCGCGCCTACCCGGGCAAAGCTCCATATCGTGTCTGGCAACGGCCGCCGTTGCCCTCAGGCCTGGCCCAGCGGGCGCTCGTCTTGCGCCAGGCGCTCGATGGCCTCGATGCGATTGCGCACGTGCATCTTCTTGAACAGGTGCCCGACATAGTGCTTGACCGTGCCGACGGTCAGACCGAGCCGATCGGCGATTTCCTTGTTGGTCAGCCCCTTGGTCACGTGCTCCAGCATTTGCCTTTCGCGGTAGCTGAGCGCGTCCTTGAGCTTGGCCGCGCGCTTGGGCAAGAGTGCGCCGCCCCTTGCCTCCGTCAGCAAGCGTGAGGCCAGCTCCGGGGTCACGAAAGGCAGCCCGGCATCGATCGCCTGGATGGCGCCAACGAGTTCCGCTCCAGAGATGCCCTTGAGGATGTAGCCCTTTACCCCGGTGGCCAACGCCTTTGACACGCTCGCTACGTCATCGAGCGCCGTCAGCACCACCAGCTTGCAATTGGTGCTGCTTTTGGCCTGGCGCAGCAGGGACTCGATGCCATCCTCCGCAATGCTGATATCGATAAGCAAGATGTCCGGGGCCACCTCCTCGACGGCGCGCTGCGCATCCGCGGCCGTTGCTCCTTCGGCGACGAGCACAAGACCTTCACAGCGGGCGATGGCCTGCACCACCCCTATGCGAAAGATCGGGTAAGGGTCCACGACGGCGATGCGGATTTGCCGAGCCTGCCTGTCCATTGCACGCGCGGAAAGCCGGCCCACCGATGCTACGACAATCTCATTCATGGCAATGGCTACGGCGTGCGCTTGGCCCTCAGCCTGGCCCCGATGCATCAGTGGCTCCAAATTTTTGCGCGTCCCTGCCTCAGCATCTGGCGCATTGGTCAGATTGGCAGTGTGCGTCAGATAGTAGCCAAGCTCGGCGAGCGCAATCCCTCTTGGGCATTGGCGTTTATCAGTCGCGACCTGCCATTGCCTGGCAAGAGCGCCAACACAGCCGCGCGTTGCACAGCAAGGCTTTCGATGTTAGCTGCGACCCTTAGAGGGCCCACACATTTCGCGCTCGACTTGCCATTGCCTGGCAAGAGCGCGATCACAGCCCTGCGTTGAGATCAATGTCGAGCGAGCGTATCTGCATTGCGCCATTAACGGTGACGGCCGCTGACGCATGTGGGGCGCGCGCGGCAACCGCCAGGCCCGAGCCGCCGCCGGCGCCGCGCTCGACGCAACCGCTTCGAAGCGGGCTGCCGCTGCGCTATCCTGTTTGCCGCCGCCAGGCAAAGCCATGGCCGTGCGGGCAGCGGGTCGAGCAAACGACACGCCGGGCACAGGCCTCAGTCACGGCTCAGTCACGGATCAGGGCAAGAGGGGTGTGCACCCCATGACACGACGATACCTCGATCAACGCCTCAGAATCTCGCTGCTGCGCGCCGTCGACGCCGTGGAAACGCATCGCAGCCTGCTTGCCGCCTCAGCCGCGCTCGGGGTATCGCAGCCGGCGCTGA
>DASTMQ010000069.1:0-1616 GCA_035714005.1 Hyphomicrobiaceae bacterium
TGCAGCGCTTGCTGGGCCTGGTGCAGCCGATCTTTCAAAATCCCTTCGAGGCCTTCAACCCGCTGCGCCAGGTCGATCACTATTTGCTGCTGACGGCCGAGCGCTTCGGCGGCGCCGGCGATGGCCCCGGGGCCCGGGCGGCGACGGAGGCGTCGCTGCGCCAGGTTGGGCTTTCGCTCGCCGAGGTTGCCCGCCGCTATCCTCACGAGCTCTCCGGCGGCCAACTGCAGCGGCTGGCCATTGCGCGGGCGCTGTTGGCCAAACCCAAGCTGATCGTCGCCGACGAGCCCGTCTCCATGGTGGATGCGTCTTTGCGCATGGCGATCGTCAACCTGTTCAAGACCTTGCGCGATGAGCTTGCAATTTCCATCCTCTACATTACCCACGATTTGGCGACCGCCTATCTGGTCAGCGACCGCATCTCAATCATGCGGGACGGGGAGGTGGTCGAAAGCGGCGCGGCGCGGCAGGTCCTCACCCACCCCCAACACGCCTATTCGCGTCAACTCAAGGACGCTGTCCTGGTGCCCCGCTTCACCGTGGGGCATGGCGACGGCACCAGCGCCAAGTCTGAGCAGCGGCACTGAGCCGGGAGAGCCAATCCATGCGCCACGCCAAAGTCCTTCTCGATCGCGACTTTGCCATCGGCGACACCGATCCCAGACTGTTCGGGGCCTTTGTTGAGCATTTGGGGCGGTGCGTCTATGGCGGGATCTACGAGCCGGGCCATCCGACCGCCGATGACAAAGGTTTCCGCGGCGACGTGCTGGCGCTGATCAGGGAACTGGGGCCGACGATAGTGCGCTATCCCGGCGGCAACTTTGTCTCCGGCTACAACTGGGAGGATGGCGTCGGCCCCGTCGAGGCGCGCCCGACACGCCTAGACCTCGCCTGGTTTTCCACCGAGATCAACCGCTTCGGCACCAACGAGTTCATCGATTGGTGTCGCGCCGCCGACGTCGAGCCGATGCTCGCCGTCAACCTCGGCACGCGCGGCGGCGATGCGGCGCGCAACCTGGTCGAATACTGCAACCATCCGGGGGGGAGCACCTACGCCGACCTGCGCCGTGCGCACGGGTTTCCGACCCCGCATGGCGTAAAGTTCTGGTGCCTCGGCAACGAAATGGATGGCCCTTGGCAAATGGAGCACAAGACGGCGACCGAATACGGCCGTGTCGCCGCCGAGGCCGCCAAGATGATGCGCTGGGTCGACCCGAGCCTGGTGCTGGCCGCCTGCGGCTCGACCTCGCGCAACATGCCGACCTTCGGACGCTGGGACGACGAGGTGCTCGAGCACACCTTTGAGCTTGTCGATTTCGTTTCGCTCCACACCTATCTCAACAACTACCGGGATGACAGCGCCGGCTTTCTGGCGGCTCCCGACCTGATGGACATGTTCATCGAGGAAGTGGTTGCCATCGCCGATGCGGTGGCGGCGCGGCGTCGGTCGCCCAAACGCCTGATGCTGAGTTTCGATGAATGGAATGTATGGTACCGCACGCGGCGCACGCGCCAGGACCGCGTCAAGGAGGGCTGGCCGGTGGCGCCGCCGATCCTTGAGGAAATCTACACCATGCAGGATGCGCTGGCCTTCGGCGGCGCCTGCATTTCGCTGT
>DASTMQ010000070.1:0-3454 GCA_035714005.1 Hyphomicrobiaceae bacterium
TTGCCATGCCCAAATGGCTGTCGGTCACCGCGGTCACCCTAACGGTCCTGGCCTTCACCCCGGCCGCGGTTCTTGCCGCCGGCGACGATCCTCCCAAACCGTCCTCGAACCAGCCCAAACCGAAATCGAAATCAAAGCCCAGGCCCAAATCCAAGGACAAGGATAGCCGGCTCAATCAGGACGAAATCTATAGCCTGGGCTACTGGCAGGCCAAGCGGGGCGAGTACACCGCAGCGCTGGCGACCTTGCGCTCGGCGCCCAATGCGGCCGACCCGCGGGTGGAGACCATGATCGGCTTTAGCTTGCGCAAGCTCGGCCAAGTCGAGGAGGCCATGGTCTATTACAACCGGGTGCTCGCCAAGCATCCCGAGCGCACGACCACGCGGCAATATCTGGGCGAAGCCTTCCTCCAGATCGGCGCGCCGGAGCGGGCCAAGGAGCAGCTGGCCGAGATTGCAAAGCGCTGCGGCGTCGCCTGCGAGGACTACCAACTCTTGGCCGTCGAGATCGCCAAGTACGAACAGGCCGGCTGAGCTAAGCCCTCAAGGACGCCCCGCCGCCGTGGACGCGGCGGGGCGTCGCGGGCTCGAGAGTGTGCCAAGGAAGGCGATGAGATCGGCGCGCTCGGCGGCCGTGAGGTGGAGGCGCTGGATGCTGGGCGCCAGCGACGGTCGCTTGCGGAAGGTGTCGGCGTAGTGGGCCACCACGGCCGCCAAGGTCGGCCGAGAGCCGTCGTGCATGTAGGGGGCGGTGTAGGCGAGCTCGCGCAGGCTCGGCGTCTTGAAGGCCGGTAGACCCGGTGTGCCGCCTGCCACCGCGCCGCGTCCGGCATCCTTGCCCGGCAGGCCGATGTCGTGAAAGCGATCGTCGGTGAAGCGCCAGCCGACGTGACAGAGCACGCACCCGGCCTTGCCGGTGAAAAGCCGAAAGCCGCGCAGCTCGCTGTCCCCGAGCGCCCGGCCGTCGCCGTCGATAAAGGCATCGAAGCGCGTGCGGGGAGAGACGAGGGAGCGCACGTAGCTGGCAAGGGCCCGGGCCACGCTCTCCTCCGAAATCGCCGCCGCATCCGCAAAGGCCGCCCGGAACGCGGCCAGCAGACCCGCATCGGCGTTGAGGCGCGCCAAGATGCCCGGCCACTCGCCGGCCATCTCGTCGGCGGCAACGATCGGCATGCGGACCTGGGCCTCGAGGGAGGGCGCGCGCCCGTCCCAGAAATAGGCCGCGCTCCACGCCAAGTTCCAAAGCGAAGGGGTATTGCGGGCAAGGCTTGCGCCCGAGCGCCCCTCAGCTCGCCGGCGGCCGTCGCTGAAGGCGCGCTCCGGCCGGTGGCAGCTGGCGCACGCGCGTTCCCCATCCCCCGACAATCGGCGATCGTTAAAAAGCCGGGCACCGAGTGCCACCTTGGCCGGCGTCAAGGGATTGTCGGGGGGAGCGGGCAAGTCCGCCGGCCGCTGGAACAGGTGACGCCAGGCATCCACTGCGGGCACGGGCGCGGGTGGCTTGGCCGCGTCTTTCGCCCCGGCCACTTGCGCCGCGGCCACGAGCACAAGGGCAACGGCGGCCCAGAGCGATCCTTTCCCTTGAGGCATGCGCTCTTGCCTCACCTTGGTATTCCTTGCCAAGCTCGTTAAAGAGCCCTTTAGACGAAAGCCTGCACCCTCCCACCAGCCAGACACGCCTGGCGTTTGCCGCTGGCCGCAAGCCTTCCCGAATTCCGCGTCCCTCGCAAGAACGATGAGCATTCCCCCCGCTGACCCGCGCCCTAGGCGCCACCGCGCCGCCGGCCTCAGGGCCGCGCTGATCCTGATTGCGCTGTCATGGGGGTTCAACTGGCCCGCCGTCAAGCTGGCCCTGAACGAGATGCCGATCTGGTGTATGCGGGCGGTGGGCCTGTCGGCCGGCAGCCTGTTGCTGTTGGGCTTGGCCAAGGCCTCGGGACGCTCGCTGCAGGTGACGGGGCGACAATGGCCGGCGCTGATCCTGGCCGGCCTTCTCAACGTCACGGCCTTTAATGTGCTAACCGCCGTGGCCCAGACCCTGATGCCAACCTCCCGCGCGGTGATCCTTGCCTATACGATGCCGCTGTGGACGGCGCTGTTGGCGCGCGTCTTTTTGGGCGAGGTTTTGTCGCCGCGCCAGCGCACGGCGCTGCTGCTCGGTGCCGCCGGCCTCGCCGCCGTGCTGGCGCCGTTGCAATCCACGTTGGGCGAGCCCACGGTCGAGGCCGCCATCGCCGCCATTTTGGGGGCGGCGATCGCCTGGGCCGCCGGCACCATTGTCATGAAGCGCGCCGGCTTTAGCCGCGACCCCCTCGCCAACACGGCCTGGCAACTCGTCATCGGCGCCATGACCGTCTGGGTCGGCGCCGTTGCCTTCGAGGCGAGCGCGCTCGCAAGCTTGAGCTTCTGGCCCAGGACCTGGGCCGGCTGGGGCGGGCTCGTTTACAACAGCGTGATCGGCATCGCGCTCAGCTATTTTTTGTGGTTTGGCATGGTTGCGCGCCTGCCCGCCGCGACGGCGGCGATCGGCGTTCTTTTGGTGCCCGTGGTCGGCGTGACGGCGACCATGGCCATCATCGGCGAACGGCCGACCCTCGCCGACGGCCTGGGCTTCCTTTTGATCGGCGCCGCCGTCTTTATCAATGCCCGCCAGCAGCAAGCCTGATCAGCACTCAGCGCGCCGCGCCTCAGCGGCCAAGGCCTTGGCGCAGGTGGGCCAGGGCCTCGGGCGTGTCGATGTCCTCCAGGATGGCGGCGGCATCGAGCGGCACTTCGCGGATCTCCTCGCCATGCGCGGCAAACAACTGCCGGGCGCCGGCATCGCCCTTGAGCGCCAGCATCTCGGCAAAACATGCCGCCGGCCACAGCACCGGGTTGCCGCGCTGCCCGCGGTGGGTGGGGACAATGATCGCTCGGCCCGCGGCGGCCAAGAACGCCGCGATCAGGCAATCGAGCTGCGCCGGCCGGACCAGCGGCATGTCCCCGAGCATCACCAGCGCACCGCCAATTTGGCGCGGCAAGGCGCCGATGCCGGCCTTGAGCGAGCTGGCAAGGCCGCTGGCATAGGCGGGATTGGCAACGACGGTGACGGCGAGGCCGGCGAGCGCCGCCTCGACTTCAAGCCGCTGATGGCCGGTCACCACCAGCACGGGCCGCGCCGCACTGGCGAGCGCGCTCTCGACCGCGTGGCGCAGCAGCGGCTTGCCGGCGACCTCGCACAGCAGTTTGTTGTCGTTGCCCATGCGGGTCGAGCGTCCGGCGGCCAAGACGATGGCGGCAACGGGGATGGTCTCGGCCAAGGCTTGCCTGTCCTCGCGCTCGGGGCTCAACTTGCACGTCCCACCGCGGCGCCGTCGCGGGCGCCGCCGCGTGGGCATCGATCATTTGCCCAACTGCTGTGCCCAGAAGGCCAGCATCCGCTCCCAGGCCGCCTCGGCGGCGGCGCGGTCGTGCAC
>DASTMQ010000071.1:0-6119 GCA_035714005.1 Hyphomicrobiaceae bacterium
TAGTGCGCAGGTCTGCCTCAGGCCGTTCCAACCAGCAGCTGCTTGAATTTGTCGGTGGCCCGGCGTCGGGCGGCATCTGCTGCCGGGGAGGCTCCGCCCATGCCGAAGTAGCCATGGATCATGCCGGGTTCGCGAAAATAGGCGACGCGCACGCCGGCGCGCTTCAGAGCGTTGGCGTAGGCCTCGCCCTCATCGCGCAAGGGATCGAGTTCGGCGGTGCATATCACCGCCGGCGGCAGCCCCGCGAAATTCTCGGCCCGCGCCGGCGAGGCGCGCGGATCGAGGCCGGCGTGCCGATCGGCAAGGTAGGTGCGTGCAAAGAAGCGCATGGCCTCGAGGCTGAGAAAATAGCCCTCAGCATTCTCTGTTCGCGACGGGTAGTTGGCGTTCTCCGGCTCCGAGCGATAGCAGCCGACAAGGTCGGTGGCGGGATAGATCAACAGTTGGGCGGCCAGCGGGTGTTCCTGGTCCCGGCACGCCAGGGCCACGGCCGCCGCCAAATTTCCACCGGCGCTGTCGCCCCCCACGCCCAGCCGTGCCGGATCGCCGCCCAGGGTGGCGATGTTGGCTGCGGCCCAGCGCGTTGCGGCATAGCAATCCTCAAAAGCAGCGGGGAAGGGCGCTTCTGGCGGGCGCCGGTAGTCGACGCTGACCACAACCGAGTCGAGTTCGATGGCGAGCGTGCGTGCAAGACGATCGTGCGTGTATAGATCGCCGGCGACCCAACCGCCGCCATGGAAATACATCAGCGTCCCCGTCGGCAGCCGCGCCGGCCGGTAGATGCGAGCGGCGAGTGCGCCGGCGGCTAGGGGAATTTGCACATCGGCGACGGCGGCCGGCTGCGGCAACGGTACATCCTTGCGAGAATCCGCCAACGCTACCAGGTCCTGACGGGCCCGCGATGGCGTGAGGCTCGCCGCATCCTTGAGCGGCAGGAGCGGAAGGATCCTTGCAAGATCGGGGTCGAGCCGGCTTCCCATCACCCTGGTCTCCTCACGCGTTGCGCCATCACCGCCATCGGCTGGAGCGAGGGCAAAGGCTGGCGCCCTATAAGGCCAAATAACGCTGCTTGACGCCGTCGTCGGCCTTGAGCGCCTCGATGCTGTTGCGATACACGATCCGTCCCTTGTCGATGATGGCGGCATGACTGGCGATGCCAAGGCAGAAGTGCATGTTCTGCTCGGCCAGCAAGACGGTCACACCCATATCGCGAAGCCGCCGCAAAAGCTCGCCGATGCGGGCCACAATCACCGGTGCCAGCCCCTCGCTCGGTTCGTCGAGCAAGAGACCGATCGGGTTTCCCATCAGCGTGCGGGCGATGGTCAACATCTGCTGCTCGCCGCCGGACAGGCGGCCCCCCAGGCGGTCCTTGAGCGGCTCGAGCAGCGGAAACATCTGGTAGATGCGTTGCAGCGTCCAGTAGTCCTGTCCGCCGGGCCCCTTTTTCGTGCCGATCAGCAGGTTGTCCTCAACCGAGTGCTCGGGAAAGATCTGTCGATCCTCGGGCACGTAGCCGATGCCGGCGCGGGCAATGGCATGCGGTCTTCGCCCCTGCAACTCGGCACCGGCAATGCGGATGCGTCCGCGGCGCGGCGGCGCCAGGCCGGCCAGCGCCTTGAGCGTGGTGGACTTGCCGGCGCCATTGCGCCCGAGCAGTGCCGTGGTCTGACCCTCGAGGACGGCAAGGCCGAGGCCAAACAGGATCTGGCTCGAGCCGTAGTACACGTCGAGGCCTTCGGCTTCGATGATCGCCCGTTGGCTCATGCGCGGCCCGCGTACTCGCTGCCGAGATAGGCCTCGATCACCGCGGGATGTTGGCGGATGGCCGCAGGCGTGCCCTCGGCCAGGACGCGACCGTAGCTCAGCACGGCAATGCTCTGGGCAATCTTGAAGACGATGTCCATGTCGTGTTCGATGAACACCAGGGTCATCTTCTCCCGCTCCCACAGGCGGTGCACGGTATCGATCATCAGCCAGCGCTCTTCGGGACCCATGCCGGCCGTGGGCTCATCGAGCAACAGAACCCGCGGTTCGAGCACCAGGGCGAGTGCGATGTCCAGCAGCTTCTGGTCGCCGTGGCTCAAGGAGCGGGAGACCATGTCGGCCTTCATCGCCAACCCGACCATATGCATGATCTCCTGGGCACGGTCGCGGGAAGCGGCAAGCGGAAAGCGGGCCAGCAGCTTGGCGTGCTGTTGGCGCTGAGCGTTCACGGCGGCAAGCAGCGCCTCGCGGACGGTGAGGCTCGGAAAGATGCTGGCAATTTGAAAGGCTCGCGCGATACCGCGCCGGACGATCTGCGGCGTCGGCAGACCGGCGATATTTTCCCCGCCCAGCAGAATGCGACCCTGGTCCGGCAGCAAGCTCCCCATAATCAGGTTGAAGAACGTCGTCTTGCCGGCGCCATTTGGCCCGATCACGGCGGTGAGCGAACCTGGCGTGAAATTCAAGCTGACATCCCTGATGGCGACGACGCCGCCGAAGGATTTGCTCAAGTTCTCGATCGACAACATTGGCGTGCCCGGCTCATTCGCCGCTTAGCTTGTTGGACGGCTCGGCGAACGGGGCCGCTGGCAGCGGCATCGCCAGGCGCCGTGCGCTGCGCTCGCGCCACAGCTCGGCCAGATAGTCGGCAAGCCCCTTTCGCAGCCCGAGGGCGAACAACAGGATGATGAGCCCGAGAACCAGGCCATAGTGCTCGGTGAGCTTGGTTACCACGTCGTTGAGCAGCAACAGCATGACGGCGCCGGCGACCGGCCCCAGAAACAGCGTGGTGCCGCCCAGCATGATCATGAAAATGGCCTCGCCGGAAATGGTCCAGTAGGCGAAGTCAGGAAAGGCGCCAGACACGAACAGGCTCATCACCACGCCGCCAAGCGAGCCGAAGGCGCCGGCGATGACGAAAGCGGCAAGGCGCATGGCCCAGACATTGATGCCGAGCGATGTTGCGCGTGCGGGGTTGTCGCGGATCAGCCGCAGCGTGTAGCCGAACGGCGACTGCACGATATGGCGCATCAGCAAGAGGCACAGCAGCAGCAGGCCGGCGGAGAAGAGGTAGAGGTGATAGGGGGCATCGAGCCGGATGCCCAAAAACGGTGGGCGCGGCACCCCGCCGGTCAAGCCCTGGTCGCCGCCCGTCAGCGGCGTCCAGGCAATGATGAGGCTGTGCAGCAGCATTTGGAAGGCCAAGGTGAGAAAGGCGAAATAGATCTCCTTCAGCCGCACGCAAATGGCGCCGACGATGCCCGCAACGGCGGCGGACAAAAGCACGGTCAGCAGCAACGCCGCCGGGATCGATGTGCCGAGCCTTTGCATGGCCAGGGCAAAGCTGTAGGCGCCGAGCCCGAAAAACAGGCCGTGCCCGAAGCTTTCCAGACCGGCATAGCCGACCAGCATGTTGAGCGAGGTCGCAAAGATGCCGAAGGCGGCGAGGCGGATGACGAAGTCGGACACACCGTGGCTCGGCCAAAGCATCGGCAGGGCGGCGAGTGCCGCGAAAACGATGAGCGCAATCAGGCAGTCGCGTCGCATGGAGGACGTGCGCACCAATTCAGCCCTCACGCCCGAACAAGCCGCTGGGTTTGAGCACCAGCACGACGGCCATCAGCAAAAACATCAGGCCTTCGGTGAAAAGCGGAAAGCCGATGGTGCCGAAGCTGCGCACCAGTCCGATCAGCAGCGATCCGACCAGGGCGCCGGCGACCGAGCCCATGCCGCCAATGACGGTGACGATGAAGGATTCGACCACTACCGACAGTCCCATGCCCGATACGATTGACCGCACCGGGGCGGCGAGCGCCCCGGCGAGGCCCGCGAGCAGGCCCCCCAGCATGAAGACGCCGGCGTAGACGTAGCCCGTGTTAATGCCGAGCGCCGACACCATGCCGGGATTGATCGCCACCGCGCGCACGATCTTGCCCAAGCGGGTGCGCGTGATTGCAAGCCCGAGGGCCACGGCAATCAGCAGCGTCAGCAGGATCAAAAACAGGTAGTAGACGGGCACGACGCCGCCGCCCAAGAGGTAGGGCGGCTTCTGAAAGGCGGCGGGCATTCCGAGCGACTTGAATTCGGGGCCCCAGATGATTTTGACCAGGTCGTCCATGATCAAGATCACGCCATAGCAGACGAGCAGCTGCATCAAGACCTGGGAGCCGTAGACCCGGCTGATGATCAGGCGCTCAAACAGCAGGCCAAAGACGGCGACGCCGAGGGCGGCGGCGATCACCGCCAGCAGAAAGCTGTCGCTGAGGCCATAGACGGTCAGTACCAGATAAGCCCCCAGCATGTAGAAAGAGCCGTGGGCGAAATTGATGACCTTGAGGACGCCGAAGATCAGCGAAACGCCGGCGGCCACCAAAAACAGCAGCATGCCGATGATCAAGCCACTGGTCGATTGCGTAACGATGCAGGAGAGCGACGTGACGCAGTTGGCCAAAGCCGGCAAGTCCAAGCACCACCTCGATGCGATCTGTAGTCGCCGCTGCGCCTAGCGCCTCCCGCACAATGCGCCACCGCGCAGCAGCGCGAGCGCCACGCTCAAATGTAGTTGTTTTTCTTCTTCCATGCCGTTTCGAGTTCGTAGATGACTTGCCAGTCGACGGGCGTCACCTCAGGCATGAACGGCTCCGTCGGGATCGTTTGCCCCCAGCCCGTGGCGTAATTGACCAAGGTCTGATCCTCGGCCCGCATGGTGAGCGTTCCATCGGCCCCGAATGGACTTTCGATCTTCATGCCGCGGATGGCGTCGGACAGCTTCTTGGCTTCCGTGCTGCCGGCCTTTTTCAGACCCTCGAGCACGAACTTGGCGCCGGTGGCATTTTCCCAGGACCAATTGATGGGAAACTCGTTGAATTTCGCCCGGTACTCGGCGGCCCACTTGGCATTGGCCTCGGTGTTGGGAAACGTCGACAGATAGCGATTGCCGGAATGGATGCCTTTCGGCAGGTTCTTGACCGCCGTCAGGATGGTGTAGTCGGCCACGTTGATGGTGAAGACCTCCATTTGTGCGAACAGATTGTAGATTGCGCTCTGATCGATGAAGGCGGTGAGGTCGCCACCCCACAGGCAGGAATACATTGCCTGCGGTTTGATCTGCAGGATCTTGGTCAGGGCATCGGTGTAATCCGGCTGGTACAGCTTCGGCCAGGCCTCTCCCACCACCTCGACGTCGGGCTGGAAGTGCTTGAGGTATTCGAGAAAGAGCTGGGTGGAGTCACGCCCGTAGGCATAGTCGGGCGAGCACGATAGCCACTTCTTCAGCCCCTTGGCCTTGGCAATCTTGCCGGCGTATGAGCCGGCGGCGATCGAATCGTGAATGCCCTGCCGTGCCGCCCGGAAGGCGTTTGGAATGCGCAGCTTCGGATCAGCCGTCAGCGATGAGGTTTCCGAGTTCATGTGCATGACGACGACGCCCAAGTCCTTTGCGACTTCGTGAATGGCAAAGGCCCCGGCGGATGATTCCGCATCGAACAGAATTTCGCAGCCGTCGCTGTTGACGAGCTCGCGCGACAGACGCGCCGCCTCCTCGGGCTTGCCCTTGGTGTCGCGCGCGACGAGCTCGACCATGCGGCCGCCCAGCCCGCCGGCGGCGTTGAACTTCTCAATCTCCAAGGTGCAGCCGTTGCGCGACGAGGCGCCGACCATGGCCGCGCGTCCCGACTGAATGGTCGGCATGCCTATCCTGATGGGCTTCATTTGCGCGCGCGAAACGAATGGAAAACCTGCGACTGCCGCCGCCGCCGCGGCACCCGACAGCAGCTCGCGCCGGTTTAAGCGATGGTCGCGCCTTTTGGACATGGATTTCCTCCGTCGCTCGCGTCCGCGGCAGTGCCGGGGCGCGGTTTGTTGCTTTTTGTGGTCAAGACTTTGAAATAGGGAGTGGTCCTGGTCAAGCCACCAGAAGGGCGGGCGAGGCCCGCCAGGCTTGCATTGCTGGCGCGGCGCCTGGCGCGGAAGCGCGCGGGCTCGGGGCTTGCTGCCGGAGCGCAGCGCGCCCTCAACCCCAAGCGAAAGCCGATCCCGACGGCCAACGCCTCAGGCGTGCGGCAGGTGGCGGCGGAACCAGGCGGTGGTTTCGGCCATCACCTGACTGAAGGCGGGCTCGACGTAAACCTGGTAGT
>DASTMQ010000072.1:0-5195 GCA_035714005.1 Hyphomicrobiaceae bacterium
CGCGAGCAGCAGGGCGTGTTGGCGGCCAAGCCCGCCCGCGGCCCCCGTCACGATGGCCACCCGGCCTTCACATAAGCGTCGCATGTCGCCCTCCCTGGCGTACCGATGTCTGCGGCGCAGTTTGCTGGTTGGCCGGTCCACCAGGCAAGCCCGGACCGCGAAGGATACGGTCGGCGGTCGAGGCGATGCCGCGCGCGCCTTGCGCGCGCGCGCGCCAAGCCTAATGCGCGATTTCCTTTCCGATCACGGCGGGGCATGCGATATCCGCCATCGCGCCGGCGGCCGGCGAGACGGCGCGGTTTCTTCGGAGGCATCGATGTCGCAGGATCGTCTAGACGGCGTTGCCGCACGGCTGCTGGCGGCCCGCCAACAGGGCGCGCGAATTTCGCTGTCTGCCTCGGAAATGCCGGCGGATTTCGAGCAAGGCTTTGCGATCCAGGAAAGGGTCGTGCCCGCGCTCAAATCGCCGATCATCGGTTGGAAGGTGTCGCCGGTGCCGAACGGCCCGGTGATCTATGCCCCCATCGTCGCGGCCGGTCGCGTGCAGGCCAACGGTACCTGGACGCCGGTGGGCCACGAGCCGGCCGGTTTCGAGCTCGAAGTTGCCTTTCGCCTGGGGTGCAGCGTGGCCCCCGAGGCCTCGGCCGAGCAGGTCCTGGACGCGGTCGCGGCGGCCCATGTGGTGTTTGAGCTGTGCCAGAGCCGACTTGTCGATCCGGCACATTTGCCGCGCCATGTGGCGCTCGCCGACTGCATTGCCAATGCCGGGATCGTCGTTGGTCCCGAGATCGCCGACTGGCGCGGCAAGGATCTCAAGGCCAGGCCGGCTCGGCTGTGGGTTGACGGCCGCGTCCACGTCGAAGGCCGCAGCCTCGACCCGGTCGGCGCTTTGCTGCTGCTCGCACCCGCCATGGCTCGGCGCGGACTGCGCATTGAGGCCGGTCAAATCGTCATCACCGGCAGCCTGATCGGCCTGAACTGGCTGACGGGACGGCACGTCCTCAAGGGCGTGATCGAGGATTGCGGCGAGGTCGCCATGAACCTGGCCGCGGCCTGAGCCACCGGCCGCCAGACTTGGCTCTCTGCACTAGGCCCGGGTAAACCGGCCCTGGCGCGGGCCACCCGGCGCTCCCCGCTACACGCTGTAGCGCCGTATGGGCCGCTAGCCTTCCAGGCCCGTCGGCACCGTTTTCTGCTCGCTCTCAAGCCGCATGCCTGACGCTTGCGCCATCGTCTCCAGCAAGGCGGCGAAGTCGGCGGCGAGATACTCATTGGCCTCGGGCTTCAGGCGGGCGACACCAATATGACTTTGCAGCATGTCGCGCGCCGCCGAGGTCACGGGCATTGGCACCTCCATCTGGCGACCGAGCTCGAGACCGAGGTCAAGGTCTTTGCGCAACAGCTCCGGCGTAAAGGTCGTGGTCCAGTCGAGGTTGACGAGCGCCGGGGACTTGTAGCGGGTAAACATCGAACCCATCACGCTGTTGTTCATGAAGGCCAGAAAGGCGTGACGCGGCACGCCCATCTTGTTCGCCAGCAGCGTGATCTCAATGAGATTTTCAATGACGACACCGAGCATGACATTGTGAGCGATCTTGCACACCCGTGCCAGTTCCCCCTCGCCGACGTAGGAGACGCCCGCGGGCGCGAAGGCTTCGATCAGTGGTGCCACCTTGTGAAAGGCAGGCTCGGGCCCGGAGGCGACGGCCGACAGTCTGCCGGCTCGGATGACCTTGGCATTGCCGCTGACCGGTGCGGCGATGTAGTCGACACCGCGCTGGCGCAATTTCTCGCGAATCTGCGCCGATTCCTCGACGCCGATGGTCGAGCAGTCGACCACGATTGCCGGCGCCTTGCCGGCGACGGAGAGCGCGCCGGCGGGACCGAAGTAGACCTCTGCCAGGTCCTTGCCCGTCGACACGATGGAGAACAGCACGTCGACGCCGGCAAGGTCCGCCGGCGAGCCCACGACCCTTGCCCCCGCCGCCGCCAGCGGTTGGGCTTTGGCGATGGTGCGGTTCCAGATTGCCGCGGTGTGACCGGCCTTTAGCAGGCGCTCCGCCATCGGGTAGCCCATGCGGCCCATGCCGATCCAACCGACGCGCTGCGCGCTACCTGTCATTGCTGTCTCCGTGCGATGCCGTGGTTGCTGCGGGCTAGTTTGGCCGAGCCGGCACGCCCCCCTCGTCGGGCCGCGCGGCTCGTCATTGGGCGCAATTGAGCCTGCGCGCGGCGAGCGTGTCAACGCGAGATCCCCAGGTGCGCCGCGCCGGTCATGCCGGCGACTTGGCGCTCCTGCGCGTGAGGCCGGCGTCCTCGCGCAAAGTGCGCGCCATCGCCTTCTGCCGGTCGAACTCGGCGCGGCGGCGGGCGATCTCCTCCGGCGCCAGCCGCGCGACATTGGAAAAGTCAAGTTTCCAGTCGGGGTTGTCGCTCCAGCGCAAAGGTGATTGCACGGTGGTGCGCGGCTGGCCGGCCGCCGCCAACAGATTGAGGGCAAAGGCGAGGGTGGCGCGCTGCGAGGCTGGATCGTTCGGTCGGCCCGCCGGATTACCGAGGGGAAAATCCGAAAACAACAGGCGCGGCACACCCACGTACTCGACGATATCTTTGGCGCAGCCCATCACCACCGTGGCGATGCCGGCACTTTCCAAGGCGCGTGCCGCGAGGCTTGCACTTTGGTGACAGACCGGACAGTTGGGCAGCAGCAGTGCGGCATCGACGCCATCGGCCTTGCAGCGGGCGACGAGCTCCGGGCAGTCGACCTCGAGGCTGACGCGATGGCTGCGGTTGGTCGGCAGGCCGTGAAAGCGGCGGGCAAGCCCACCGATGCGCCCGGATGCTGCGGCAGCGCGCAGTTCGGGCAGAGCGAAGTAGCTGCCGGGATCTTCCGCGGTCGTATGCTTGCGATCGATACCGACGTGGGAGATGCGCAGGTCGTGGTCATTGGCGGTGTCGCCAGAATAGACCGTATAGAATTTGGCCGCCGAGTTGTAAGGTGCGCCTGGTCCCTGGTCGCCCTTGTCCGGCTGATAGGGCGCCGCGGTGGTGACGAGCGTCAGTCGGCATTCTCCCAGTGGCTTTGCCAACCGATGAAATGGCACCTCGGCATAGTGGGCCCATTCGTAGGCGGCGCCATAGCCAAGCGCAACGTAGTAGTCACGAATCCGCTGCCGGTAGGGGATCGGTTCATCATGCGCCGGGGCAAAGCCGAAGTTTTCCGGGCGTTCGCTCATCGTCTCAGCTCCAGGGCTCGGTGCGGTTCGACCTTCCCGCTGCATTTGGCAAACCTTTTGAGCCCTGCGCAAGGGCTTGCTAGCTTGGCGCAACTTTCAGCTGTTCCGTGAGGCGCACCATGAGCGAGGCCCCCGTCACCTACCAATCCATGCGCGGCATTGCCCTTATCACGATCAATCGACCCGAGCGCATGAACAGGCTCGACGATGGCATCGTCGAGGCGCTGAACAGTGCCTGGCAGCGGCTGATGGGCGCCGATGAGGATCGCGTAGCCGTGCTGACCGGCGCCGGCGACAGGGCATTTACGGCCGGCGCCGACCTGACGGCGCTCCCGAGCAGCCTTTACCGCGGCATTCCCGGCGTCGGCGTTGCCGTCGATAAGCCGGTGATTGGCGCGGTTGCGGGTTGGGTCGTGGGAGGTGGCATGGTGCTTACCACCATGTGCGACATCTTGATCGCCGCCGACAATGCCCGCTTTTCCTACCCCGAGGTCAAGGTGGGCTTCAGCGGCGGCATCATCAGCAATCTTGCCTCGCGCATCCCGCACAAGATCGCCATGGAGTTGTTGCTGCTCGGCGAGCCGATCGACGCGCGGCGCGCCTATGAGGTCGGCTACGTCAACAAAGTGGTGGCGGTCGCCGAGCTGCTGCCAACGGCGATGGACTACGCGCGGCGGATAGCGGCCACCGCGCCACTGCCATCGCGGGCACTAAAGCGCTTCGTGGCGGAAACACTGCCCAAAAGCCCGACTGAAGTGGCCGGCATTGCCCGCGCCGAGGTCGACGCGATCTTCGCCAGCGAGGATTGGGCCGAGGGCCGCGCGGCATTCGCACAAAAGCGGCCGCCGCTCTATCGGGGCAAGTAGGCAACGCGCCTCGGTCTACTCCAGCTTCATGTTGGTAGCTTTGATCAACTCGACGTTGCGGGCGGTATCTTCCTCGAGGTAGGCGAGCATTTCCTCGGGCGTTTGCGTCGGCACCACGGTATTGATCGACCGCATGCGCTCGCGCATTTCCTCGCTATTGGCGATCTCGACGAGCTTGGCGTTGAGCTTGGCGACGATCGCCTTGGCTGTGCCGGCCGGAGCGAACAGCGAATACCAGATCGGTACATCCGAATTGGCATAGCCGCACTCCGTGAGGGTCGGCACGTCCGGGAAGTCCGGGTGGCGCGTCGCATTGTTGATGTTGAGAAGCAAGAGCTTGCCGGCCTTGACGTGTGGGATGGTGTTGATCTCGTTCATCATCTGCACGGTATTGGGCAGATGATCGTTGAGCGCATCGGCACTGCCGCGATAGGGCACGTGCAGGATATCGATGCCCGCCCGATACTTCAGCATCTCGATCCGCAGGTGGGTGGCGGTGCCGAGACCGGCCGAGCCGTAGGAAAGTTTGCCAGGATTGGCCTTGGCATACTCGATCATCTCTTTGAAGGTCTTCGGTCCGACCGCCGGATGCATGGAAAAACCGGTGACGAAATCGCCAACCCGGCCGACCGGCAAAAAGCTTTTGGGATCGTAGGGGGTCTTGCGCAGGCTGGGCAGCACGCTGAGCGTTGCATTGGGCGTGAGCAAGAAGGTGTAGCCGTCGGCTGCCGCCTTGGCGGCCGCCTCGGTGCCGATCATGCCGCCGGCGCCGCCGCGGTTCTCAATGATGAATTGTTGCCCGAAACTTTGGGAGAGCTTCTCCGCCCAGGGGCGGCCGATGAGATCGGTGCCGCCCCCCGGGGCATAGGGCAGGATCAGCTTGACGGGCTTTTCGGGCCAGTTCTGGGCCGAGGCCTTGCCGACAAAAGGTGCCGCCAGTGCCGCACTGGCAAAGGCGAGAAATTCGCGACGACGCATTCTTGGTCCTCTCTATCGGTCTTGAACGCTCAGAAGGGAAGCATGCCGTCTGCTGTCGGTGGGCGTCAAATCTACTCTTGGAATGCCGCCTCGCGCGCCTTGCGCACGTTGGGCA